>NZ_JBXWOP010000010.1:0-177132 GCF_059610965.1 Ruegeria sp. CDSB136
TTCCTTGCAGAAGATGTCTTCTGCAGTTTGCCGCAAAGCGCGACGGTTGGCTGCAGACGCCATCCACCCCATCCGCATCTTACCAGTTCGCTCCTGTTGAAGCGAACGGCAGGTGTACGGATATGGTGGGACTTCTGAGAATTTCATCGTACCAGCCATCTGGCACACCAATGTCGCCCATTTCACTCGGCTCAAAGGTGACGGGAGATTGTAACGAAGAACCACCCCCTTATGGACAGCCTTAGTGTAGGTGACCTGCCCCCCTCCGGCATTCGACCCCACTTACCGATCAGGCGCCGCTTCAAGGGACGTCTCGAACCGCTTGTCCGCCGCCGCAGCTTCTTTCAAGAGCGCGTCGAAATTGTCAGGTGGGTTGCCATCTTCCAGCATCCCTTTGAACGTCGCATAGGCATCCGTCTTGCTGCCGTAGGCGCGCAGGGTCTTGTCATCGTTCACCCAGGCCAGCACGATGACCTTGGCATCGCTGTTGAAGCGGTAGAACAACCGATACTGCTGGTAGAATTTCGCCCGGAACCAGTGCTTGCGGTGATCGCCGAGTGTACTGCCTTGCCGGAACGCCGCGGCACCCGGATCCGCCGGTATGACCTCGGTCACCAGCTTGAAGATGGCGGCCAGCCGTTTCGTGGAATTTTTCTTGTGCCAGGTCTTGGGATCGCGAGCCTTGCGCGCCTCGACCTCCAGGGTCAGCCCTTCGAGCTGGTCCAGAAAGAGCGGATGCGCATAAATCGACCATCCATTTACGACGAGGGGCGCGTGGGCGGGCACGCTATCGCCGTTCATTCATCCTCGAGCGATAGCGGCGCATCCAGATCGACGTCAACGTCTCCGACCAGTGCTACAAGACGGTCGTGCAAAGCCCCATCGAACGCCCGAATGCGGTCCGGATGCGCCTTGATATCGGCCTCGACAAAATCGAGAAAGGCGCCGAGCGCGGGATCATCCTCTTCGGCGCGCACGGGCTCGATATAGACCCTGCCACTCGGCTCGGTGCAGTAGCGAATCTGGTCGCCCTTGCCCAGCTTGAGCTGCTTGCGCACACCCGCCGGAACGGTCGTCTGATACCGGTCCGTGAGTTTCGAGACATCTTGTGCGAGCACTGTCATGGCAGTCTCCTGAAAGAATGGGGTCCTTGCTTTCTGCGATAGGTAATGCATTTGCATTGCCTTGTCAAGATAAGCCGCAGGATCTGCTGTCGCCGGGCAGGTCGATCAACGGTTCGGCGCAGGACCTAGTTTCGCCCCGCGAGATACTCCGCCAGCACCGGACTGGCTTCACTCTTCGCGGAGCGGAGCAGCTCCGAGCCGGCAAGCGTCGCTTTCGACAGGCGCACGAGCCCGCCGGTTTCCTCGATGCGGTAGCAGCGGCGTTTTTGCCGCCCGGGCCTGTAGTGGGTCGCGGTGACAATCTGGCAGGTGCTGCCATCGGTGAGCGTCACCGGTTTTGCAAGCTTGATCTTGTCGCCTTCCTCGTAGTCCGGGATCGACGCCCAGTCCTGGCAGCGCTGACGCCATGCATGGGCGTAGCTGCCTTCGTCTTTCAGCTCGGACAGTAGGGCCAACAGGCTCAGTGGCGCGCGCGACTCCTTCGGGCCAGCGCTCTCCTCCATATCCTTGTAGCCCCATGGGTCTGTCCTTTGAGAAGTTTGAAACACCCTTCTCAAAGCCTGCTTTCCCTTTGCCGACACACATCCCCTCAAGCGGCCTGGTCGACCTCCCCTGCCCTGCCCGCCTCCGACCGTGCGATCAGGTAGTCGCAGGCGCGCTGCGCGTCAGCGGCGTGCTTGAAGATGGCGCCCTTGTCCGAGCGCAGAACGCGCAGCCAATTGTAGAGATACGCTGCGTTCATCTCGAGCGTATGTGCCGTAAAGCCGAGCGTCTGGCCAAGGAACACCGAGGTCAGCTCGGCGACGATCTCTTCGCGTGCATAGGCCGTGTTGCCGAAGCGTGAGAGGCCGTAGTCGCGGTTCAGCCGATGGCGCGCCTTGGTGGCATGGGCCAGCTCATGGGCCCAGACCCCGTAGAAATTGCGCGGGTCCTGGAACCGCGTGATAGACGGCATGTAGACCTTGTCCACGGGGGGCAAATAGTACGCTTCCGTCCCCGTGAAGACGGTCGTGATGTCGATGGCGTCGAAAAACGTCTGCATGTGTGGGATGGGCTCGGCCGGTGGATGTTCGGGTGCCGGCTCCGGATCTGGGAAGAAACTGTCGGGCAGGCCCTCGATCTGGCAGGCATTGAACACGCGGTAGGATTTCTGGAAGCGGAAGATGCGGGCTTCCTCTGAGCTATCATCCCCATCGCTGCGACTATCCTCATCGGCGGCGTTCGTCCGGCTTTGTCCGTAGTAGACGACGACAGACGACTTCTCGCCCTTGCGAACCTTTGCGTCCAAGGCATTGGCCTGCGGCAACGTCATCCAGAATGGCGAGCTGTGGCCCGCCATCACCGTTCGCATCGTCAGCAGGAAGTTGTTCACGCCCTGGTAGGGTTCACCGCCCACGCGCGGGGGACGAGAGCTGCCGCCAGCGGTCCAAGGCTTGCGCCAGGGCAGGACGCCGCGCTCGATGATGCGGATGATTTCGTTTGTGATTACCTCGGAGGCATCGAATTTGGGCGTGCGGGATCGGGCCATGGCTGGCCTCCTTTCGAGTGTTGGTGAGAGAATTGGTGATCAGATTGACTGACGGGACCGCGGATCGTTGAGGATCCTCGCGCCGAGCTCTTCGACCATGTCGATGTAGGTGGTCAGCGAGACGGGCCTGCCGGCACCTGAAAGGTCAGGGTCTACAGATCCGTCCCGCGCCACCCGCGGAAGACACCTGTTTGCATGGGAATGCCCTTCATCCGGAATGGCAGACCGGAATCCGGCCCGGACCCATCTGAGGGACCCCAAAGCCCTCATCCGTCAGTCACAAAACCCGAAGTCCGCTTTTACTTTCCACCAGCCAACTAGTCTGAGGTAACTGTCAATGGCCCGACACCACTGCGGACCCCAGTGACTGCATGCAATAAGTGCCGGTTCTGGTCCAAGATCGGCAAGCCATATCGGCAAACCCGGTCCGACTGCCGCAGTCTTTGGCATATTTTCAATAACTTATCTGACGTTCTCGATCGGCAAAAAACGCGCCTACGGCGACTTCTCAAGCCCAAAAATTAGGATTTCCGACGCTCAGAGCTATAAAGCGTTACGGATTAGCATGGGAAACGAGGGCACAGTACCTCCTGACAGCTTGATTTTCAGCAATATTGCCGCTATATAACGTCAGTATCACTGTAGGAGCCTATATCATGCACATCACGAACTTTGCTGAAGCTGGGCAATTCGAACCGCGCAAGATCGCCGCGGTGCTACGCACATCAGCAGAAGAGATCGCATTGACCGTCGGCTTGGGCAAAGACGCGTTGCAGAGGCGAGCCCGCATCGGTTCGGACAAGACGCAGCGCCGTCTGCGCGAATTGGTAGAGGTGCTGAACAAAGTCGAACCGCGCTTCGGCTCGGAACTGATGGCCTATGCATGGTACCGGTCAGAGCCCCTGCCCGGCTTTGATGGCCGGACAGCCATGCAGCTGGTGCAGGAAGGCAAAGCTCAGCAAGTTCTGGAATACATCGATGCGGTCGATGCGGGCGTCTTTGCCTGATGCCGCTGAAAGATGGGCGCTACACAGGGCCACTCTATCGCGCCCTGAACCCGGTCTATGCGCGTGAACCTCTGTCCGGACGAGGCGCTGAACTGTATGGAGGGCGCTTTAACGCCAAGGGCACCCCTGCGCTCTACACCTCGCTGGATCCCGCGACCGCTCTTAGAGAAGCCAACCAGGTCGGCAGCCTGCAACCCACTATCCTCGTGTCCTACAAGGCCGACCTTGGGCCTATTTTCGATACCCGCGATCAGGACGGACTTGACCGGTATGGCGCTGTCGAGGCGATGCTTGGCGACCCTGCATGGCGCATGAAGATGCTCGATGGCCAATTGGTGCCGACACAGGAGTTAGCACGCGCTCTCATAGCAGATCGGTTTGCGGGGCTCCTGATCAAGAGTTTTGCGAAGGGTGCGTCGTCATCGGACTTCAACATCGTCCTGTGGGCCTGGGCTGACAATAAAGGTTGTTTGGAAGTGGTGGATGACGAAGAGCGGCTGTCGCGCATGTGAGTTGTGAGACTTGGTGCCTGATCTGTCCACCGCGGTGGACATTGGCCGGTTGGAGGAACACGGAATGACCGCGCAGTATCGCGTTAGTGGATTTTGGCTTCGTGGCGTTGATGCGCGTGGAGAGACCGCGCGTCATTGGACCATTTGCCGATCAGACGTCCACCGCGGTGGACACTAGGCGGATTGCATAGCAGTTTTAGACAGACGCTTGATCAAAGCCACTGGATCAAATTGGTCTTGACGTTGGCCCAAGGTGATACTGTGAAAATACGCTCCAAAGTCCCTGATGCGTTTTCCAAGTTCTAGCATGATGAAAATCGCGCATGACGCTTTCTGAGCTCCTACTGCATCCTTGGCTTTCTCGAATGTTTCTGGGTGAATGAGAGCGGAACTTGTTCTTCATATCTCAGGGCATCATAGATTGTGCCGCCTTCGGCGAACTCGAGCTCGGGCCGAAAGCCGAAAAAGGTGGTCAGACTTGCCTGCGGATCGAGATCCAAGACCAACACTCGGTAGCCTCGCAAGGCGTACCCTCCTTCACAACGCGACGGGACTCGTCCACTACGCAAATCGACGTCTCCTTCAACGAGACATCCAGACCAACATAATAGTGCATTGTCATTCCTCCTTCCGGTTTCAAACTGGTAGATCAAAAGATCCGCCAAAGCCTGAAGGACTTTATCCCAACGGTCATCAGCCGGGCGACTCGCAACCCGATTACCCCATCTCTACTAAAATGGCGGCAGACGGGAACACCCGGGGAACTCCGGGAGGTTTCCTAACTTTCTGAATTTTCTCGGTTTTGATCGAGTGAAGCGAGTTCGAATTGAACGTCGCTCTACTCAGGAGAGCCGCGCACTTGGCGCGAAACGCCGCCTACTCGTTTTCACCAACCCCTGCCTCGGAAGTTCCGAGAAGGCCGTCTAAGACCTGGAGCAACTGAAGAAGGGTCTGGCGGGTTTCGTGAAGTCCCGCCCCCATCCTCAACTCACCTCGCCCGGCCAGCGAGAGCACGGCTGCCAAAACCTCGTTCGAATTCCGCATGAGCTCGACCAGGTGTTCTCCAGCCGGACCGTGGGAGCCCGCAAGCCAGTTCTTGGCCGTTCGCTCCGAGACCCCCGTCCAGCGCATCACGATCTTGATCGCCCGATGAGATCCGCCCAGCTCCCGCTTTAACGCGGCCGCAATTGCCACTTGGTATTTTAATCGATCGACCTTCCATTCGTCGTCATCTGGAAAAGTCTTGCCCATCTTAGGAAACATTTTTCCGAACCTCCGCGTCTATGCTTCGGCCCTATGGAATCACAGGCATTCCTACCGATTTGGCAAAGGCGAAAAATGAAGGGCTCGGCACTTGAGCTGGAGGGACGGACATGACCAGAGCGCAATGGCTCCAAAGGGAGCGCCGCCTCGGCGCGCCGCGCAATACGTCCGCATGTCGACAGAGCACCAACGCTATTCGACCGAAAACCAGTCGGACGCGATCGCACATTATGCGGAGCAACGCGGTATCGAGATTGTCCGTACCTATTCGGATGAGGGCAAGAGCGGTTTAAGGATCCAGGGTCGTGACGGGCTCAAGCAGCTCATCGACGATATTCAATCCGGTCGCGCAGACTACGAGGCCGTGCTGGTGTACGACATCAGCCGTTGGGGCCGGTTCCAGGATGCGGACGAGAGCGCCTATTATGAATACATTTGTAAACGCGCCGGCATTTCCGTCATCTACTGCGCCGAGCAATTCGAGAATGATGGCAGCCCGGTCTCCACGATTGTCAAAGGCGTCAAGCGCGCCATGGCGGGAGAATACAGCCGGGAACTCTCGCAAAAGGTGTTCACCGGTCAATGTCGCCTGATCGAACTCGGCTATCGCCAAGGCGGTCCGCCCGGCTTCGGCCTGCGGCGCATGCTGATCGACGAGCATGGGGGCGCGAAAGGCATCCTGGAGCGTGGCGAGCACAAGAGCATTCAGACGGATCGCGTCACCCTTGTACCGGGACCCGCGGAAGAGATCGCTGTCGTCCAAGAGATCTTCCACACCTTCGTCGAAGATCGCAAATCCGAAACCGAAATTGCCGAGGCTCTGAATGCCCTCGGCATTCTAACAGACCTCGACCGCGCCTGGACACGCGGGACCGTGCATCAAATCCTGATCAACGAGAAATACATCGGCAACAATGTCTGGAACCGGAGTTCCTTCAAACTGAAGAAGCGGCGTGTCCAAAACGATCCCGAGATCTGGGTTCGAGCCGAAGGCGCTTTCGAGGGGATCGTCGATCCTGATCTCTTTGCCGCCGCAAACGCCATCATCAACGCGCGATCGAGCAAACTCACTGACGATGAAATGCTCGAGGGTCTGAAGGAGGTGTTCGAGGCCGAGGGTTTTCTGTCTGGTCTCGTTATCGATGAAGCCGAAGCGTTGCCATCGAGCAGCGCGTACCGATCACGGTTTGGCAGCCTGCTACGCGCCTACCAACTCGTCGGGTTTAAGCCGGATCGGGACTACAGATACATCGAGATCAATCGACGCTTGCGCGAGCTCCATCCGGACATTGTCGCCGAGACGATTGCCGGCATCGAGGCTTCGGGCGGCAAAGTGGAGCGGCATCCCCGAACAGACCTGCTCACCATCAACGGCGAATTCACCGCGTCTCTCGTCATCGTCCGCTGCAGCGAAACCAATGCGGGGTCTCTCCGGTGGAACATCCGCTTCGACATGAGCCTCAAGCCTGACATCACCATCGCTGTGCGCATGGATCAGCCGAACCAGCGTCCACTCGATTACTACCTGCTCCCAAGCCTCGACATGACCCTTCCCCGCATCCGCCTGGCCGAGCACAACGGTTTGTCGCTCGATGCGTATCGCTTTGAGACGCTCGAACCCTTGTTCGACATGGCGGTCCATGTCCCAGTACCGGAGGTGGCCTGATGCCAGACCTGCAACCCCAAGCAGCCGAATTGATCCCGATGGATCGCATCACCGTGGTGAACCCGCGCGTGAGGAATCGAAAGGCATTTCGCGAGATCGTCGACAACATTTCTGAGCTCGGTCTGAAGCGGCCAATCACCGTCGCAGCACGAAACGGCGAAGATGGTCTGCGATATGATCTCGTTTGTGGCCAAGGACGCCTCGAGGCCTTCGAGGAGCTCGGCCAAACGGAAATCCCTGCGATCGTAATAGACGCGAGCAGCGAAGACTGCCTGGTGATGAGCCTGGTGGAGAACCTGGCGCGCCGTCAGCATCGGGCCCTCGACCTTCTGCGCGATATCAAAGGGTTGAAGGAACGCGGCTACTCTGGCCCAGAAATCGCACGAAAAACCCAGCTTTCTCTCAAGTATGTCCGCGGCGTCCTTCGGCTCCTCGAGAGCGGCGAGCATAGGCTGCTCAGAGCCGTTGAGAGCGGAAAGCTTCCGGTCAGCGTTGCCGTCGATATCGCTGAAGCAAAAGATACCGAAGTGCAGGTCGTTCTGCGGCAGGCTTATGAGAACAACCAGCTGCGCGGCGGCCGGCTGATGGCTGCAAAACGCCTGGTCGAGGCACGTCAACAATACGGGAAAGGACAACCAACCGCGGATCGGACGAAGAGACGAACGCTGTCCGTAGATAGCTTGATCCGGACCTACCAAAACGACGTCGAGAAGAAACAAGTTCTTCTGCGTAAGGCGACCGCGACCCGCAACGAGCTGATGTTCATCACAGAAGCCATGCGCAAACTCCTGAATGACGAAAACTTTGTCACGCTTCTCAGGGCCGAAGGGTTGGCGACGATCCCCAAGAACCTCTCCGACCGCCTGGCCGCTCGAACAGGAGACATCTGATGACACGATCCGGACGCTCCAAATCGATCAACATGGCGTTTGAAAAAGAGCTCATTCAACTGCCGCTTAAGCAAATCTGCCCGCTCTATGCGGTACGGAAAGAAACCAAGGAGACGGTGAAATACCGCCAGGTCGTCGCTTCCATCAAGGAAGTCGGACTTGTCGAACCCCTCGTCGTGGTCCGCGACCAATCCGATCCCGAGAAATACATGCTGCTCGATGGGCACGTGCGCCTCGCAATACTGAGCGACCTCGGCGAAAAGGATGCGCCGTGTCAGATTTCGACGGACGACGAGGCCTTCACCTACAACAAACGCATCAGCCGCCTTGCCACCATTCAGGAACACAAGATGATCCTGAAGGCGCTCGAACGCGGAGTGCCCGAAGAGAGGCTGGCCCGGGCGCTCAATGTGAACGTCAAATCCTTGCAGGACAAAAAGCGACTTCTGGATGGGATCTGCCCGGAGGCAGCTGAGCTCCTTAAGGACAAACAAGTCGCGCTGACTGGGTTCCAAATCCTGAAGAAGATGAAGCCGATGCGCCAGATCGAAGCCGCGGAGCTGATGGTGACGATGAACAAGTACACCGTGAACTATGCCCGCTCACTTTTGGCGGCGACGCCGGCGAGCCAACTAAAAGACCCCGAGAAGCCCAAGGCGGTAAAGGGGATCTCACGTCAGCAGCTTGAAATGATGGAGCGCGAGTCCGCGAACCTGGAGCGAGAGTTACGCCTGGTCGAGGACACCTATGGCAGTGATCACCTCGATCTGGTTCTCGCGCGTGGCTACGTCTCCAAGCTTATCACCAATGCACGCGTCACGCGGTATCTCGAGATGTACCATTCCGAGTTTCTGCCTGAGTTCGAAAAGATCACAGAGACGGAGGCCTTGGCCTCCTGATCCAGGCAGTTCTGTCAATTTCGGCTGAACTGCATAAGGGGACCCGGACCCATTGAAGCGCGGGGAGCGCAGGAGACGCCGCACGGTGGGGCGGATCAAGTGCGGCGGTGGGGATGGCGGCGATCCCGCGCGGGACCCACCAAGCCAAGATTATCCACTTGGCCAGACTTGCGAGAATTACCTCGCATCTGAGCCGGAGCGACTGACCCGAAGGAAAGACGTTCCGGCTCAACAGTTTTTCCAGCCTGATATGAATTGTTCCGAATTCAATGGGTTGGAGGAATCATTTGAACCGCTAAACTGCTCTTGAGGTGACCGGAATGGCGCGCGAGCGAGCAGACAGTTTCATATCACGGTTTTTGTTTCGTGGTTCCAAGGAACGCGAGCAAGAGGCTGTGGCTGTTGATGTTGAGCCAACACCCCCGTCCGAAACCGTTACCCAGAATGAGCTGGTTTGGGCGACAAACGGTGAGCAATCGGTCCAAAAACTTGTTGAGCGCACTCTGAATGGATCGAACGCTCTCGTCGTGACCGGATACCAGGACTTTCTGTCCGCGATGTCGATCATACTTCGGGTTCGGCCAAGCGTTGTATCCGACCCCCCTGGAACGATTCGGATCATATTCGGCACGAATACCGACAACCAAGGCCGCCTCGACGGAAGCGGACGCGGGCTCTCGGAAGAGGCCCGTGACTATTTCCTCGAAACGCGCGGGCTTTCGCTTCGTTCCCTCGACGAGCTGCGGGCGGTCCTGGCTTACGATGCGATTGCATCCGGAGCTATCTCGCTTCGTATCTTCGATAGTGACTTAGCTCGAGAACGGTTCGGTCGCACCTATGCTATGCTTCACGCGAAGCTCTTTATCAGTGACACAGGAGCGCTCGCAGGCAGCGCCAACTTTTCGGTTGGCGGGCTAAGACGCAACCTCGAGTACGTCGACGATCTTCAAGCTTTCCCTAATCTTGCCACAACGCGTCGCGCAGCTGCCGAAGACTTCTGGACGCTTGGTACCGACTGGACTGAACAAGCACTCGAGATCCTTAGGGCACTTCTGAGGCCTGTAAGCGCCGAAGAAGCCCTCGCCCGAACAGTTCACGAAATGACATCCTTTTCGCCCTGGCGTGTCGGCGGTGACGGCGCCGCTGGGCGTTCGCCGCTGCCGTTCCAGACAGATCTCGTCTACGAGGCCGCAGGTACAGCCTACGAGCACGGGTTTGCATTTGTGGAAGCTCCGACAGGTGCAGGTAAGACAGACATCGGCAAGCACTTGGCGACAGTTTTGCCAACGATGCATTCCAGTGTTGTGCATCGACACGGTAACGAACGACCCGATCAAACGCGCAATGGTGCGCTCGGCATCATTCCGGCAAGCGTTCTCAGCAATTGGACCAAGATCAAGCCCTCCAATCTTGATCTCATTAAGCATAGCCAATTATCCCAAAAGAAAGGCGATCAAGCCGAAGAGCTGGCTGAGATCAATCGAGGCGCCCGGTCATCAGCGTCTATGATTGTGGACGAGAGCCATCGATTGAACTCCCGCTATCTCGCCCCGTCGAGACGTTCCCTCGTCTTCGAGCAAAGCCCTGCGATCTGGACGTCTTGCCTGTCAGCGACACTGATGGGAAACCAGGGCTTGGACGGATTGCTCGCCTTTCATGAACGGCGTGCGTCGATCTATGTGCCCCCCGAAATCACAGCGAGGATCAACGACAACCTCAAGCGAGGACGCGAGAGAGCATCCGAGTTGAACACACTCCGCGCTCTCAAGCAGAACTTCGAGGATCGTCAGCGGTCTGGCATGGAAGACATGTTCCTGTCTGAGGCAGACCTCGCGCAACCAATTAAGGAAGCCGAAGAACGTCTTGCGGGCAAGCAGCTCGATCCGCGCGAAATCCAGGCCGACATGGCAGACGCACTGGCGCCATATGTCATTAGACGTCAGCGCCACTGCGTCGGAGAATCTAAGAAACGTGGACCAGGTATCTATGCGTACCCTGAGATCGAAAGCATCAGGATCGACGCCGAACTCACGCCCAAGCAATCTGCCATCTTAGACGAAATCAGAAAACTGGCTGAGAGCATCTCGACGGGCACAACTCTTGTATCTGCCGACCCGAAACGAGCGGGCCACACAGAAGTCCGCTTCCATGACAAGGCGCGAATCCACATTCGGAATTTTCTGGCGATCTTGAGGTCGTCAATCACCTTCGCAAGGGAAGATTGGGAACGTAGGCGGGCCTTAGATACAGATGCGCGCGGCCGCACGTCGATTGGCGAGAGCCTTAGACGCTCAGAACGGGAAAGCCGTGGTGGGAAGACCGAAACAATCACTATCACACCGAAGAGCGGCGAGCTTCCTCTCGACAAACGAACGACGACGCCGATTTGTGACCGCATTGGTGAGTTGCTGCAAAGCCCGGAACTTGATGCAATCGATGAGCAGCGCGCCGAATATATGGCAGAGATGCTCAACCAGCATCGGCAAGTGATTTTCCTGTCTGAGCGAATTGGCGTTCTGGAGGTCTATGCACGCCTTCTGTCTTCCCGGAAGGGCCCAAAACCCGATGTGATCCTTGTGGCTGCCAATCACAAACTGGGACCTGGTACCAGCATTACCGTTGCTCGAAATGGTGCAGAAGCCCAAGAATACCTGGCTCTCGACGGCAAGAAGGCGTCCGACGACCACCGCCGAGCCATGTTCATGACCTTTCAAATGGCGGAAGGCATCAACCTCCAACGCGCACGTGCCCTAGGCATCGTCGGCGTGACCTCGGACATCAAGAGCATGCTTCAGGGACTGGGGCGGATCGACCGTATCGACAGCCCACATTCCAAGATCACCTACACCACCTTCGATCTTCCCGGGCTCGTCCTGTCGTCTGACAAAAAAGGCGGTGATCGCATCGAGTCTATCGCTCTGCTTTCGGGGGTCGGTGCGTCAGATCTTGCTGACGAGTATTTGGAATTCTCTGCCGGCGATCTGACAGACCTGATCCTGGAGCAGCACAAGAAACAGCGGCCGCTTCGCCGCAACAACCTCTACGATCTGGTTGAAGGTATGCGGCGCAAGTTGCCAGAAGATCTGCTGAGGTCCATGGAGCGCATCAAGCCTCAGAGTCTTTGGGGCGCTGAGCTGTGTCTTCTCGCTGGCAAGACACCGATGACCATCATTGCCCTTGGTGGGCGGTCACCATCGCTGGTCGAGGCATCCTATTTGCCACCACGGCTGTTGGCCGTCCGCGAGACAGGCGATCGACAAGAAATCATCCGGGATCAGCCGGAAGTGACGCGGCTGCTGCGCGAGGCCTATGGCGAAACCGTTAAGGCCGGAAAACACCAGAACCGACCGACAGAAGCCGAGCTCAGTTCTGTGATCGAAGGCCTCCAGCCGACTTTGGAAGGTCTGGCACACTGGGATATTCGTCCCGAGCGCACGGTTTCACTCTTGGAGTCTTTGGATAGGTTTCTCTCATCAGGCCCCTCGAAAAACCAAGGCTACAACAGGTTCGGGCATCTGACGCTGCCGTCTTTAGAAAAGCTGGCGGAGACCTGGGCCCAGGAGCTCGATCCCTATTGGATTGAAGCCAAGAAGGATGTCAGCCAACGCAGCGAAAAGGAAAGAGAGATCCCGGATTATCTGGGGATTGATGCGATTTATGGTTTCTTTGCGCAGCAACCCTCGAAGACGCTCTCAGAGGTTCGCACCCGAATGGAAGAGTTGCTCGACGCAGCGGAGCACGCGTCACGAAACGCAAACACGCAGATCTTGGATCGGATCGCTGTGATATTTCACGCGGCGGAGCAAACCTAGCCTGATCGTGTCTAGTGGTGAGCAAACCTTAGTCAAGGGTTGTGGAAGGGTACAAATATTTCGCCAAGAATAGGTGAGGAACTTCGGTGGAGACAATCAAGGTGTTAAGGGGCTAGAGTTCTCCCGGGTCATGGTAATCATGGACGACTCAGAAGCTCGCGGTTTCATGTTCGGCTACGGCAAGTTGCTTGGAGACAAGGATTTATCGGCGAACGACTTAAAGAATATCCGTGAGGGCAAAGACACTTCCATCGATAGGACCAGAAGGCTGCTTTATGTGACGTGCAGCCGAGCGGAAGAAAGCCTCGCTTTGGTCGCGTATTCGAGCAACCCCGGTGCAGTCAAATCTCACGTCTTGGCAAATGGGTGGTTCACTGAAGACGAAGTGGACATTGCATAGGGGATCGCTCGTCAAGTGTAAAACTCCACACTTGATCTGACGGACGATTACTGAGCGGCGCTGAGCGCGGGTTCGGGGTTGTCCGGCAGATCCGGTGTCCGGATGGTCTTCTCCACGGCGATATGCAGCGTTTCCCGGAAGGTTTGCATGGGTGTCTTGCCGTAGCAATACAGTCCTTCGTCTGGCGTGATCGTCCGTCTCTCCGCCCGTCTGTCCGTTTCCGCGTCTTTAGGAAACCGCAAACGAAAGGAGACGCACCACGAAACTCTTGACCCAATCTCAAACCGATCAGCTTCTTCGCAACGGCTAGTTACGGGCCGCCGATGAAGACGGCAGCGCAGACTTCCTGCCTGTCGTGGATTTGAGCCTACCGATTGTATTGCGTTCGTGGCCATAAGCTCGTATTCGTTTCTCCGTCAAAGATGCATGACGTCGCCTTGCCGTGGGCCGGTTGACGCCGCATCGCCGTTGGTCGCTTGCCCATGGGGTTGGGCGGCAGCGATAGGACCGAAACGCTTTGCAGGGCACGGCGTGGTTTTCCGTTCACACGGAGCCGCGCCTTTTTTGTTTGGGCGGCTCCACAGACAGGAGGCCGCCATGCGGAACCTTACAATCACCAATTTGGCCATCGACGAGATTCGGCCAAACCCGCGTAACCCACGCACTCACTCTGCAAAACAAGTCCGGCAGATCGCGGCCAGCATTAGGGAGTACGGGTTCACAAACCCAATACTGATCGACGAGGCGAACGAAATCATCGCCGGACACGGACGACTAGAAGCGGCCAAGTCAATCGAGGTCAGCGAAGTGCCCTGCATTTACCTGGCAGGTCTGACCGAGGCACAGAAAAAGGCGCTTCTCATTGCCGACAACAAACTGGCCCTCAACGCGGGCTGGGACATCGAGATCCTGCAGGAGCAGATGCTCGAATTGATCGACGACGGCTTTGAGCTCGAGATGACGGGCTTCGAGATCCCCGAGGTGAACCTGATCTTGCAGAACAGCTGGGACAAAGTTGAGTCCGATCCTCAGGACGAGAATATCCCTTCAGTTTCGGAAGATGCGCCGGCTGTGACCCGCGAAGGTGACCTATGGCTGCTTGGCCGGCATCGATTGTTCTGCGGTGATGCCCTCGAACCAGCTAGCTATCGACAACTTCTCGGGGACGAGCGGGCCGCGATGGTCTTCACCGATCCGCCCTACAACGTCCCGATCGATGGTCACGTCTGCGGTTCCGGCAAAGTCCGCCATCGGGAATTCGTGATGGCCTCTGGCGAGATGTCGGACGAGGCGTTCACCGCGTTCCTGAAGACCGTTGCTGAGAGGTTGATCGAACATTCTGCCGATGGATCCATGCATTTTCTCTGCATGGATTGGCGGCACCTTCACGAACTCCTGACCGCATGTCGTGGTCCCTATGACGAGTTCAAGAACCTTTGCGTCTGGGTGAAAGACAACGGAGGCATGGGGTCGCTCTACCGATCGCAGCACGAACTGGTGGCCGTGTTCAAAGCCGGCAAAGGCGCGCACGTCAACAATGTCGAGCTCGGCCGACACGGGCGCTATCGCACCAATGTCTGGTCCTATCCTGGCGTCAACAGCTTCGGCAAAGGGCGCATGGCGGATCTGGAGGCGCATCCGACAGTGAAGCCGGTCGCCATGGTAGCTGATGCCATCATGGATTGCTCAAGGACCGGAGATCTCATCCTCGATCCCTTCGCCGGATCGGGCACAGTTTTCCTGGCCGCCGAGCGCGCTGGTCGATGCGGCGCCGGGATCGAGATCGACCCACATTACGTCGACGTCGCGATCCAGCGCTTTGAACAGGAAACAGGTGAGACGGCCACTCTGACGGCGTCCGGCGAGGCATTCAAAGCTGTCAGGGATAAGCGGCTTGCGGAGGAAAAGGTATGAGCAAGAACACCAAAAAGCCGGATGCTGACTACGAAGTCGGTTTCTGCAAGCCGCCGAAGTCGAAGCAGTTCAAAAAGGGGGAGTCGGGCAATCCGAAGGGTCGTCCGAAAGGATCAGTCAGCCTCGCCTCTCAACTTGAGAACGCGCTCAACGAAAAAGTCGAAGTCCGGGAGGGTGATCGTGTGCGGAAAATGACCAAAGGAGAGGTCATGATCCAGAGCCTGCTGGCCCGTGCCATGAAGGGCGATCAGCGGGCTATGTCTACTCTTTTCCGGCTTATGAAAGAAACGGGTCAGACGCGACCTCCCGAGGAAGCGCCGAGGCAAGGCAAGATGGTGGCATATCCAATCCCGATGCCAACCCCTTTGCTCGAAGCACTAGCGGAAGAGTACGAGTATCCGACAGACCACACCGCACCTGACTACTTCGACATGAACAGGTGACTGGACATTGCACTGGAAGTGAGCGTCAGTGTCCTCAAGCCCGGATTGCCCTCCGGGTTCTGCTCGGTACCGGGGGCCGGCACATTGCCGGCCCTGTCTACCGAGGAGAAAGAGAATGGCAAAAGCCAAACAAACCAAGACCGACAAAGTACGTTCGATGCTCACCCGCCCGCAGGGCGCCTGTCTTGAGGCTATCTGCAAGATGACAGGGTGGCAGCCACATTCTACCCGTGCGGCTCTTAGTGGCCTGCGCAAGGAAGGCTACAAGATCGAGCGTCGGCCAGCCGGCGACGACAAAGGCGGAAGCTCGACCTACCGCATAACTGCGACGCCCGAGGCCGTTGAATGATACCGGCGCGCGATATCGAGACCATGGACCGGGCCGCGCTTCTGGCGGCTTGGTCAGAGACATTCGGATCACCCGCGCCAAAGGGGATAAGCCGTACGTTCCTGCGGCGCTTCCTCGCCTACGAGGTCCAGGTGCAGCAGTCCGGCGGCCTTCCCAAGCGCGTGGTCACGGCGCTCATGCGACCAGCCAGACAGATCCAGCTGAAAACACCTTCTCCAGCCCTCAAGCCAGGCGGACGCCTGCTGCGTGAATGGAACGGTGTGACTCATGTCGTCGATGTCACCGATGGCGGTTTTGTCTGGAAGGGCGAGACTTGGCGTTCGCTGTCTGCAATCGCACGGGAGATTACGGGGGCGCATTGGTCCGGGCCGCGGTTCTTCGGTCTGAACGGCAAGGCCAAGTCATGACCAAGCCGATGATCCGCTGCGCAATCTATACGCGGAAATCATCCGACGAGGGTCTCGATCAGGGCTTCAACTCGCTCGATGCCAAGCATGAGGCCTGCGCGGCCTACATTGCGAGTCAGCGCCATGAGGGCTGGAAGATGTTGTCCACCCGCTATGACGATGGCGGCCTCTCGGGCGGCACCCTGGAACGTCCGGCATTGCAGCGCCTGCTTGCCGATATCGATAGCGGCCGGATCGACATGGTTGTTGTCTACAAAATCGATCGGCTGACGCGCTCGCTTGCAGACTTTGCCAAACTGGTGGACCGGCTCGAGGCCGCCAGCTGCTCCTTTGTCTCGGTCACGCAAGCTTTCAACACGTCCTCATCCATGGGCCGCCTGACGCTCAATGTGTTGCTGTCTTTCGCCCAGTTCGAGCGCGAGGTTACCGCCGAACGGATCCGGGACAAGATCGCAGCCTCCAAGAAGAAAGGGCTCTGGATGGGCGGGCTGGCCCCGCTTGGCTATGACCCGCATCCCGACTCCAACCGGCGCGAACTCGTCGTCAACGCGACCGAGGCCGAGACGGTGCGCCGGCTGTTCGCGTTCTACCTCGGGCATGGCTGCCTGAATGCGACGGTTGAGGCCGCGCGAAAGGCCGGCCTCCGGTCGAAGCAACGGGTCTTCGCCAGCGGCCGCCAACAGGGCGGTGCTGTGTTCAGCCGCGGGCAGATCTATAGGATCCTGACCAATCCGGTTTATCGCGGCCTCATCCGGCACAAGGACAAGGTCTGGCCAGGCTCTCATACTGCTATCATCAGCGATGACCTTTGGGATCGGGTAGAGGACAAGCTGCAATCCGCCAGCGCGCGCCGGCGTGGAGTGGGCAAGCTCACCGGATCAAAGACCAGCGCCAGCGTCTCCGCGCCGTTGCTCGGCAAGTTCAGGGACGAGACAGGTGATCCGCTCACGCCGACGCACACCAAACGTCATGGACGGCGGCTTCGATATTACGTCTCCAACCGTCTCGTGACTGGCACGATTGATTCCTCAGGATGGCGCCTGCCAGCGCCAACATTCGAGCAGGCCGTCGCCACGGCTATCGCCGACCATCTTGAGGAACTGGCCGGCAGGCACGCCATTCTGCGGGACATAGGCGCGGACAAATCCCTCGGTGCGGTCCGCAAAGCTCAGAACCTTGCGGCATCCATTCGCGAGAGCGGAGTAGCCATCATATCGGTGAGTATCGCATCGGGCGAGGTGCGCGCTGGAAGCTTGCGCATCCGGTTCGACGAAAGCGCACTGGCCCATTTGCTCGACCTGGCGCCCACGAACATCGCTCCCGCACTGCTTGATCTGGAGACGCCGTTTACGTGCCGTCGGCGCGGCGTCGAAATTAAGATCGTCGCCGGCGAGAGACAGCCGACGCCAGATCCGGTTCTCATCCGCGCCCTTCATAACGCCCATCGCTGGGCCGCGATGTTGAAAGACGGTGTAGCGCTCAGAACCATTGCCAGTCGAGAAGGCTTTTCCGAGAGCTACGTTGCGCGGATAACACCGCTGGCCACGCTTTCGCCGCGGATCAAGGAAGCGATTGTCGCCGGCACCCAACCGCTGGAGTTGACCCTCGAAACGCTGGTTCGGACCAGACTGCCCCTCGACTGGTCCAGCCAGGAGAAACGCTTCGGCTTTGCCGCCTGAAAGCCTTCCCTGTTCGTTGTGCAGAGTTCCCTGTTCCTTTGGAAAAATTCACTGTTCGGCCTAAAGATTTCCCTGTTAATTCGAGCAGGGAAATGCGCCCTAAGGCCCTGAAGTACTGACCTTATTTGGCGCCGAAGTTCCCGAAAATGGCCTCGAACCTGGAAATTTCCCTGTAAATTGCCTGCTATCAGGGAAATCGCCAAAAACCCCACCGCCAAAACTGGGCAACAGAGACTGCGCTTGGAAATCGGCCAGGATCAGCCCTCACGGTGCGTCTCATGGGGGACCGCACAGTCGCAAACCCGCGCAATGTCGGGCAAATACCACCCAACCTTGCTGTGGGCTGTAGAGATAGGGGTCGGTGGCGGGGAGACAGGGATTCGAACCCTGGGGACGCTCTCACGCCCAACGGTTTTCAAGACCGCCGCATTCGACCACTCTGCCACCTCCCCGTCGAAAGCAGGGTCTAAGGCCAAGTTGAAACGGTGGCAAGTCAAAAGAGGGAAATCTTGCCGAAGCCCAAGCAGTGGTCTTTCCATGGCATCACGCGCGGGTTATGATCTGCTGGAAAGACCAAATAATGCCAGCAAAACAGAACTGGCAGATCGGCGTCGGGGCACGGCGAACCAAGCCCCTTCAGGCAAGGGAATACGCGATGAATCGAGCGATTGGGACACGCGCAAAACCGCTGGGATTTGCGGTTCTGGCTGTGACTCTGGGGTTACTGTCCGGCTGTGACGAGGCGTTGTTGAGTTCCGGCGCTTCGCCGGATGGGGACACAAGCGCATCGGATAACGATGGGAAAATCGAATTGCTACCGCAGGTTGCAAGCGGCTCGCAACGCGATGTCGAAGCCCCGGATGTCTTTGAAGTGACCGAAGCGGGTCTTTGGGATGGTCGTCCGTCACTGGGTGGAATATGGGTCGCACACCCAGACGCTGCACAACCTGAACGCGTTGTGATCAAGAACAAATCCAACAATAAGTCAGTGACAGGCGCCCTGTTTCGCCGCGAACGCGATTTGCCGGGCCCGGCATTGCAGGTTTCATCGGCGGCCGCTGAAAAACTCGGCCTTCTGGCTGGCGCGCCTACCAGCATCTACGTAGTGGCGCTGCGGCGCGAAACAGTTGAAGAAGCGCCCGCGGAAACGGACGAGGCACCGGCAGAGGCTGCCTCGGAAGATCAGGCTGTCGCTGACGCGACCGAGGCTTCGGAAGAAGCCAAGGAAGTTTCGGAAACCGCGAAAACGCAATCCGAAAAACCGGCCAAACGGAAGTGGTGGCAAAAGAAGGCCCCTGCCGCAGCCGCCACTGCCGGAGCAGCCGCGGCTGTCGCAACAGCCGAAACCGAGTCTGACGTTGCCGCCGAAGCCACCGAAAGCACTGCGGATGCAGCGGTTCAGGCGGCTTCGACCCCCGGACTGTCCGACGCTCCGGTGCAGGCACCCACTGAAAAGCCCGCCAAACGAAAATGGTGGCAAAAGAAAGATCCTGACGAAATAACACAGACGCCTCTGGATCCGATTGCCGGTGCAGAAGCAGCGATTGATGCGGCGAAACCTACTCCGGTGGCCGCGACAACCGGCACTGCAAAGGTTTCGTCCTTGACCAAACCCTACATCCAGATCGGCACGTACAGCGTTGAAAAGAACGCCAACAGTGCGGCAGAAAAAATCCGGCGGAACGGAATGGCAGCCGAAGTCCGGGAACTGAAAACCGCTGAAAACACGGTTTGGCGCGTCCTGGTTGGCCCTGCCATGACCCGGTCGGAACGCAAAGCCCTGCTTGGCGATGTCCGGGACCTGGGGTTCACCGACGCGTTCACCACAAGCAACTAGAATCAAGGAGGGCCCCTACGTGCTATCCTCTCTGCGAACATCTGTCTTAACGCTTGGGCTTGCCGTACTGGCCCTGCCTGCAAGCGCCTATGATACGACCGCGCGTGCCGCTTATGTCATCGACCAGACGACAGGCACGGTTTTGCTTTCCAAGGAAGCCGACCTGCCGCTGCCACCGGCATCGATGTCCAAGCTGATGACGCTCTATGTTGCGTTTGAGGCGCTGCGGGACGGGCGCCTGACACTGGATGAAAAACTGCCGGTGTCGGAACACGCGATGAGCTATGGCGGCTCGACCATGTTCCTGAATACGCAGGACCGCGTGCGGGTCGAAGATCTGCTGCGCGGTATCATCGTTCTTTCTGGCAACGATGCTTGCGTCGTCATCGCCGAAGCGCTCAGCCCGGATGGAACCGAAGCCGGATTTGCCCGCTACATGACCCAACGCGCCAAGCAGATGGGCATGAACAAGTCGAACTTCGCCAATTCCAACGGCTGGCCCGCTGCCGGGCATATGATGTCCGTACATGACCTTGCCGTTCTTGCGGACCGCCTCATTGCCGATTTTCCGGAATACTATCCTTTGTTCGCCGAAGAGGAATTTGAATTCGACGGCCGCGCACCTTCGAATGCACGCAACCGCAACCCGCTTCTGAAACTGGATATTGGCGCGGACGGGTTGAAAACCGGGCACACTCAGGAGGCGGGCTATGGTCTGGTCGGTTCGGCCAAGCAGGGTGATCGGCGTGTGATCTTTGTTCTGTCCGGCCTCGACAGCACGGCCCGCCGCGCAGAGGAGGCTGAGGCCGTGGTTAACTGGTCGTTTCGAAATTTTGTCGAGAGGACGGTTGCCAACCCGGAAACGCCGATAGCCGAAGCCAAATTGTGGATGGGTGCACAGAAGACGGTGGGATTGGTCCCCGAGGGCGATCTGACCCTGCTGTTCCCGGTTCTGGGCGATCAGGACGTGCAGGCCGAAGTGGTTTATGACGGCCCGATCAATGCGCCCGTCGCAAAGGGGCAGCAACTGGCGGAACTGGTGATCAAACCTGAAGGTCTGCCGGAAATCCGCCGCCCGCTGGTTGCATCCGAAAACGTGCCGCTCGGTGGCTTTGTGGTTCGCATGATGACAGTGGGCGGAATTGTTCTGAAGGACGTGATCAACGGCCCGCTGGGTGCAATGTGACGCGGCGCGGATTGTTTGTCACTTTTGAAGGGATTGACGGATCAGGCAAATCGACTCAGGCGCGCAGGCTTGCGGAACGCCTGCGCGAAGCTGGTCATGAGGTTGTCCTGACCCGCGAACCCGGCGGCTCAGCCGGGGCGGAAGAAATCCGGAAGCTGGTGCTTGAAGGGGACCCCGACCGATGGTCGGCCGAAACTGAAATCCTGCTGTTCACAGCGGCTCGGCGCGATCATCTTGAGCGCACCATCGAACCCGCCTTGGCTGCGGGAAAGGTGGTGATCTGCGACCGTTTTGCCGACAGCACGCGCATGTATCAGGGCCTGTCCCGTGGCGATCTGCGGGGCCTGGTAGACCAACTGCACAGCTTGATGATCGGGCGCGAGCCGGATCTGACACTGCTGATCGACATGGACCCCAATACCGGCCTGTCTCGCGCCAAAGGGCGGCAGGGCACCGAAGAGCGGTTCGAAGATTTTGGCCCGGCCCTGCAACAACAGATGCGCGCAGGTTTTCTTGCGCTGGCGGATGAATATGCCACCCGGTTTCGCGTCGTGGATGGTAACCGAAACATGGACAGTGTCGCGCAGGATGTGACAGAAATCGTCATGCAAGCCTTGCCATAGACGAACGATGAGCGACGACATCACTTTACCGGATCAGGCGCCCGGTGCACCGCACCCGCGCGAAACAGCCCGCCTTTTTGGTCAGGATGAGGCTGAACAGGCCTTTCTGTCTGCCTATACTTCTGATCGTTTGCACCATGGCTGGTTGCTGACCGGTCCGCGTGGGGTTGGTAAGGCAACACTGGCGTGGCGTATCGCCCGGTTTTTGCTTGCAACTCCGCCAGCAGATGATGGCGGGTTGTTTGGCGCCCCCCCTGCCCCGCAAACGCTGGATATCGACCCCGAACATCCTGTCGCGCATCGCATGCTGGCCGGAGCGGAACCCGGCCTTGCGACAATCACCCGGTCGCTGAACGATCAGGGTCGGCTGCGCAATGAGATCGTGGTCGACGACATCCGCAAACTCGGTCGGTTCTTTGGCCTGTCCTCTGCGGATGGCGGTCGGCGCGTGGTGATTGTGGATTCGGCGGATGAAATGAATGTCAGCGCGGCAAACGCGTTGCTGAAAATGCTGGAAGAGCCTCCGGCGCGGACAACGTTGCTGCTGGTTTCCCATCAGCCCTCGCGGCTGCTGCCGACGATCCGGTCCCGATGCCGAACATTGCGCCTGTCTCCGTTGGGACCCGACGACATGCAGACAGCGCTGACGCAGACCGGGGCTGAACTGCCGGCACAACCCGACCATCTGGCGGCGCTGTCCGCAGGGTCGGTCGGGGATGCGGTCCGCCTGATCAATCTGGGCGGGCTGGAGATCTATGCCGAACTGATCGGCATTCTGGGCACACTGCCCAGGCTTGACCGGCAGCGCGCCCTTGCTTTGGCCGAAGCCGCCGCACAACGGGGTGCGGCAGACCGGTTCGATCTGTTGCTGACCCTGATTGATTTGGCCCTGTCCCGACTGGCGCTGACCGGCGCAAAAGGCGAACCGCCAAGTCCCGAAGCTGCCCCGAATGAGGCGCAAACACTGTCGCGATTGTCAGGATCACCGCATCAGGCGCGGCAATGGTCCGAAGCCGCGGCACTGATCACGGCACGCGCACGTCATGGACAGGCGGTGAACCTTGACCCCGCCGCTCTGGTCCTAGATACGGTGTTCAAGATACAGGAAACCGCCGGTCAGAGCAGATGAGCACTACCCCTACGATCACCGACAGCCATTGCCATCTGGATTTCCCCGATTTCGACGGGCAGCTTGACGACATCATCTCACGCGCCGCCGAAGCGGGCGTGACCCGCATGGTTACGATCTGCACCCGGCTGCGAAACGAGGCCACCGTGCGCGCGATTGCCGAAGCACACGCTCCGGTGTTTTACGCTGCGGGAACGCACCCCATGAGTGCGGCGGACGAACCCCTGGCAAGTGTCGACCAACTTGTCGCCCTCTCGCGCCATCCGAAATTCGTTGGCATCGGCGAAACCGGGCTCGATTATCATTACACCGCCGAAAGCGCCGAGATTCAGAAGAAGTCACTGCGTATTCATATCGAAGCCGCGCAGCGCACCAATCTGCCCCTGATCATCCACGCGCGCGCCGCAGATGACGACATGGCCCGGATCTTGTCCGAGGAATACCGCAATGCGCCCTATTCCTGCGTGATGCATTGCTTTTCTTCATCCGCCGAACTGGCCAAGGCGGCGCTGGATCTGGGGTTCTATCTGTCGATGTCCGGCATCGCGGCATTTCCCAAAAGCCAGGAGTTGCGTGACATTTTCGCCGGCGCCCCGGTCGACCGTATTCTGGTCGAAACCGATGCGCCCTATCTCGCTCCGCCGCCGTACAGGGGCAGGCGCAATGAACCGGCCTATACCGCCCACACCGCCCGCAAGGGTGCCGAGGTGTTCGGCATGGATTACACCGAGTTCGCGGCGCGCACGCAGGCCAATTTTGACCGTCTGTTCACCAAGGCGGCGACATCACAGGCGGCTGCATGACCGAGCTGCGCTGCACCATCCTGGGCTGCGGATCGTCGGGTGGTGTGCCCCGGCTGGGCGGGCATTGGGGTGATTGCGACCCTGAAAACCCAAAAAATGTTCGCCGCCGCTGTTCCATGCTGGTCGAACGGGACGGCCCCGAGGGTACGACTTCGGTCCTGATCGATACTTCGCCGGATATGCGCAGCCAGTTGCTGGATTCGGGAACCGGGCGGCTGGATGGCGTGGTCTATACCCATTCACACGCCGATCATGTGCACGGCATCGATGATTTGCGGATGATCGTGTTCAACATGCGCACCCGGGTTCCGGTCTGGGCGGATGGCGACACGCAGAACGCTCTGCTGGGCCGGTTCGGGTATGCGTTCATTCAGCCCGAAGGCTCTCCTTACCCGCCTATTCTGGACCTCAAATCAATAGATGGCCCTTTCGAGGTGGACGGCCCCGGCGGTCCAATCCCGTTTCATCCGTTCAAGGTCAATCACGGCTCGATCGACTCGCTGGGGTTCCGATTGGGAAAACTGGCCTATCTGCCTGATGTCGCAGAGATTTACGACGATGCATGGACCGACATGCTGGGTCTGGATTGCCTTGTTATCGACGCCTTGCGCCGGTCGCCGCATCCGACACATGCCCACCTGGAAAAGACCCTGGGCTGGATCAAAAAGCTGCAACCACAGCGCGCCATTCTGACCAACATGCATATCGATCTGGATTATGAAACGGTTGATACGGAAACCCCCGATCACATTACGCCTGCTTTTGACGGCATGGTGATCCGGCAGGCGCTCTGACCCTGTTACCGGCGCCTGCGATATCGCCCTTCGGGCCATCCCCGATCTCGCAGGCGGGACGCTAGAATGCTGCAAAGCCTGATCAACGTCATTCTGCCGGTCTTTCTGGTGATTGGTGCAGGCTATGCGTCGACCCGATTGGGTTACTTCAAGGAAATCCACATCGACGGGTTGATGAAGTTCACCCAAGGGTTTGCCATCCCCTGCCTGCTGTTTCTGGCAATTGCCCACCTTGACCTGAGCGCCAGCTTTGATCCCCGGTTGTTGGTCAGTTTCTATACCGCCGCCGCTTTGTGCTTTACGGCCGGACTTTTTGGCGCACGTCTGATCTTTGGCCGCGAGTGGGAGGATTGTGTCGCCATCGGGTTTTGCTGTCTGTTTTCGAACTCGGTGCTGTTGGGCCTGCCAATCACAGAACGCGCATATGGCCCCGAGAACCTGACTGGCAATTACGCCATCATCGCGTTTCATTCGCCCTTCTGTTACGGGGTTGGCATCACGGTCATGGAGATCATCCGCAACCGTGGGAACGGTGGTGCGCATATGGCTCGGTCCGTTCTCACGGCCATGTTCCGCAACGCGCTGATTCTTGGGATTGCACTCGGCTTTGTGGTTAATCTGTCCGGGTTTGCAGTTCCGGCGGTCGTGGACGAGGCTTTGGGGCTGATCACCCGCGCCGCGCTGCCCGGCGCGCTTTTCGCTCTGGGCGGGGTGCTGGTAAAATACAAACCAGAAGGTGACTTTCGTACAATCGGTTTTGTCTGCTGCATTTCTCTGGCCCTGCATCCGGGGCTTGTCTGGCTGTTCGGCTCAGCGGTTGGCCTGCCGCAGGATCTGTTCCGCTCGGGCGTTCTGAATGCTGCGATGGCACCGGGCTTCAACGCGTATATCTTTGCAAACATGTATGGTCGCGCCAAACGTGTTGCCGCGTCGTCGGTTCTGATTGGCACCGCGGTTTCGATCCTGACAGTCTGGATGTGGCTGACCCTTTTAGGGTGATCCGGCATTGACAATCCGCACCCGGAAAACACCTATCGCGATATCACACAGGAGACCCGGCAATGCCTCATGCTCTTATCGTCGCTCATGGCCAACCATCGGACCCGGCCCCGGCCGAGGCCGCGCTCGCGGCGTTTGCTGATCAGGTCGACAGGCTGGCGCAAGGCGTCACGGTCCGATCGGCGACATTGGCCGCCCCGGGGGCATTGGAGTCGCGGTTGGCCGAGCTGCCTGAAGATGTTGCGATTTACCCCCTGTTCATGGCCAAAGGCTGGTTTGTAACGAGTGCCCTGCCGAGGCGGATCGGCGAGCGCAGTGCCCGTATTCTGGACCCTCTGGGCATTGATCCGGACTTGCCCGAACTGACCGCCAGGTCGCTGCTTGCGACGATGTCGGGGAAGAACTGGGAAACCAGCACGACGGATTTGGTGATTGCGGCCCATGGTTCCGGACGCAGCCGCAACCCTTCTGCCGTGACAAACAGTTTTGCTGATCAGTTGAGGGCGCATTTGCCCTTCCGCTCTGTCCGTGTTGGATTTGTCGAGGAACCGCCCTCTATTGCCGAATCCGCAACCGGACTGGGCGAACGTGCGCTGTGTCTTCCGTTTTTTGCCTGCACCGGTGGTCATGTTCTGCAGGACGTTCCAGAACAATTGCAGCAAGCCGGTTTCCAAGGTGTTACATTGCCCGTGATCGGAGAGCTGCCTGAAATTCAGTCTCATATCGCGGATGTTCTGACCCGCGAATGCGCCGCATGACAGGCCTTTTCAAAAAATCTGCACCGTTTCGGTTTCAACGCACATCTGCCGAACAACTGTTGTCCGATACAAAGCTAAAAAAGCCGAGTGACGCCTCAGCTATTGCGGTTTGGCCATGTGTTCGCATTGGGCCGCGTTGGCAAGGTCGGAATAAAGGTGATGACGGGACTTGCCGTTTCGCTTGGCCTCGTACAAGGCCTGATCAGCGGCATGCAGTATTTCGGCAGACTTGAGGATATCAAACTGTGTGGAAATCGCCGTTCCAATGCTGGCTGAAATCCGACAGGGGTTCTGATCGAAACTCATCGGCTCGCGAAGCCTGCCGATCAAACGGCCTGCAATCGCCGACAGCTTCTTTTCATCCGTCAGGTCCCTAAAAACAATAACAAACTCATCCCCACCCATTCTGACAACCGCATCATCGCTGCGTGTCTCTTCAACCATGATCCGCGCGGCCTCTTGCAGAACAAAGTCACCGGCCGCGTGTCCCAACTTGTCGTTCACGGACTTGAAGAAGTCCAGATCAAGGTGCATCAGGGCAAAATCGGTTTGCGTCGATGCCATCTGGCCCAGTATGTGATCCATCGCGCGACGGTTTTTCAGGCCGGTCAACGTATCGGTAAAAGCCTGTTCTTCCGCCGCCACCCTGGCGTCCTGAAGGCGCCGGTTCAACGATCGCGACGCCTCCATCGCTGCGGACTTGGCCTCGACCAAATAAAGAAGCTCAATCGCAAGTTCAGCACCGGAAAAATCTGCGCTGGTCAGCGCGTAGTCGCGAACAGCATCTAGGATCGAAATACCAAACGAAAGGTTGATCACCGCGCCACCTTGATCCGGCAGCGGGGTTATCAGCCTTTCAAAGCCGTGCGTGGTTCATCGTGAAACCGCAGGTGCAGCTTTGCACCCGCCATGGACATCAGAACGGGAACGGTCGACACGGTCCGGGGGCGGACCAATTCAAACAAGTCTAGAAAATTCTGCCCGGCCATTGCGCGTTCCGGCCGGAGCTTTTGCAGCGTCGGTCCGACCTGAACAATCCGCCCGTCATTGTCCAACAACAAGAACATCGGGCAAAGAGTTTCAAGCAAGACGCCCAGACCCCGCACATCCATCATGGTCTTCGCGCCCCAAGTTCAAATTGACGCCCTTCGGCAAAGGAACTCTCCACCAGGGCAATTGTAATGACATCAGCGTCCCCCTGTACGCCGTCATGGGACAGTATCACCAAAGCGCCGTAGTCATCCGCCATGGCTCGCAAAACTCCGACCATGACACTGGAGTATCCCGGCAAGCCCGGAAAACAGTGCAACTGGTATTCAGCGCCGGACAGTTCACGCAATTCAAGCGCGGGCAGAGACAGGTCGGATACCGCCAGCCTGACCCGGTCGGACAAGTCGTCCAGGGAATGCAGAAACTCCACGTACGTCACGCCGCCAAAACGCAGCAGGCGCCGCAACCCTTCGGTATTCGGATGCGAGACAAGATATGTCCCAAGATCTTCAAGCATTTCGGCACGCGTGCGGTTCCGATCGGCGCACAGCGCATCCAAAACCCGCAGCGGCGTGTCCGTATCATAGACAAGCATCGCTTCGAACTCGACAAACCCGAGTTCAGCCGCCGCGGCAACGCGCAGCCAGCATGCCTGCCCATAGGTCGCGCATACGAAGGACTGTACCGCCCGGTTGATCAGACCATGCATCAATTGCCCCGGATTGATTTCGCGTTCAATCTGGCCAGATAATCCTTAACAAATACCCAATACCCGCTGCGAAACCGGAAATAGTGCAGCCATTCGAATTCCTAGAAATCCGTGGGCGCGCCACCTTCAGATTTACGCCGCGCGACAAAGTCGGCCAATTCTTCGCGAATGCCCTCATCCAATGCAGGTGGTTCAAAGCTTGTGATGATTTCCTTGAACATGTGATGCGCGCGCTCGGCTGTCCAGATGCCACCGGCCGCCGCCCAGCCTTCATAGTTCTTCCAATCACTCAGAAACGGCTGGTAGAACGCGGTCGAGTACCGGTCCTGTGTGTGCTGGATACCAAAGAAATGCCCGTCGTTACCAACCGCCCTGATCGCATCCAGCGCGATCTCGTCCGGCCCTGTGGCGCTGATTTCTGGCTGCATATATCTTTGGATCTGCTGCAGAATCTCGCAATCCATGATGAATTTTTCAGGGCTCGCGATAAGGCCGCCCTCAAGCCAGCCTGCAGCATGGTAGACCATGTTCGTTCCCGACTGCACCGCCGCCCACAGCGAGTTCGATGTCTCCCATATCGCCTGCCCATCCGGGACGTTTGCAGCACAAACACCTGATGAGCGCATCGGCAGTCCGTAGAAACGTGCCATCTGCCCGGTCATTTGCGTCGACCGCATGTACTCCGGCGTCCCGAAGGCCGGAGCGCCGGACTTCATGTCTACATTTGAGGTGAAGGTTCCGATCACACAGGGAATACCAGGACGTACATACTGAAACAACGCAATGGCACACAGTGCTTCGGCCAGCGACTGCGCGACTGCCCCGGCCATGGTCACGGGCGCCATGGCCCCCGCCAGGGTAAATGGCGTTACCACAATCGCCTGCCCCCGACGGGCCAGTCGCAGACAGCCATCAATCATCGGGAAATCGTGCTTGAGAGGTGATGTCGAGTTGATGTTGGTGTACATCCGCGGCTTCGACTCGAACTCCTCATGGCTGAGGCCGCTGGCGATGCGCACCATTTCCATGACATCTTCCACGCGCTCCTTACCCAGCGAATAGGCGTGCATGGCCTTGTCGGTCAGGGTCAGCTTGTCATACAGCACGTCCAGATGTCGCACACTGGCGTGAATATCCACCGGCTCGACCGGATAGCCGCCAGCAAAATGGATACAGTTGAAGTACTGCGTCAGCTTCAGCAGGTTCCGGCACATCTCGCGATTCCCCGAAACCTTGGTGCCGATCTCCATATCCCAGTAGTTCGGCGGCGAAGAGACGTTCCCGAACAGCATGGTCTTGCCGCCGACTTCGATCGTTTTGTCCGGGTTTCTAGGCGTGATGGTAAAGCTTGACGGCGCTTTGGCGATCATTTCCATGACAAAGTCGCGCCCCATGCGCACATTGTCACCGTTGATGGTACATCCTGCTTCGCGCAGAATGCCCAGCGCCTCCTTGTTGTAGAACTCGATACCGATCTCTTCGAGTATTCGCATCGCGCCCTCGTGGATCGCCTCGATCCCGGCCTGATCCAGCGGCTCGGTGGGTCTGTCGATATTGACGGGTGGGTTCCACGGCATCTGATCGATGACTGCGCTGCCCCGGCGAGCTGCGGCTCCCGAACGTCCACCACTTCTGCGTCTGCGCGTATTGCTGTCGGCCATTTGTTCCTCCGAGGCTTTTTATCAAAAAGCCCCGAAGTCTGGAACATGGCCGCTCTGTCTGCGACAGGTTGTGTCGGTTTCTTATTCCAAACCGCCGAAATCCGCTCAGATCGACCGATTTTCCGCCAGCCAAGCAGGAATATGTCCGATATCCGGCAATACAACATCGGCCATCGGCGCGAGCGTTTCAGGGCCTGCAAGACCGGTCAAAACCCCGATGGTGGTCATGCCGGCGGCGCGGCCTGCCTGCAGGTCATGCAGGCTGTCGCCAACCATGACCACATTCGCCGGGTCCACACACACTTGTGCGGCAAAAGCCAGCAACTGGCCCGGTCCCGGTTTGCAGCCGTGGCCGCTGTCATATCCCGCGACAAAGTCGAAATGATCCCGGATTCCAACGGATGACAAATGCTCCAGCGCGGGTCTTTCACTGTCATTGGTGGCAACGCCCAGCTTGAAGCCGGCTTCCCGTAGCTGTTCCAGAAAAGGCACAAGCGGAACGGCCGGTGCCTGTGGGGCCGCGGCGGATTCCTCGTCGATCAACTCGATCAGGGCCTCGCAGGTCATCTCGGGCAAATAGGGAAGAAGCGCTTCTGCAATTTCCACAACGCTTGCGGCAATTACGATGCTGTCATCCGAATAGGCCCCCTTCTCGGGATCAAACCCGATCACCAGCGCAAGTTCCTCCGCTTTTGATTTGTCACCCGATGACAGACGCAGCAGCAGACTGCGCCCAAATGTGCCCCAGGTGTTTGCAAAGTCAAACAAGGTACCGTCCTTGTCGAACACGATGGCGTTTATTGGCATTGGGGCTCCTGCAAAAAAGTCGTCTCAGGTCCAGTGAACATCGGCTTCGCCGGACAACGCGGCGCGCGCCTGACCCGGCAAGTCATAAGGGACCGAATTGGCATCACAAAAAGCGATCACCCACGAATCGTCAAGCATCAGAAACTCAAGAACCGACGCCATGAAATCCGGCTCGCCAGCGCGGGCGCGCAGATCGCCGACCGATGCACCGGTCGAACCCAGAAACACCGGTAGAAGTTCCTCGTTACCGACAAGCCAGGTCAGCACATTCAGCGCCAGAGTTTCCGCCGAATTGCCGGAGATTGCCATATTCAAGCCTCGGATCAGAACTTGGAAAGGGTTTGTTAACCAGACTCATAAACACTTTGGCAGCACATGCAATCAACGGTGAACGAATATGTCCGTGCAAGGAACGATCCTTGTCCTAGACGGGGCCTCGACCAATCGCATCATGCTGAAGGTTCAGCTTACGGCGGCATGGTATCACGTCGTTCAGGGTGAGAAGCTTGAGGGGCTGACACCCCTATTGCGCCGTGTGCGGCCGGATCTGGTGCTGACGGCGCTCGCGCTGGCAGATGGAACCGCCGCAGATGTAAAGCGGTTGATTCAGAACATTCCGGATCTTGGAGACATCCCCGTTGTCGCCATCGCCCCGCAGAATGACAAAGCGGCCCGGCTTGAGGCGCTGTCTGCCGGGTTGGACGACGTTCTGGCCCATCCGTTCAAGGACAATTTGCTGATGGCGCGGGTTCGCAGCCTGCTGCGCATGCGCGCGGACGTGCAGGACCTTCAGTTCAAGGAAGATACGCTTCCCATCGGCTTCGCCGAACCTCCCGCCACATTGATCGCACCAACCGCGCCATCGCGGGTCGCAATTCTGGCCCCGTCCCACCGCACAGGTGCGTCGTGGTGCCGGGCTCTGCAGCAGCAGACGCATCATTACCTTTCCAAGCACACCCAATCGAACCTGAAAGACATCCTGTCAGGCCCTGTTCCGGATGCAATTGTCGTGGACCTGAACACCGCGCCTTCTTCCCTCAACGTTCTGGCAGACCTGAGATCGCGCAGCGCCACACGACACACCGTCCTGATCGGCGTTCTGGACAAAGAACACGCGCCCAATGCAGCCGAAGCGCTGGATCGTGGGGCCGACGCAGTTTGCCTGGGCGACTTCTGCGCACGTGAGATTGCGCTGCGACTGGACAGTCTGATTGCCCGCAAGTCCCGCACCGATCAGATGCGCGCCTCATTGCGTCGCGGACTTGCTGACTCATGGGTCGACCCGCTGACAGGTCTAAACAACCGCCGGTTTGCGATGCAGGCCGTTGGCCATATCGTCCGGCGATCCCGGCACACCGGCCGTGGGTGCGCTCTGATGCTGGCCGACCTTGATCACTTCAAGGCAATCAATGACCGGTATGGTCATGCCGCCGGAGATCATGTTCTGACCGAAGCGGCCAGACGCATGCGAAACGCGCTTGGCCCCCGCGGCTTTGTCGCCCGTTTCGGAGGTGAAGAGTTTATGATCGGGGTGCCTGACGCAACCAATGCGCAGGCATTGAACCTGGCAGATGCGATGTGCAGATCGATTCGCGAAAGGCCCTTTTCGCTGCCGGACCAGAACGGGTTCACCCAAGTCACGACCAGCATTGGCCTGAACGTGTTTCGGCCCCCTTACCCGCAATACCAAACCGAACACGCGCTTCTGGACAGTTTGATCAAATCCGCAGACAAAGCTCTTTATGATGCGAAAAAAGCCGGTCGCAACCAGATCAGCACCCGGCAAAGCGCGGCGTAACACCGGTTTCAGCGCGCTTTAGTCCTTTTTCTTGTGCCAATGCCGACCGCGTTTTGTCACTTCGTCCAGCCGGTCGGCATACACTGCCCGTTCTGCATCGCTCATTGCGATGACACGCGCCAGCCACTGCCCTTGCAGGGCACCCTGCAATTTCGCCGAAGCCCGCGCCTGCTGCGTCAGCAAAACCTCGACGGCGGCCGGATCGAATGGCACGGTTCGCAAGGCCTGGCTGAGAGCTGCGAAATCCTTTGACCTGTGCTGCGATCCCTCTTTGCGCAAACCGGACAGGTCCGACCGCATCGCAGTTCGCTCTGATTTGGGCAATGCCCTGTAAAGGGCCGATCCGAACCCCGGCGGCGCCTTGGCATGATCGCTGCCCTTGACCCTCATGAAGGTCCCCAAAGCGACACCGACAATCAGCAAGTTAAGGGCCAGGGACGCAGCCAGAAGTATCGGCATCCAACGGCGTTTTGGCTTGGGTGTTTCGCTCATTCCGTATCCTCCAGGAACACTGCATCCAGGTCCGCCACTTCATAGGTTGCGTCCTGCGAGAACAGATACGTCGCCGGGTCCGGCAGAAAGGCCGGAGCCGAGAACCCGATCCAGACACCCGCCGCACTGGCCGCGACCAGCCCGCCAAGGCCCTGCCAACCACCGATACCGTCCAGAAGGCGTTGCCACGTGCTGCGCCCCGGCGGGACAGGTTTGGCAAGCCGATCCAGTCGAACTTGTTCTGCGTCCGTCATAATCCGAACCGCCAGATCGTCCGGCAGGTGTCGACGCCCGGCTCTGGCCTGCGCAAACAGTTGATTCAGCTCGGTATCATCATCAGCCATCGTCATACCCCAGTTCGTCCCGACGCCCGGCAAGATATCCCGCCAAGGCGCGTTTTCCGCGTGCCGTCAGGCTTTCGACCGCTTCTACAGATATGCCCATGATCCCGGCAATCTCGGGGTTGGGCAGCTCTTCGATATGCCGCAATACAACTGCCTGTCGCTGCCGTTCGGGCAGATGAGACAGGGCGGATTGCAGCGCGTCTTTTCGGGCCTCGTCCTGCATGCGTTCAAACACGCTTGCGCTGGCATCCTCGGGATCGACACCTTCGGCCAGCCTGTCAGGCTGTTTCTTGCGGCGCAAGTCAACGCACAGGTTCAGGACCACGCGATACAGCCACGTTGAAACCTTCGCCTGCCCCGGCATCCAATCCGGCGCCATCTGCCAAAGGCGCATCATCGCGTCCTGCGTGACATCTTCGGCTTCGGCTCGGTTGCCCAGCATCCGCAGGGCGACGGAAAAACAGCGCGGGCCAAGCCGGTCGGTCAAAACACGCGCCGCCGCTGCGTCGCCGGCGGCAAACCGCTCCAGCAACGCATCGTCACCGATTGCGTCCGCGGCGCAAGTCCCGCCGCGAACGTCTTGCGTTGAGGAGGTCAGATCCTCCATCCCGCATCAGCTGTCGTCAGAGTCTGCCTTGCCACGCTTCTTGTGGTGCCGACCCATTCTGCCTTTTGCATCCGCAAATTCCTGCTCCGAGATCGTTCCGTCATCATTCGCATCGATCCGGTCAAACATCTTGTCAGCCCGGCGCGGTTTCGGCAACTCATCCGTGGTCAGGAAACCATCGTTATTGGCATCGTGTTCTTCAAACATACTTGCAATGCGGTCGCTGGTCTTTTTCTGCGCTGCCGCCTGCATCTCTTCGACGCTCAACTGGCCGTCCCCGTTGGCATCCGCATCGGTAAATCGCTGATTGCGATGGGCCAGCATTTCGTCTTTCGTAACCTGCCCGTCACCATTCGCATCCAGTTCCTGAAACGACACCGGTTCCCGGTTTTTCGACCCTGCGGCCAAAGCCGTTGTGCCTGTAATCGCAACTGCCGCAACTACAATTGCCGAAATGAACTTTGCGCTGTGCATGTCGTGTTTCCTTTTTTCGCGCGACCCCATTGCCGCTGCTTATGGTGCTAAAACGGGACAGCCGCAGATTTCCGTCGCAGGAAACCAAAAAATTTTTCAGACCATTTTTCGCCGGATGCGGTCATTGCGACGCACCCCCCTTTCAAGCAGACCCAAAGATGCGCAATATATGCGACATTCGAATGCGCGAGTTTTCATCATGACGGATCATACGATCGACACCACAACTCCTCAGGATCGTGAGACCTGGCCCGCACTGGTCAGAGGCTTTCGTTGCCGTTGCCCGAAATGCGGACAAGGCAAGCTGCTGTACAGCTACCTCAAGGTCAACGACAGCTGCGGCAATTGCGGGCAGGAACTGCACCACCACCGGGCGGATGATGGCCCTGCATACCTGACCATTCTGATTGTAGGCCACTTGCTCGCGCCCGCGCTGCACGTCTCATATGTGCACTGGCGCCCTGATCCGCTGACGATGGCCCTGGTTTTCGCCATTGGCTGTACGGTTCTGACCCTTGCCTTGCTGCCCAGGATGAAGGGGGCCGTCGTGGCCTATCAGTGGGCGCGGCGGATGCATGGGTTCGAACGGGCCCGGTGACGGACAGGCATGACCACAGACAAAACTGCAATTCGCAACGCGGCAACCGTAATTGTCCTGCGGGACAGAATGACCGAGCCGTCAATTCTGATGGGCCAGCGTGGGGCCAAAGCGGCTTTCATGCCAAACAAGTTCGTTTTTCCTGGCGGTGCAGTCGATGCCGCGGATGGTGATGTTCCGCTTGCCACGCCGCTGACTTCAAAGTGCCACGGCCGTCTGGCCGAGCGGGCAGAGACAAATTTGCAGAATGCGCTGGCTTCGGCCGCGATCCGCGAGTTGTGGGAAGAAACCGGCCTGATCCTGGGGCAACCGGGCACCTGGCCGGGAGACATCCCTGAAGACTGGCAGGGCTTTGCCGAGATGGGTTTTCGGCCCTCTGCGCAAGGCCTGCAGTTCGTGTTTCGCGCACTGACGCCGCCGGGCCGCCCCCGTCGCTTTGATGCGCGGTTCTTTCTGGTTGATGCCGATGAGGTACAAGGCGATCTGGACGATTTCAGCCATGCCTCGGACGAGCTGTCGCACCTGCAATGGGTCAGGCTGGATCAGGCGCGTGATTTTGACCTGCCCTTCATCACCGAAGTTGTTCTGGCCGAGATCGCTGCACGGGTCGCGGACACATCACCCCCGGCCTCTGTGCCGTTTTTCCTGAACAACGAAGAGGCCAGCCTGTTTCTGCGTCTCAAGGGCTATCCCATGCCCGAAGCAGACTGACCCGTCCGCTTATTTCATCCGGCTGATGACAACGGTAACTTCGGGCTTTTTCCCGGTCTCCGTTTTTGTGCTCTGACGCACGATCCGTCGCATCGCTTCTTCCAGCTTGTCATCATCGCGCAGGGTTTTGGCCTCGGCCCGCATCAGGAACTGGTTCAGGTCCTCCTCCAGCACCTCGACCAGCGCCGCGCGCGACGACCCAAGCTCCGGCAGGCCCATGGTGTCACACCAGGGCTCGCCCAGCGGTTCATCTTCTTCATCCAGAATAACCGTCACAGTCACGTGGCCGTTCAGCGCCATGCGAATCCGGTCCCGCACAACCCCATCCAGCGCGCCAATCTTGACGGTTCCGTCCAGATAGGTGCGACCGGTTTCCACGTAGTCCGCAACCTCGGGCGTATCCCCGGTCAAGTCCAGCATGGTCCCGTTCACGGCCAGCATACCGGTTCGGCCGCCCGCCTCGGCCAGCTTCGCATGTTCGCGCAGATGCCGGTGTTCACCGTGCATAGGGATGACCATCTGCGGGTTCATCAACTCGTGCACCCGCTCAAGGTCAGGGCGGTTGGCGTGGCCTGAAACGTGATACAGACCCGAACTGTCGTCCACCACGTCCACGCCCTTTTCGCTCAGCTGGTTCATGATGAATATCACGCCCCGCTCGTTGCCGGGAATGGTTTTGGAGGAAAACAGAAACAGGTCGCCGTCCTTCAACTCAAGTCCGCGATACTTTCCACGCGCCAACTGTGCGCTTGCGGCCCGGCGCTCACCTTGGCTGCCGGTCACGATCAGCATCAGGTTCTGACGCGGCATATCCACCGCCTCTTCGGCGCTGACGACGCGGGGAAAGTCCGAAAGGATGCCGGTTTCCGTCGCGGCCTCGATCATGCGGCGCATGGCGCGCCCCAGCAGAACAACAGACCGGCCGGCCCGTTGACCGGCCTCGGCCAGGGTTTTGACCCGCGCGACGTTTGAGGCGAATGTGGTCGCGACGACCATTCCGTCGGCCTCTTCGAACAGTCGTGTGATTTCGGGCCCGACTTCACTTTCCGAGCGTCCAGGATGGGACGAGAACACGTTTGTACTGTCACAGACCAGCGCCTTGACGCCGGGATTGGCTACTTCGGCCCACAGATCGGGATCGAAGGCTTCGCCCACAACAGGGTTGGCATCCAGTTTGAAATCGCCCGTATGCACGATCCGGCCAGCCGGGGTGTCGATCACAAGCGCCGCACTTTCGGGGATGGAGTGTGAGACCGGCAAAAATCCGACCGTAAACGGACCCACCTGAATCTGTTCGGGCCAGGCAGACGCTGTGCGCACCGCGTCCTCCGGATGGCCGTATTCCTCCATCTTGCGGCGCGCGATATTGGCGGTGAAGACCCGCGCATAGATCGGCGCGTTCAGCGCGTCATAACAATGCGCAACCGCACCAACATGGTCTTCGTGCGCGTGGGTCACGAATACCGCGTCCAGCCGGTCCGCACGTTCCCGCAGCCATGAGATATCGGCATGGATCAGGTCAACGCCCGGGGTGGTATCCATATCCGGAAACGTCACGCCCAGATCCACAAGGATCAGCCGTTCCTGCCCCGGTTTGCCATACCCGTAGACATAGGCGTTCATGCCAATCTCGCCCGCGCCGCCCAGCGGCAAATAGATCAATCTTTCGCTGCTCATGCCGAGCCGTTTTCCTTGTTGTAGCGATGTATCACAGTCAGACCGTGCATCGTCAGATCATCCTCGATTGCGTCGAACCCCACGTCGGCCTGATCGAACAGAGGCGCAAGCCCACCGGTTCCAACGACTTTCATCGGCATTCCGTATTCAGCCTTGATCCGGGAAATCAGCCCTTCGATCAGCCCGGAATAGCCCCAATACACGCCGGACTGGATACAGCCAACCGTATTTGTCCCGATCACTTTTTCCGGGCGGGTTATGTCGATATGCGGCAATGCCGCCGCGCCCTGATGCAATGCCTCAAGACTCAGGTTCACGCCGGGGGCGATGATGCCGCCGACATAGGCACCATCTGCGGCCACCACGTCGAAATTGGTCGCAGTGCCGAAGTCCACCACAACGACATTGCCGCCATGCCGATCAAAGGCACCGACGGCATTGGCCAGCCTGTCTGGCCCCGGAACCGTCCCCTCATCCACGCGCGGGGGCACGGGCAGCAGACAGTCCGGCCGGCCCACGACCAGCGGGCGGCAATCAAAGAAACGGTCCGCAAAAACCCGCAGGTTGAAAACCACGCGCGGCACGGTCGAAGCGATGATGACATCGGTGATTTCCGCTTCGATCCCATAGTGTTTCACCAAGGTCGAGTACCAGGTGAAATACGCATCAGCCGTACGGGCGTGATGGGTTGACGTGCGCAGGGTGCACAGGAACTTCTCGCCATCCCAGATCGAGAAAACGGTATTCGTGTTGCCGCAGTCGATAGCCAGAAGCATGTTCGCCTCCCTCAGAAAAACACATCGGCCGCAGGAATGCTCACCCGGCCTTTCGCGGTGTTTAAGACAAGGTTTCCTGTCGCGTCTACAGTTTCGAAGGTTCCAACCGTTTCTGACGCTGCGGTCCGGGCGGTAATAACCTCGCCCAACCGCGCCGCACGGGACAACCATGCCTTTCGGATCGGATCAAACCCAAATGTGGCGAACTGCGTCTCGTACCGCGCATAGGCCGCGGCCATTTCCGTCAGGAAATCTTCGGGCGACACCTGCGCCCCTGTTTCCGACAACAACGATACGGGCCGAACAGCGCCCGGTTCGACCATATCCGCTCCCGGAGCTTCGGTCAGGTTGACGCCGATGCCGATCGCCAGATGCGACGCCTCGCGCCCGTGGCCGGTGCTTTCCAGCAATATGCCGGCCAGTTTACCGCCGTTCAGCAGAACGTCATTGGGCCATTTCAACGACAAACCGGTCGCCCGGCCTGAAACAGCGACGCATGCATCGAACAGGGCCAGAGCAGCCACAAAGCTTCGCAGGGCGGATTGTTCCGGGTTGCCCTGTGGGCGCATCAGCAAGGTCGCCGCCAGATTACCTTTCGGATTGGCCCAAACCCGTCCCCGTCTGCCCCGCGCCGCCGTCTGGTGATGGGCCATGATCCAGACAGGTCCCTGCGCAGTCGGAGCGATCCGGGCCGCTTCGTTCAGGGTGCTGTCCACCTCCTGCACAACATGCAGGCCGTATCCGGTGGGCCACCCGCTCATGTCAAAAAGGCCCGGTCACAAGACCGAGCCTCCTGAATGTTGCGAAAGGGAAGATCAGTTGACAAGTGTCGCCGCCGCCGCCGCAGCCGCCCCCTCGATCCCGAACTGGTAGAACACGCCGATCAGCATGAGTGCCGCCGACCCCATCAGAGCGACCCACAGAACCGGTGTGGAATGTGCCTCGATCGGTTCTTCATTCTCTTCACCGAAGTACATGTAGAACACGATCCGCAGATAATAGAAGGCACCAATGACCGAAGCGATGGCCGACACAATGACCAACCCGGTCAACCCCGCGCCGACACCGGCCTGCCAGACGCCGAACTTGGCGAAGAAGCCCAGCATCGGCGGCACCCCGGCCAGGCTGAACATCAGGATCAGAACGGCCAGTGCCTTGCCCGGATCACGCTTGGAGTATTGGCGCAGAGCGTCAATGTCAGTGACCGGTTTGCCGTCACGCTCCATCATCAGGATGAAGGCAAACGTGCCGATGTTCATGGTCACATAGATTGCCAGATACATCAGCATCGCCTTGACGCCCATTTCCGTGCCTGCAGCTAGGCCGATCATCGCGTAACCCATATGAGCGATTGATGAAAACGCCATCAGTCGCTTGATGTTGCGTTGTCCAATCGCGGCAACCGCACCCAGCAGCATCGACAGAACCGAAAGCAGCACAATCACCTGCTGCCAGTCTTTTACCACGCCACCAAAGGCGTCATGCATCAGTCGGGCAAACAGCGCCATAGCGGCCACTTTCGGAGCGGTGGCAAAGAAGGCCGTAATCGGCGTGGGCGACCCTTCGTAAACGTCCGGTGTCCACATGTGGAACGGCACAGCCGACACTTTGAACGCAAGCCCCGAGATCAGGAAGATCAGACCAAACAGAAGGCCAATCGAGACGTCGCCGTGGTGAACCGTCTGGATAATGCCCGAGAACAGCGTGGTGCCGGTGAAACCATAGACCAGCGACGCACCGTAGAGCAGCAAGCCCGAACTCAGCGCGCCCAGAACGAAGTATTTCAGACCGGCTTCGGTCGACTTTGCACTGTCACGACGCAGGGCGGCCACCACATAAAGCGACAGCGATTGCAGTTCCAATCCCATGTAAAGGGACATCAGGTCGCCGGCACTGACCATCATCATCATGCCAACAGCGGCCAAGGCCACCAGCAAGGGGTATTCAAACCGCAGCAGACCGCGGCGGGTCATGTAATCCTGGCTCATCACCAGAACGGCGGCGGCCGACAACAGGATTGCAACCTTGGCAAAGCGCGAGAACCCGTCATCCACGAACATGCCGTTGAACGCGACATTGGTGCCGTCGCCATTTGTGGCAATCCAGAAGGACAGCAGCGCCATCAGACCTGCCGTCGCCCAGACCAGAACCGGCGCCAGCCCGTCTTTCGTCGTATAGACAGCCCCGATCAGAGCAGCCATCGCATACACGGCCAGAACGATTTCCGGCAGGATTATTGTCAGATCAGCCTGGATCATGTCTCCAAAGCTCCCTTAATGCGAGGCGGCCGTCTGGGTCGCGGCCTCAGCCGCGGCCAGAGCCGTGTCATAGTTCGAAATCAATGCAGCGGTCGATTGGCCGATCACATCTGTCACCAGCGACGGGTAGACACCCAGCAGGATGGTCATCACGATCAGCGGCGCAAAGATCAGCCGCTCGCGCGAGCTCATGTCTGTCATTGCCTTCAGGCTTTCCTTGATCAGGTCGCCAAAGACAACACGGCGATACAGCCACAGCGCATATCCGGCCGAGAAGATTACACCGCTTGCGGCGACCGCAGTCACCCAGGTGTTGACTTGGAATGCACCCATCAGGGTCAGGAATTCGCCAATGAACCCAGAGGTGCCCGGCAAGCCGACATTGGCCATGGTGAACAGCATGAAGACCAGCGCATAGGCGGGCATCCGGATCACCAGACCTCCGTACGCTTCGATGTCGCGGGTGTGCATCCGGTCATAGATTACTCCAACGCAAAGGAAGAGCGCCGCCGAGATGAACCCGTGGCTGAGCATCTGGAAGATCGCACCGTCAATACCCTGCTGGTTCGCCGCGAAAATCCCCATAGTCACAAAGCCCATGTGCGCAACGGATGAATAGGCAATCAGCTTCTTCATGTCCTCCTGCACCAGCGCAACCAGCGAGGTGTAGACAACCGCGATGGCCGACATCCACAGCACCAGATCGGTCATCACCGCCGAGCCCACGGGGAACATCGGCAGGCTGAACCGCAGGAAACCGTAGCCGCCCATCTTCAGCAGGATCGCCGCCAGCACGACCGAGCCCGCAGTCGGGGCCTGCACGTGCGCGTCCGGCAGCCAGGTGTGGACCGGCCACATCGGCATCTTCACGGCAAATGACGCAAAGAACGCCAGAAACATCAGCGTCTGCATTCCGCCGACAATGTAGATGCCCAGAACGCTGAACCCTTCGGACGAGAACTGATGCGTCATCAGCGCCTCGATATCCGTGGTTCCCGCATCCGAATACATCGCGACCATCGCCACCAGCATCAACACGGAACCAAGGAAGGTGTAGAGGAAGAACTTGAAACTGGCGTAAATGCGGTCCTTGCCGCCCCAGATGCCGATGATCAGGAACATCGGGATCAGACCTGCCTCGAAGAACAGGTAGAACAGCACCAGATCCAGCGCCATGAACACGCCCAGCATCAGGGTTTCCAGCATCAGGAAGGCAACCATGTATTCCTTGACGCGGGTCGTCACATTCCAGCTGGCCAGAATGGTCAGCGGCATGATGAAGGTGGTCAGCAGCACGAACAACACGCTGATGCCATCCACGCCCATCTTGTATTTCAGGCCCATCAGCCATTCACCCTCTTCCACCATCTGGAAGCCGGTGTTGGACGGATCAAAGCCGGTATAGATGCCGATCGACACCAGGAAGGTGACGGTGGTCGCCAGCAGTGCGATCCATTTCGCATTGCGCTGTGCCGCGGCATCATCGCCTTGCAGGAACAGTGCCAGAATACCGGCCGCCGCTGCGGGGATGAAGGTGACGATGGAGAGGATGTTATCCATTAGTGTGCGCCCCCGCCAATCGACATCCAGGTGATCAGGGCTGCGATGCCCAGTACCATCCAGAAGGCGTAAGTAAAGATGTACCCCGTCTGCGCCTTGCCTGCGAGGCGGGTAAAGAAGGGAACTACGCCCATGGCAACCCCATTCAGGAAGCCGTCAATCGTGTTGCCGTCACCGCGTTTCCAAAGGAACCGCCCCAAAGCCACGGTGGGTTTGACGAAGATCGCGTCGTAGATCTCGTCAAAGTACCATTTGTTCAGCAGGAACAGGTACAGCGGACGCTGGTTTGCAGCCAGTCGCGCAGGCAACGATGTGTTCACAATGTAGAACCAATAGGCCACGACAAAGCCCAGCAGCATTGCGATGAAAGGCGAAACCTTGACCCATTTCGGCGCCGCATGTGCATCGTCCAGCACATGGTTGTCCGGTGCGATATACAAGGCGCCCTCACCTGGTTCTCCGGCAAAGACATAGTGGTGATCGCCGCCTTTTGCGTCCTTGTCACCATGAACGGCATCCTCGCCATGCCCTTCATCCGCGTGCGCTGTGTCCGCATGAGCTTCTTCAGCTTCGTCACCGTGATGCTCCTCGGCGGTACCATCAGCCACATGCTCGGAATGCGTTTCGGCGTCGTGACCTTCCGCATGCTCCGAGGCTTCGGCCACGGGGATGCCGTAGAACTTGCCGACCTTGTCGGTATGCCCAAAGAAGGGGCTGTACCAGAGCATCCCGGCAAAAACCGCACCAAGTGACAGAACCCCAAGCGGCACCAGCATTGTCATCGGGCTTTCATGCGCGTGATCATGCGTATGCTTGTCGCCGCGCGGGTCGCCATAGAAGGTCAGGAAGATCAGACGCCAGCTGTAGAACGAGGTGAACATCGCCGCAATAACCAGCATCCAGAAGGCATAACCCGTACCGCCCGCATAGGCGCTTTCAATGATGGCATCCTTGGACAGGAAGCCGGCAAAGCCGAATGTCGTCAGCGGGATGCCCACGCCGGTAATGGCCAGCGTACCAATCATCATCGCCCAGAAGGTATAGGGAATCTTTTTCCGCAGACCGCCGTATTCCGTCATCTCCTGCTCGTGATGCATCGCGTGGATCACCGAACCGGCCCCAAGGAACAGCAGCGCCTTGAAGAACGCGTGCGTCAGCAGGTGGAACATCGCAGCGGAATACATGCCGACACCAGCGGCCACGAACATATAGCCCAGCTGCGAACAGGTCGAATAGGCGATAACGCGTTTGATGTCGGTCTGCACCAGACCCACGGTCGCCGCAAAGAATGCGGTCGAGGCCCCAAGGAAGGTGATGAACCCGGTCGCACCCGGCGCGAACTCCATCAGCGGCGACATGCGGCAGACCAGGAACACACCCGCCGTCACCATGGTCGCGGCATGGATCAGCGCCGACACCGGCGTCGGGCCTTCCATCGCGTCCGGCAACCAGGTGTGCAGGATCAACTGCGCCGACTTGCCCATCGCGCCGATGAACAGCAGGACACAGATCACTTCGATTGCAGTCCATTCACCCCACAGGAAATGCAGCTTTTCTTCGGCCAAAGCCGGAGCTGATGCAAAGATGTCCGAGAAGTTGATGCTGTCGGTCAGGAAAAACAGCGCGAAAATCCCCAGCGCAAAGCCAAAGTCACCCACTCGGTTGACGATAAAGGCTTTCATCGCGGCCGCATTGGCGCTGGATTTGCGATAATAGAACCCGATCAGCAGATAGGAAGCGACGCCCACGCCTTCCCAGCCAAAGAACATCTGAACCAGATTGTCCGCCGTCACCAGCATCAGCATGGCGAAGGTAAAGAACGACAGATAGGCAAAGAAGCGCGGCTTATAGCTTTCACCCTCGCGCCATTGCGGATCGTGATCCATGTAGCCAACAGAATAGAGGTGAACCAGCGCCGAGACCGTCGTCACCACAATCAGCATGATCGCGGTCAGGCGGTCCAGACGTATGGCCCAGCTTGTCGACAGCGAACCGCTCTCGATCCAGCGCATGATCTCGATCTGCTGGGTCACACCGTCAAAGGTGAAGAAAACAATCCACGACAGCAGACAGGCCAGAAACAGCAGGCCCGTCGCGGTCCACATGGCGGCTTTCTCGCCAATGAACTTCCAGCCGAACCCGCAAAGCAACGCGCCCACCAGCGGGGCAAAGAGGATGGTGGTTTCCATGTTCTCTTACCCCTTCATCATATTGACGTCTTCAACCGCGATGGTGCCGCGGTTGCGGAAGAAGCAGACCAGAATGGCCAGCCCGATCGCCGCCTCGGCCGCCGCCACGGTCAGAACGAACAGCGTAAACACCTGCCCGACCAGATCGCCGAGAAAGCTGGAAAACGCCACGAGGTTGATATTTACCGCCAGCAGCATCAGTTCGATGCTCATCAGCAGGATGATGACGTTCTTGCGGTTCAGGAAGAGACCGAAGATGCCGATGACGAACAGCGTCGCCGCGACCGTAAGATAGTGTTCAAGCCCGATCATCGTCTCAAAGTCCCTGCCCCGGTTTCACGTCCTTCAACTCCATCGCCTTGGCTGGGTCGCGCATCATCTGGCCGACGATGTCCTGACGCTTGATGTCCTGACGGTGGCGTAGGGTCAGCACAATCGCACCGATCATCGCCACTAGCAGGATCAAACCCGCCAGCTGGAACAGAAGGAAGTATTGATCATAAAGAATTACGCCCAGTGCCTCGGTGTTGTGGCGGTCCGCCGGGATCGGCTGCGCCAGATTGGCCGCTGCGCCCTGCGCGCTATCCCATGCGCCAAAGGCCATGACGAACTGCATCAGGATGACCAGACCGATCAGCAGGGCCAGCGGCATATAGCGCGCCATCTCGGCCTTCAGTTCGGCAAAGTCCACGTCCAGCATCATCACCACGAACAGGAACAGCACCGCGACCGCGCCCACATAGACGATGATCAGCAGCATCGCCACGAACTCGGCCCCCAGCAGCACGAACAGCCCCGCCGAGGACAGGAAGGACAGGATCAGCCACAGCACCGAGTGCACCGGCTGGCGGCTGATCACCGTGAACAGCCCGCCGGTGATGGCGCTGATAGCAAACAAATAGAAGGCAAAGACGGTCATTGATCCTCATCCTCGTTATCGCCCATGACCTCTTGCGCCAGATCCAGCGCGCGGGTCATAGCCGGGATGCCGGCAAAGACCGACATCTGACCGATCGTTTCCACGATCTCTTGTTTCTTGGCACCAGCCTCAAGCGCGTGGCGCACGGTCTGGCGAACGGCCGACTCCGCCTGTGCGCCCTGACAGGTCAACCCGGCCAGCGTCAGCAGCAGGCGGGTCTTAGCGTCCAGCCCGTCCTTGTTGACGGTGTTGCCGAACATCATCTCCATGACCTCTTTGGGCATGGTCGGCCACAGCGCTTCGAAACCCTTGGGCGAGAAATTCTCCATCGCCGGGTTCATCGCCTTGGCCATGTCCTGAGCCTGCTTCATCATCAGCTCGAACGGATTTGTCGGGCTGTCAGTCATCGGTACGGCGCGTCCATTTCCAGGTTGCGGGCGATCTCGGCTTCCCAGCGTTCACCGTTATCCAGCAGCTTTTCCTTGTCGTAGAACAGCTCTTCCCGGGTTTCCGTGGCGAATTCGAAGTTCGGGCCTTCGACGATTGCATCGACCGGGCAGGCCTCTTGGCAGAAGCCGCAATAGATGCACTTGGTCATGTCGATGTCATAGCGTGTCGTGCGGCGGCTGCCGTCCTCGCGCGGTTCGGCATCGATGGTGATGGCTTGCGCCGGACAGATCGCTTCACACAGTTTGCAGGCGATGCAGCGTTCCTCGCCATTCGGATAACGGCGCAGGGCATGCTCACCGCGGAAACGTGGGGACAGAGGGCCCTTTTCATGCGGGTAATTCAGGGTGGCCTTGGGGGCGAAGAAGTACTTCAGCCCCAGTTTCATACCGACCCAGAAATCCTGCAGCAGGAAATACTTGGCAGCGCGGGTGTAGTCGATGTTTGTCATATCAGCCTCCTACGCTCCAACGGGCGAATGCACCCCAGAACCAGTCGAATTTCGCCGCAAAAGCCACGAAGACCACCCAAGCCAGTGAGAACGGCAGGAACACTTTCCAGCCCAGCCGCATCAGCTGGTCATAGCGGTAGCGGGGCGTGATGGCCTTGACCATCGCGAAGATGAAGAAGAAGAACGCCATCTTGGCGACCATCCACAACACGCCGTCCGGAAGACCCGGGATCGGGGACAGCCAGCCGCCGAAGAACAGCAGCGAAGTCAGCGCGCACATCAGGAAGATGGCGATGTACTCTCCCGCCATGAACAGCAGGAAGGGCGTGGCCGAGTATTCGACCTGATAGCCGGCAACCAGTTCCGATTCCGCCTCGGGCAGGTCGAAGGGCGGGCGGTTGGTTTCGGCCAGCGCCGAGATAAAGAACAGGAACACCATCGGGAAATGCGGCAGCCAGTACCAGCTGAAGAAGCCGAACGAGCCATCCTGCGCCCGAACGATATCACCGAAATTCATCGAACCGGTCGAAATGATGATGCCGATAATTATCAGGCCGATCGAGACCTCATAGGAGATCATCTGCGCGGCGGACCGCAGCGAGCCCAGGAATGGGTACTTTGAGTTCGACGCCCAACCGCCCATGATCACACCGTAAACTTCCAGCGAGGACACGGCGAAGACATAGAGGATGGCGACGTTGATATCCGACAGAACCCAGCCATCGTTGAACGGGATCACGGCCCAGGCGATCATTGCCAGAACGAAGGACGTCAGCGGCGCAAGGATGAAAACCGTGCGGTCAGCGCCTGCCGGGATCACGACCTCTTTCACCACATACTTCAGCGCGTCCGCCACCGATTGCAGAAGGCCATAGACGCCGACCACGTTGGGGCCGCGGCGCATCTGGACAGCAGCCCAGATCTTGCGGTCGCCGTAGACAAGGAACAACAGCGAAATCATCACAAAGGCAACGACTGCAAGCACTTGCGCCAGAATGATGATGGCTATTCCGCCTGGGGTGTTAAAGAAATCAGCCATTGGTCCTCACACCGTGGGTATTCCGTTTTCCGCGAACGATGCAAAGGCCACGTGCCTGCGCAAACTGCGGCTGGGTCGGCGCGTTGGTGTAAACAGCATCCGCCGCCCATGCGCTACCCTTAATCTTGGGTTTCACACACAAATCAGGCGCAGCATACTGCCACCCGGCAGTCGCGTTTGCCCGCGATATGAAACAGCTCTGGTTCATTCCGCCGCGATCTTCTCGGCCTTGCGTGCCTGCGCCTGCGCCGACAGTTCGGCCATCAGCTGCGAGGCCCGCGCAATCGGGTTGGTCAGGTAGAAATCCTTGACCGCGTTGCGGAAGGTCGCCGTGCCCAACGGGCCGGCATCCAGCGGCTGAACTTCATTTTCGACCACCTGATCAATCTGGGCCAGGTGCGGAACCGCTTCGACAAGCGCGGTGCGCAGTTGCGCCAGCGAGTCGTAGGGCAAAGTTGCGCCCAACTCAGCCGACAAGGCCCGCAGGATCGCCCAGTTCTCTTTCGCCTCACCGGGCGCGAACCCGGCGCGCATGGCCAGTTGCGGGCGGCCTTCGGTGTTCACGAACAAGCCGTTTTCCTCGGTATAAGCGGCACCCGGCAGGATCACGTCGGCGCGATGCGCGCCGCGATCACCATGGCTGCCCTGATAGATCACGAAGGCGCCCTCACCGATCTCGACCTCGTCCGCGCCGAGGTTGTAGATCACGTCCGCCGCTGAAACGGCATCCATGCCACTTTCGTTGGTCGCATCCACATCCATCGCACCTACGCGCGAGGCGGCGGTATGCAGAACGATCAGACCGCTTTCCGTGTTTGCAGCAATGGTTTGTGCGGCGGCCAGAACGGCGGCGCCGTCCGCCTCTTGCAACGCACCTTGGCCAACAATGACCAGCGAGCGTTTGCCCTTGATCGTATCGTCGCCACCCATGTCCACAACCTTTTGCAGCGCCGTGCGGTCATCACCCACATGGTGATACTCATAGGTCAGGTCCACAGCGGGACCTACCAGTGCAACCTCGGCCCCGTGCGCCCAGGCCCTGCGGATCCGGGCGTTCAGAACCGGAGCCTCGTCACGCGGGTTTGTGCCGATCAGCAGAATGCGTTCGGCGGCGTCAATATCCTCGATCGCCGCAGTCCCGGCATAGGCCGCACGATTGCCCGCAGGCAGTTTGGCCCCGTCGGTGCGGCATTCAACAACACCACCCTGCCCTTCGATCATCTGTTTCAGAGCAAACGCAGCCTCGACCGGAGCCAGATCACCGACGATCCCAGCCGGTTTCTCGGCCCCTTTCAGCGCCTCGGCGGCCTTGGTCAGCGCCTCAGACCAAGAGGCCCGGCGCAGCTTGCCGTTCTCGCGCACATAAGGCTTGTCCAGACGCTGACGGCGCAGGCCGTCCCAGACGAAGCGGGTCTTATCGCTGATCCATTCCTCGTTCACGCCATCATGGTTGCGCGGCAGGAAACGCATCACTTCGCGCCCCTTGGTATCGACGCGGATGTTCGAACCCAGAGCGTCCATCACGTCGACGCTTTCGGTCTTGGTCAGTTCCCACGGACGCGCGGTAAAGGCGTACGGCTTCGACGTCAGCGCCCCGACCGGGCACAGATCGATAATGTTGCCCTGCAGGTTCGAATTCAGCGTCTGGTTCAGGTACGAAGTGATCTCGGCATCCTCACCACGTCCGGTCTGGCCCATCTGGGTGATCCCGGCGACTTCGGTGGTGAAGCGTACGCAGCGGGTACAACTGATGCAGCGCGTCATCGCGGTGCCGACCAGCGGTCCAAGATCCAGATCATCCACCGCCCGCTTGGCTTCCTTGAAGCGCGTGCCCGACAGACCATAAGCCATCGCCTGATCCTGCAGATCACACTCACCACCCTGATCGCAGATCGGGCAATCCAGCGGGTGGTTGATCAGCAGGAACTCCATCACCCCTTCGCGGGCCTTCTTGACCATGGGCGAGTTCGTCTTGACCACCGGCGGCTGTCCTTCCGGCCCCGGGCGCAGATCGCGCACCTGCATCGCGCAGGAAGCCGCAGGTTTGGGCGGGCCGCCAACAACCTCGACCAGACACATCCGGCAGTTTCCGGCAATCGACAGGCGCTCGTGATAGCAGAAGCGCGGCACTTCGACTCCGGCCTGTTCACAGGCCTGGATCAGGGTCATCGCACCATCGACTTCGATATCCTGCCCGTCGATATTGATCTTGCGGAGGTCAGACATTCTCTAGTTCGCCCTCAAATACACGCCAATGGCGCTGTTTCTTTCGATTTCCGTCTGCCCCAGTGAGCAGAAGGACTTGGGGTTGTCATAAGACACACCGTTCTGGGCCAGATACGCCTCGCCCTTGGCGCGCATCCGGTCCTTTTCGGAATCCGAGTCCACATAGGCGCGGATTTCCTGATCCGAGTACCCCAGTTTGTTCGCTTTGGATCGCAATCCCCACATCACTCCGATCGCCTTCATCCGGCGCCCGCTGATCGACGGGCAGTATTCCGAAATCTCGTTTGCGATGGCGATGTAGTAGAGTTCGTTGTCGATCTCTTTGACATCCCTCAAAGGCGGCTTGGCCTCTGCCATTATCGGGAAGGTTAACACTGAAATCAGGGCAACTGCCTTCGCGCCGGGCATGACCCTTCCGTTCGGTTTGGAAGGTCCACAACGAAGTTTTCTCCGGGCGCTATGCAATAGCTGCCCGGTCAATCCGCCGCGATATGCAAAACCCTGCTTCATGGTCTCTGGCAGGTTCCTGCAAATGTCAGTTTGTCATCCGCGATCCGCAGATTCTGGGGTTCCGTATCAGGTCCGACTTTCCAGGCGATTCTGGACGATCCGAAGTTCTGAATACAGAACTTGGTACCTTCATAACGGCCGGCTTCGAGCGCGCCGTCCAACGACGCGGAAACACCTTTCACGGTCACGGTGAACTCGGCCGGCATGGCCTTTTTGTTTACCGCTTTCGCCTTGGCCCGGAAGGATTTGCCATCGAACGTGACCCGGTCATCCGGAGGTTTGACGAGGCCGCATGCCGTCACAAGCGACAAAGCCGCAACCGCCACTGTCAGCATCGATGCAGCCCTTGGCTTGCGGGTCGTATTTTCGCGTGCACCTGTCGACATCAGAACGCCGCCACCAATGCCATGAGACCGGTAAGGAACATGCAGGCCCATGCCACGACGTACAGCACGGAACGCAAACCGCTGTTGGGTTTGCCGACGCCGCGAATATGGACGAACAACATGACCAGTCTGGCAACCAATGCCACCGATGCGAAAAGGTTGACCCAGAACGGGCTTACACCCATCAAAATTGCGGCCACTGTAACAGTCAGAAACGCAGGCAGCGTCTCGGTACCATTCAGATAGGCCCGGTTCAGGCGGTAAGCCTTGTCCGAATAATCCTGATCCGGTGTCGCCCCCGGAGCCAGCCCTTTTCCCTGTTTGGCCAGCGCGGTGAACGGTGACAGAAACAGAACAACCAGGGTGAAAATCACCAATGCGGCGATTGCGTGGGAATATTCGGCATAGATTTCCATTGAGTTCACTCCGCAGCCATCGCACCCATGCGGCCCGATTTCTGAGCCTTGATGCGATCCTCGATTTCTTCACGGAAGTTGCGGATCAGGCCCTGGATCGGCCAGGCCGCCGCGTCGCCAAGGGCGCAGATCGTGTGACCTTCGACCTGTTTGGTCACGTCGAACAGCATATCGATCTCTTCCAGTTCCGCCTCGCCTCGGACCAGGCGGTCCATGACGCGCATCATCCAGCCGGTACCTTCGCGGCAGGGCGTGCACTGACCGCAGCTTTCGTGCTTGTAAAACTTTGACAGACGCCAGATCGCCTTGATGATGTCGGTGGACTTATCCATCACGATCACGGCCGCCGTGCCCAGGCCAGATCCCAGATCGTTGCGCAGGTGATCGAAATCCATGATCGCATCGCGCATGTTCTCACCGCGCACACAGGGAACGGACGAACCGCCCGGGATAACCGCCAGAAGATTGTTCCAGCCGCCGCGAATGCCGCCGCAATGGGAGTCGATCAACTGTTCGAACGGGATCGACATGGCCTCTTCAACCACGCAGGGGTTGTTCACATGGCCAGAGATCGCAAACAGCTTGGTGCCCGCGTTGTTCTGGCGGCCGAAGCCCGCGAACCAGTCGGCCCCACGGCGCAGTATCGTCGGCACCACAGCAATCGATTCCACGTTGTTCACCGTGGTCGGACAGCCGTAAAGACCCGCACCTGCCGGGAACGGAGGTTTCATCCGCGGCATACCCTTCTTGCCCTCAAGGCTTTCGATCAGGGCGGTTTCTTCACCGCAGATATAGGCCCCGGCACCGTGATGCAGGAACAGGTCGAAATCCCAGCCCGAACCAGCGGCGTTCTTTCCCAGCAAGCCAGCGTCATAGGCTTCGTCAATCGCGGCCTGCAGCGCCTCACGCTCGCGGATATATTCGCCACGCAGGTAGATGTAGCAGGTGTGCGCGTTCATTGCGAAGGACGCGATCAGGCAGCCTTCGATCAGCGTATGCGGATCGTGGCGCATGATCTCGCGGTCCTTGCATGTGCCGGGCTCGGATTCATCTGCGTTCACAACCAGATAGGCCGGGCGTCCATCGCTTTCCTTTGGCATGAACGACCATTTCAGACCGGTCGGAAAGCCCGCACCACCACGACCACGCAGGCCCGAGTCCTTCATGGTCTGGATGATCCAGTCGCGCCCCTTCTCGATCAGGCCAGCGGTGCCGTCCCAATGCCCCCGGGCTTGCGCGCCTTTCAGCGTGCGCTCATGCATCCCGTAGATGTTGGTAAAGATCCTGTCCTGATCCTTCAGCATCATTCGTTACCTTCAGCTTTCCTGACGCATGCGCCAGAGTTGAAAAATGTTCACGCCCGCATAGATGAATGCCGCCAACGCAGCAAAGTCAAACAGCAGCGCGTGTCGCGCCGTCAATCCCAACGCGGGGCCGACAAACAAGTTCATGGCAAGCCAAATCGTCATCGTCACTGCGATGACGATACCGATATGTCGGCCCTTTCGGGCTATGGCCTGTTCTTTGTCCTTGTCCATCACACATTGATGCCCCGGATGGGCACCGGCTATCACTCTTCGTATGTGCCGTCTTTCTTGGCACGTTTCGCAAACTCGGTTTCTTCACCAGCCGCCAGCTTGCCCGCCTGCTCGATCCAGCCATCCCGTTCGATCCGGCCCTTGAACTTCAAACGCGCGTCGACCCAAGCCACCTGATCAGGCGTCCAGGCGGCGATCTGGTCAAAGTGGTAGAATCCCAGCTCGTTCAGCGTTTGCTCCAGCTTCGGCCCAACGCCTTTCAGCAGCTTGAGATCATCTGCCTTGCCATCCCGCGCAGCCGATAGCGTTTCAGGCGCATTTTCCTTGGCCTTCGCCTCAGCCGCTTGTTTCACTGCAGGCTTAGCCGGCGCAGGTGCTTTGGGAGGGTTCGGAGCCGCCTTGGTCGCAGCAGCCTTGCCATCCTTGCCCAGCCAGGGCGTCAGGATCGGCACTTCGGTTCCGTCGATCCGCTTGACTGTATCACCCAGATCCGTCGCCAATGCGACGCTGGCGTTATACTGCGTTCTGCCACTGTCATACTCGGTCAGGCTGGTCAGCCCTATCAGGGGTTCCGCCGCATAGCGCCCGTTCTGCGGACCCGGTGTCGGCACTTTGCCCGCCGCCAGATCGTCAATGATCTGGCCAAAGCTCTCGGCGGTCAGATCCTCATAGTAATCCTTGCCGATCTGCGCCATCGGAGCATTGGTGCAGGAGCCGAGGCATTCGACCTCTTCCCAGCTCAGCTTGCCATCGGCGGACAGTTTATGCGGCTTGGCGGCGATCTTTTCTTTGCAGACCGCAATCAGATCTTCGGCCCCGCAGATCATGCACGACGTCGTGCCGCAGACCTGAATGTGCGCAACTGATCCAACCGGTTGCAGCTGGAACATGAAGTAGAAAGACGCAACCTCAAGAACGCGGATATAGGCCATACCCAGCATGTCGGCGACGGATTCAATCGCCGGACGGCTCAGCCAGCCCTCTTGTTCCTGCGCACGCCACAGCAGCGGGATCACCGCGCTGGCCTGACGCCCCTCGGGGTATTTTGTGATCTGCGCTTCGGCCCATTGCTGGTTCGCAGCAGTGAAGGCAAAGCTTTCGGGTTGTTCGGGGTGAAGACGGCGAAGCATTAGCGGTCAATCTCTCCAAATACGACGTCCATAGTGCCAATGATGGCGGCGACGTCGGCCAGTTGATGGCCCTTGGCAACGTGGTCCATGGCTTGCAGGTGCAGATAACCCGGAGCGCGCAGCTTGGCGCGGTAGGGTTTGTTGGTGCCGTCGGCGACCAGATAAACGCCGAACTCACCCTTGGGGGCTTCGACTGCAGCGTAGACCTCACCGGCGGGGACGTGGAAACCTTCGGTATACAGTTTGAAGTGATGGATCAGACTCTCCATCGAGGTCTTCATGTCCGAGCGTTTCGGCGGGGTGATCTTGCCGCGCGCCAGAACATCGCCGGGGCAATCACGGATTTTCGAGATGGCCTGACGGATGATGTGTAGCGACTGGCGCATCTCTTCCATGCGGCAGAGATAACGGTCATAGCAGTCGCCGTTCTTGCCAACAGGGATCTGGAACTCGAACTCGTCGTAGCATTCATAGGGCTGCGCGCGGCGCAGGTCCCAAGCGAGGCCCGATCCGCGCACCATCACGCCCGAGAAACCGTATTTCTGGATGTCATCCTCGGTCACGACACCAATATCGGCGTTGCGCTGTTTGAAGATGCGGTTTTCGGTCAGCAGGCCATCAATGTCATCGAGAACTGAGGGGAACTCATGGCTCCACGCTTCGATATCGTCCAGCAATTCCGGCGGCAGATCCTGATGTACACCGCCGGGGCGGAAATAGGCGGCGTGCAGGCGGGCGCCACAGGCACGCTCATAGAACACCATCAGCTTTTCGCGCTCTTCAAAGCCCCACAGCGGCGGGGTCAGCGCGCCAACATCCATCGCCTGAGTGGTCACGTTCAGCAGGTGGTTCAGGATGCGCCCGATCTCGGAATACAGAACCCGGATCAGCGAGCCGCGACGCGGCACTTCCACACCGGTCAGCTTTTCGATGGCCAGACACCAGGCGTGCTCCTGGTTCATTGGGGCCACATAGTCCAGACGGTCGAAATACGGCAGGTTCTGCAGATACGTCCGGCTTTCCATCAGCTTTTCGGTGCCACGGTGAAGCAGGCCGATATGCGGGTCGCAGCGTTCGACGATCTCGCCGTCGAGCTCAAGCACCAAACGCAGAACTCCATGCGCCGCAGGGTGTTGCGGGCCGAAGTTGATGTTGAAGTTGCGGATCTTCTGTTCTCCGCTCAGCGCGTCCGTGCTGCCGTCATCGTATCTTGAGCCGTCCATCAACGCCCTCGTTTCTTCTTTTTCGCCTCAGCCCGGACCCGGACCTTTTCGGCTTCGGCCGCTTTCGCTGCAGCCCCCGCAAGCAGGACGCCCAAGGCGCCCAAAACGATCAGTTCGCCCATCATGTCAGCGTCGCTCCATCTCTTGCAGCTTCATGGCCATCATCCACAAAAGGACAATGACCACCGGCGAAATCACACAAGCGAACGCCCAGTTCTTGTTGATCCCGAAATGCGGCAACAGCTTGGTCATCGGAATGACCGTTGCAACCACCACGATAATCCAGATCAAGAACTCCATGATTACGTCTCCTGTTTTTCGTCCCCTGGCAGAATGTAGTTCGCACCTTCCCATGGGGACATGAAATCGAATTGACGATATTCCTGAACCAGCGACACGGGTTCGTAGACCACGCGCTTCTGCGCCTCGTCGTACCGCACCTCGGTATAGCCGGTGGTCGGAAAATCCTTGCGCAGCGGATAGCCGCGGAAGCCATAGTCGGTCAGGATACGCCGCAGGTCCGGATGGCCCGAGAACAGGATGCCGAACATGTCGAACACCTCACGCTCGAACCAGTTGGCCGAGGGGTGAACGCCCACGATCGAGGGCACCATGTCTTCCTCGCGGATCGAGACCCGCAGGCGGATGCGCTGATTCTGGTACATCGACAGGAAGTGGTACACCACGTCGAAGCGCTTGGCCCGTTCCGGGTAGTCCACACCGGTGATGTCCACCAGCGTCGAAAACTTGCAGTTCGGATCGGACGTCAGGAATTCGACAAATTCCACAAGGTTCGACGGGGCCACATCAACGTTCAGCTCGCCGTGGGTGACATCCCAGGACAAAACACAATCGGCCCGTTTCAGCTCTAACTGCGTGCCGAGTTCCTTGAGTGCTTCGCTCATCAGCTCTCTCCTCAGCGTACGATGGTACCGGTGCGGCGGATTTTGCGCTGCAACTGCATCAGACCGTAAAGCAGGGCCTCAGCCGTCGGAGGGCAGCCCGGTACGTAGATGTCCACAGGAACAATCCGGTCACAGCCGCGAACAACAGAATAGGAATAGTGATAGTACCCACCGCCATTGGCGCAGGACCCCATCGAGATAACGTAACGCGGTTCCGGCATCTGGTCATACACCTTGCGCAGCGCCGGTGCCATCTTGTTGGTCAGCGTCCCCGCGACGATCATTACGTCGGACTGACGCGGAGAGGCGCGCGGAGCAATGCCAAACCGTTCGGCATCGTAGCGCGGCATCGACGTGTGCATCATCTCAACCGCGCAGCAGGCCAGACCGAATGTCATCCAGTGCAGCGACCCGGTACGCGCCCAGTTGATGATGTCTTCGCTCGAGGTCAGCAGGAAGCCCTTGTCCTGCAGCTCGGCATTGAGGGCCTGGGTGGCGACTTCCTTGTCGGCGCCAGCGGTGTTTGCGCCCGTCATCACTCCCATTCCAGGGCCCCCTTCTTCCATTCATAGGCAAAGCCGATCGTCAGCACCGCCAAGAATACCATCATGGACCAGAAACCCACATCGCTGATGTCGCGGAAGCCCACGGCCCACGGAAACAGGAAGGCGATTTCCAGATCGAAGATGATGAAGAGAATCGAGACCAGATAGAATCGGACGTCGAATTTCATCCGCGCATCGTCGAAGGCATTGAAGCCACATTCATATGCGCTGACTTTTTCAGGATCAGGATTGCGAACAGCAAGCACCACAGCCGCAAGAATAAGGACTATTCCAAGGCCTACGGCGACGGCCAGAAACACCAGGATCGGGAGATACTCCCGCAACAGCTCTTCCACGAGTGGCTCCTTTCCTGCGCGTCCGGTCCCGGGCGCGCCGTCAATTGGCGTGTTGACTGGACATTCTCTATCCGCGCGGGGTCAGAGGGTCAACCAAGCACAGGCGGCGAATGCCGTATTAATCTGCATGCCTGACCCCGATACACCGCCCGGATTTCGCTTTATCCAACAAACGGGAAGATGCTGCTAAACCTTACTATTCCATGCAGGTTTTCGTTTCTCGAAGAACGCACTGATTCCCTCTTGCGCCTCTTGTGTTTCCCACCTTTGGACCAGGGCGTTGATCGTTTGATCAATCACGGCATCGTCGATTTTCGGGCCCAACGCCTGAACAAGGCTTTTGGCGGACGCGACAGCCCCGGGCGCGCAGGACAGATAAGGTTCCACATGGGCTTCCACCGCGTCCTCCAGACCTTCGGCGGGCACAGTCTCAGCCAGCAGCCCAAGATCCACAGCCTCGCTCGCATCAAACAGGCGCGCGGACATGAAGACACGGCGCGCTCGCGCTTCGCCCATGCGAGCAACGACGTATGGCCCGATCGTTGCCGGGATCAGACCTAGGCGGGTTTCCGTCAGGCCCATCTTCAGGCTGTTCACACCGATCGCAATATCGCAGACGGCCGCCATGCCCACACCGCCCCCGAACGCGTTGCCCTGCAAGGCGCCAATCAACGGCTTGGGCAGGGTATTCAGGGCGTTCAGCATTTCGGCCAGCTTGCGTGCTTCGGTGAACCGTGTGGCGGGATCCGCTGCCATCTGGTCCTGCATCCAACCAAGGTCGCCCCCGGCGCAAAAGCTCTTTCCTGCCCCGGTCAGAACAACCAAGCGCACGTTTTCATCCTTGCCCAGCGCCGCTGCCGCGTTGGTCAGTTCCGCAATCATTTGCGCCGACATGGCGTTGTGCTTTTCGGGGCGGTTCAGGGTCAACCTGGCGACACCACGCTGATCAACTGCAATATCGATCGTTTCAAACATCGTTTTTCTCCTGTGGGTCTTCACGGATCGCAGCCGCCAACAAGATCGCCGCCTCGGCCGGATCTGTCTGCGCTGTGTCGATCCTAATATCGGGATTTGGAAACGGGTCGTATCTGCGCATCTCAACAGCCTGCCAGGTCGGCGGTGACCAATTGCGCAACTCGACCACGCGCTTTTCGACACGTTTTCGATGTTCGGTCTTATCTGAGCACCAGAATTCCACATCAAGATGCCGCGCCCGGGCTTTCCCCGACACACCGCGCCATGCGTCTCGCGTCAGGCTGATTGGGTTCACACAGTCGGCTATCACGTCAAACCCCTGCTGCAAGGCACCAGTGGCAACGGCTTGTGCTGCGGCATAACCGCCATCTGCAAGATCATCGACCTTCATATGCGACGACTGCATGGCGGTTTCGATCTGATCAATCCAAAGCCACAACGCGCCTGTCCGCTCCGCAACCATTCGGGCAATTGTCGTTTTGCCAACACCCGGCAAACCGGACAGACACATCAAAACCGGCACTCAGGTGCCCCGCATCGAACGGGCCATCTCTGCCGCTTCCTGCAGGATCGCGGCGTCCAGACCCGTGTCATAGCCCAACCGTTCAAGATGCGCCGCAACCGCCTCGGTCGCCACGTTCCCCGCCGCCCCCGGCGCGTATGGGCAGCCGCCCAAACCGCCGACCGCCGCATCGAAGACACGCACCCCAAGTGCCAGAGCGGCATCGATATTATCCATCGCCCGGCCATTCGTGTCATGAAAATGCCCCGCCAACCTTGTGACCGGCACCTGCTCGCGAACAGCAAGGATCATGCGCGCGATCTTGTCGGGCGTGCCCTGCCCGATGGTATCGCCCAATGAAATCTCATAGCAGCCGTGCGAAAACAGCACATCAGCCACTTCGGCGACTTTCTCCGGCGCTGTCGGTCCGTCATAGGGGCAGTCGGTCACGCAGGAAATATACCCGCGCACCGGCAAGTCGATATGGCGCGCTTCCTCCAGAATCGGCTCGAACCGCGCGATGGATTCCGCAATAGACGCATTAATGTTTGCCTTCGAAAACCCTTCGGATGCCGACGCGAATATGGCGATTTCGTCCGCATGTGCGGCAATAGCGTCCTCATAGCCGCGCATATTCGGCGTCAAGGCAGCGTAGCGAACGCCAGCCGCGCGGGTAATGCCTGCCAAAACCGCTGCACTGTCTGCCATTTGCGGCACCCATTTCGGCGACACAAAACTCGCAACTTCGATGCGATTGAAGCCGGCATCGCTCAGGCGATTCACCAGCGCCACTTTCTCGGCCACGGGGATCTGGCGCTGTTCATTCTGCAGACCGTCCCGGGGCCCGACCTCAAAGATTTCGACTCTGTCACCCATTCCTGCGCCTCTCCTGTGTTGTTCCGATCAACGGCTGAACCTGCCCCGACAATGGCATGCGATGCATCACAGGGATAGGCTACTCCTCTTCCAGCCGAACAAGCGCGGCACCGGCTTCGACCTGCGATCCGGGTGCGGCCAGAACTTCGGCAACGATGCCGTCACGTGCGGCCAGCAAGGCGTGCTCCATTTTCATCGCTTCCAGAATGGCCAAGCGGTCGCCCTCCGATACGGACTGACCAGCCTCGGCGAACACGGCCTTGACCAGACCGGGCATGGGCGCCTCGATCACGTTTGTGTTGCCGGATGCTGTCGTATCGCGATCCAGCGGATCGATTAGTTCAAACGCGTGGCCGTAATCGTCAAAAACCGTGATGACGGCTCCGTTGATGGCAACGCGAGGCATGGGCTGACCGTCCAGACGCCAGAGGCCATCGCGCCGCCGTGCCTCGATCTGTTTCTGGTTTACATACCACAGTTGCCGGTCACGCCCATCGACCTGCACGTCCAGATCGATGACATCGCCCCGGTGCTGCAGGTGGACCGCACGACGCAGCGGCTCCCACAGCGTGAAACCGGTCTCGTAATCCGTGTCGACAAGGCCCAGGGCCGCCATAGCGGCGGCCACGGAATGTCCGGCAGAGGGTTCTGTTTCCGAAGTCAGCCCCGGCAACTCCCGGCCAATCAACCCAGTATCCACATCACCTGCGGCAAATCCTGCATGCCGCGTCAGCGCGCCCAGAAATGCAAGGTTCGTCACCGTTCCAGCGACCTCGGTTTGCTGCAACGCACGGTGCAATTGCTCCAGCGCCGCCGATCGGGTTGGTCCATGCACGATGACCTTGGCAATCATCGGATCGTACCACGGGCTGATTATGTCACCGGCACGCACACCACTGTCGGCGCGGCAATCATCTGGAAACCGAAGGTGAGAAAGCTGTCCGGTCGCGGGCAGAAACCCTTTTGGTACGTCTTCAGCGTAAAGCCGCGCCTCGAAGGCATGCCCGCTGATCGACAGATCTTCTTGACCGGCGGGCAGCTTTTCCCCGGACGCGACCCGCAATTGCCATTCGACCAGATCAACGCCAGTGATCGCTTCTGTCACGGGATGTTCAACCTGCAAACGTGTGTTCATTTCCATGAACCAGAACCGGTCCGGGCGCAGCCCCTCCGAGGCATCTACAATGAACTCAACGGTCCCTGCGCCCTTGTAGCCGATCGCTTCGGCGGCCCGGACACCTGCCTGCCCCATCGCCTCGCGCATCTCGGACGTCATCCCCGGCGCTGGCGCTTCCTCGATGACCTTCTGATGGCGCCGCTGTAACGAGCAGTCCCTTTCGAACAAATGCACGGCATGGGTTCCGTCGCCGAACACCTGCACCTCGATATGGCGGGGTTTGGCGACGAATTTCTCGACCAGAACCGCGTCATTGCCAAACGCCGTCCGCGCCTCGCTGCGCGCGCTGTCCAGCGCGGCGTCGAAGTCCTGCGGCTTTTCGACCAAGCGCATGCCTTTGCCGCCGCCACCGGCAACCGCTTTGATCAGAACCGGGTAGCCAATGGTATCCGCAGCCCCGGCAAGGTGTTCCGGGTCCTGGTTTTCGCCGTGATAGCCGGGAACAACCGGCACACCGGCCTCCTCCATCAGAACCTTCGCCGCATCCTTCAATCCCATCTTGCGGATCGCATCGGCGGACGGTCCTATGAACGTCAGACCGGCAGCTTCGACTGCATCCACGAAATCGGGGTTTTCGGACAGGAATCCATAGCCGGGATGGATCGCTTGCGCGCCGGTTTTTAACGCCGCCTCGATGATCACGTTCCCTTTGAGGTAGCTGTCCGCAGGGGCCGCGCCACCGATATGCACCGCCTCATCGGCCATCTGGACGTGCTTGGACCCGATATCGGCGTCCGAATAGACGGCAACGCAGGAAACCCCCAGCTTTTGCGCGGTTTCCATCACTCGACAGGCAATCTCACCCCGGTTGGCAATCAGAATTTTAGTGAACACAAGCCCAGTTCCTCTCTGAACAAAAATCCCTCGACGAAGGATTTCTTCCCAAGAATTTTCGCAGAAACTTCTCTGCCATCACATCCTGAACACGCCGAAGCGCGTCTCCTCGATCGGGGCATTCAACGCAGCGCTCAGCGAGAGGGCCAGCACTTCGCGGCTTTTGCGCGGGTCGATGATGCCGTCGTCCCACAACCGCGCCGAGGCATAGAGCGGATGCGACTGCTCCTCGAACATGTCCAGCGTGGGCCGCTTGAATTCCGCTTCTTCTTCAGCCGACCATGTGCCGCCCTGCCGTTCGATCCCGTCGCGCTTGACCGTGGCCAGAACACCCGCCGCCTGTTCGCCACCCATGACCGAGATGCGCGAGTTCGGCCAGGTCCAAAGGAAGCGTGGCTGGTAGGCGCGGCCCGCCATGCCATAGTTCCCGGCCCCGAACGAGCCACCGACAAGCATCGTAATCTTCGGAACCGAGGTCGTCGCCACTGCCGTCACCATCTTGGCCCCGTGCCGTGCGATGCCTTCGTTCTCGTATTTCCGCCCGACCATGAAGCCGGTGATGTTTTGCAGGAAAACCAGAGGGATTTTGCGTTGTGAACAGAGTTCAACGAAATGCGCGCCCTTCTGGGCTGCCTCTGAAAACAGCACCCCGTTATTGGCGATGATCCCGACGGGGCAGCCTTTGACATGGGCGAACCCTGTCACCAGCGTTTCCCCGAACCGCGGTTTGAACTCGTCAAAGCGCGAGCCATCCACCAGCCGCGCGATTACCTCGCGGATGTCATAGGGCGTGCGCAGATCGGCGGGGACCACCCCCAGAATCTCTTCAGGATCATAAGCGGGGTCCTCCGGGTTCGCCCAATCCACGGTCTGCGGCTTGCGCAGGTTCAGCGATGCGACGGCCCGGCGCGCCAGCGCCAGCGCATGGGCATCATCCTCGGCCAAATAGTCGGCTACGCCGGACAGGCGTGTATGAACGTCACCACCGCCCAGATCCTCGGAACTGACCACCTCGCCTGTTGCGGCCTTGACCAGAGGCGGCCCGGCCAGAAAGATCGTCCCTTGCTCCTTCACGATGATCGTTACGTCCGACATCGCAGGCACATAAGCGCCACCCGCCGTGCACGACCCCATGACCACCGCAATCTGAGGGATCCCCTTCGCGCTCATCCGCGCCTGATTGTAGAAGATGCGACCAAAGTGGTCGCGGTCGGGAAAGACCTCATCCTGATTGGGCAGGTTCGCGCCGCCACTGTCGACCAGATAGATGCAGGGCAGATGATTTTCCTCGGCGATCTCCTGCGCGCGAAGGTGTTTCTTGACCGTCATCGGGTAGTAGGTGCCGCCCTTCACGGTGGCGTCGTTACACACCACCATGACCTCGCGCCCCTGCACCCGGCCAATGCCCGCAATGGCCCCGGCAGACGGCGCGGCATCTCCGTACATCCCATGGGCCGCCGTTGCACCGATTTCAAGGAAAGGAGAGCCCGGATCGAGCAAGTTCGCCACCCGGCGGCGCGGCAGCATCTTACCCCGAGATTCATGGCGTGCACGGGACTTTTCACCGCCCCCCATACGGGCCGCTTCCGTAGCAGCGGAGATTTGTGCCAATGCCTCGAGATGAGCAGCGCGGTTTTGTTTGAAGCCCTCGGAGGTGGGCATGGCTTTGGATGTGAGTTTCATACCTTGACCTCTAATTTCAGCATTTGATTACTCAGCGGCATTGCAACAAGGAACACATAAATCAGAAAGGGAATGAATTTGGCGACGCCCGATGAAACGAAAGGTGCCATTGACGTTATACTGTCTGCCAGCACATCTAGTATTCCCTGAGAAATTAGGAAGAAAATCGGGACAAACATCAAGATAAGTGAAACCAAGAAAAAGCTCAGTGCGTTACCAAGCCTAACTCTTAGAACGCTGTTACAGTTCGCGCATTTACCTGCGGGCAAATGGCCTTCAACAATATCAACACTCCCCGCAAGCATCCAAGACACCCATAGCGGAAGCGGTTCACAACAATTCGGGCACTTTAGGCCAGCCAGTCGTCGAAAAAGCCCAATCAATTGTTTGTTTCCTCTGCAGCCAAGTGCTTCAACTCTTTCCGAATAACCTTCCCCGTCACCGTCATTGGCAATTCTTCCAAAAACGCCACCTCGCGCGGATAGGAGTAATGCGCCAGACGGTCTTTGACCCAATCCTGCAACTCGGCCCCCGACGCCTCGGCGCCGGGTTTCAGCACGACATAAGCCTTGACGATCTCGGTCCGCAGCGGGTCAGGCTTGCCGACTACGCCCACGGTCGCTACCGCCGGATGGGTCAGCAGGCAGTCTTCGATCTCGGCGGGGCCAATGCGGTAGCCAGCCGAAGTGATCACGTCATCATCACGGCCGACAAAACGCAGGTATTCCCCGTCCCACACGCCGCGGTCGCCAGTGATCAGCCAATCGCCGCGAAACTTCTCGGTCGTGGCCTGGGGCCGGTTCCAGTACTCCAGCATCATTGAGGCCGACCCCTGCCTGATCGCTACGTCGCCTTCTTCGTCCGTCGGAGCGCCATCTTCGTCAATCACCACGACCTCATGCCCCGGCACCGGTTTGCCGATGCATCCGGGACGGACTGGATAGTCCTCGGCGCAGGAAGACACGACCATGTTGCATTCGGTCTGACCGTAGAATTCGTTGATGGTCAGGCCAAACGCCTTTTCCCCCCAGGCCAGCATTTCCGCGCCCAAAGGCTCTCCTCCCGAGGCGACAGAGCGCAGGCCGGGAATGCTCTGATCCGCCGCTTTCAGCATCCGCAGCGCGGTCGGCGGGAAGAAGACGTTCCGTACTCCACCCCGCGAAATCACGTCGGCGCACCCTTCGGGCGAAAACTTCTCAAGCCGCGCGGCAACCACCGGAATTCCCAATGCCAACCCCGGCATCAACACGTCGAACAGTCCGCCAATCCAGGCCCAGTCCGCAGGTGTCCAAAGGCAATCACCGTCCCGCAGATGATTGTGGCTTATCGACACGCCCGGCAGATGGCCGGTCAACACCCGATGCCCGTGCAAAGCCCCTTTCGGAGTCCCTGTTGTACCAGACGTATAGATTAGAACCGCAGGGTCTTCGGGGCCCGTATCGGCAAAAGGCACCGGATCACCTGGTTCTCCGATCTGGTGTGCCAGCAAAGGTTCGGCCAGATCGCCCAGCAGCGCGGCCCCTTCGGCGTCGGTCAGCACAATCCGAGCCCCGGAATCCCCGACCCGCGAGGACAGAGCATCGCGGCGGAACAGCTTGAACAGCGGCACTGAAATGGCCCCGATTTTCCAGATTGCCAGATGTGCCGCAGCGCACCAGACAGACTGCCCCAGCAACACACCAACCCTGTCCCCGGTCCGCACCCGGCGCAACAGCGCCCGCGCCAAACCGTCCGCCAGAGCGCTGAGTTGCCCGTATGTCACGGATGAGGTTTCTTCTCCGGTCAGATCCAGCAACGCCAATTTGTCCGGGGCCTGCGCCAAGCACTGCCGGGCCATGTTCAATTGCGCCGGACAATCCCAGCTGTGATCGGCGCGCAAACCCGGTATGACCTCAGTGGGACGCATGAGTTTTTTCCATTATTTTACTGCGCCTTACCGCCGCTACCTCATTTGGCATTTCGACACGAATTTGACTCAGATCAGAGTCCGCCAGCCTTTGATCCGGCACCACTGCCTCATCAACATAACCAAAGGCATGAATATGACCAAGAAACTCGCCGCTTTGACCTTGTCTACTGCACTGGTTGCGCTGGCCGCGCCGGCTTTTGCACAATCGCAAGGGGACTGGACCGTGGGTATCGGTGTCGGCTACCTCGACCCGAAATCCGACAATGGCACTCTGGCCACGCTGGATGCCGAAGTCGGGTCCAGCACCCGCCCGATCTTTACCGCCGAGTACTTCGTCCGCGACAATCTTGGTATCGAACTTCTGGCCGCAACCCCGTTCAGCCACACCATCGCGCTGGGTGGCATTGATGCCGCCAGCACCAAGCAACTGCCGCCGACCCTGTCCCTTAACTATCACTTCCCGACCAACAGCGCCTGGAAGCCCTATGTTGGTGCCGGTTTGAACTACACGATCTTCTTTGACGAAAAATCCGCCTTGGGCGATCTCGACATCGACAACTCCTTTGGCGTCTCGCTGCAGGCCGGCCTGGACTACATGGTCACCGAACAAGGCTCGGTGCGGCTGAACGTGCGCTGGTTCGACATCGACTCGGACGTCACGCTGGACGGCGCCAAAATCGGCAAAGCCGAAATCGATCCGTGGCTGGTCGGTGTGTCCTACGTCCATCGCTTCTGATCCGTTCGCAATCCCGCCCCGCTGGTCCACTGGCCTGCGGGGCGAATTATCTCAGAGCATCTTGTTCATCATTTCGCGCCCGATCAGCATCCGACGGATTTCGCTGGTCCCGGCACCAATCTCCATCAGCTTTGCATCCCGGAAGATGCGACTGACCGCAGCGTCGGACAGGAACCCGGCCCCGCCCATTGCCTGAACCGCCTGATGAGCCTGCGTCATGGCCTGCTCCGACGCATAGAGGCAGCAAGCCGCCGCGTCCTGACGGGTCACGTCGCCCCGGTCACAGGCCTTTGCGACCTCGTAGATATAAGCTCTGGCCGAGTTCATCGCGGTGTACATATCGGCGATCTTGCCCTGCATCAGCTGAAAGGTACCGATTGGTTTGCCAAACTGCTTGCGCTCGGCCAGATAAGGCATGACCTCATCCAGACAGGCCGCCATGATACCGGTTCCAATCCCCGCAAGAACGACGCGTTCGTAATCCAACCCGGACATCAGCACCGAAACGCCTTTGCCCTCCTCGCCCAGAACATTCTCGAAGGGCACTTCGACATCTTCGAAGATCAGTTCGGCGGTATTCGACCCGCGCATCCCCAGCTTGTCGAAATGGGGTGAGGTCGAAAACCCGGTCATCTCCTTTTCGATCAGAAAGGCGGTGATGCCCTTGGACCCTGCGTCCGGATCAGTCTTGGCGTAGACAACCAGCGTATCGGCATCCGGGCCGTTGGTGATCCAGTATTTGTTGCCATTCAGCCGATAATGATCGTTCCGTTTCTCGGCCCGCAGCTTCATCGACACAACATCGGATCCGGCCGAAGGTTCGGACATCGCCAACGCGCCGACATGCTCACCGGAAATCAGGCGTGGCAGGTATTTCTGTTTCTGCTCGGCGTTGCCGTTCAGCTTGATCTGGTTCACACACAGGTTCGAATGGGCGCCGTAAGACAAAGACACCGAAGCGGACGCGCGAGCGATTTCCTCGACCGCGACCGTGTGCGCCAGATAGGACATTCCGGCTCCGCCGTATTCCTCGGGCACGGTAATGCCCAGCAGGCCCAGTTCCCCCATTTCCGTCCACAGATCATTCGGAAACGCGTTCGAGGAATCGATCTCGGCGGCCATCGGTTTGACCCGCTCCTGCGCCCAGCGATGCACCATATCGCGCAGGGCATTCACATCTTCGCCCAGATCAAATTGCATTGTTGCGGTGAACATCCGGGGCCTCCCTTGCCGGTTTAATGAACAGTTGTTCAATAACGACATACCAGCTTGCATCCGGCCGGTCAACGTTACGGTTTCACGATCTGCCAAAACGAAAAAACCGCCGCCCGTTGGCAGGCGGCGGTTTCTTTGAGAAATCAAGCGTGCGCCGCAGGCGCACTCAATCGGATTGCGCCTGATAGACTGCACCGACTTCGGATCGGATAATCCGAGCAATGACGCGACAGTCTTCAAGCGAAAACGTCAAAGGCACCCGCATATCCATGATGCCGGCCAGGATACGGTCACTCGCTGGCATCCGGGTGCTTTCCGCATAGCGCCAGCTGTCATAGCGCGAGGTAAAACCGGCCGGTTCCGCCCCGCCAAACCACTTCAACTCCACCCCTCGCGCGGCACAGCGGGCAATGACCTCTGCGATGCGGTCAGGGGGCCAGTCCAGCAGCAGAAACTGGATCGAAGACCCGACATAGGTCTCGGCCTCCGGGCGTTCGACAATCGTCAACCCGGGCGTTTGGCGCAAACCTGCCTCAACTTCTCTGTAACGTTCGTTCCAGCGCTGCACCTGACGGTCGAGATCCCGCAGTTGCGGGCGCAGAATCGCGGCCCGCAGATTATCCATGCGGCCAGAAACGTTAGGCGTGGTGTATTTGATGCGCTCGAAAACCTCCGGCCCGGGGGCGGCCAGATGCCGCTCATACAGCATGTAGGATCCCGACAGCATCGTGGCCTTGGCGGCCAGTTCCTCATCATTGGTGATCAGCAGCCCGCCTTCACCGGAATTGACATGCTTGTAGGTCTGACAGGAATAGCACCCGATGGCGCCCTGACGGCCCGACAATTGCCCCCGCCATGCCGCACCCATCGTGTGGGCGCAGTCCTCGATCACCGTGACACCGGCCGCATCACACATCTGCATCAGCCGGTCCATGTCGCACAGATGTCCGCGCATATGGCTTAGCATCAGAACGCGTGCCTGACCCAACTTTCCTTCCAGATCGTCCAGATCGATCGTCAGGCTTTCCGTCACCCCGACAAACACCGGGCGGGCACCGACCGAGGCGATTGACCCCGGCACCGGAGCCAGCGTGAAGGCATTCGTCAGAACCGGATCACCCGGCTGAACCCCGACGGCCCGTAAGGCGGTCGCCAGCGCATACCCCCCCGAGGACACGGCGAGACAGTATTTCGCGCCGGTCTGCGCGGCAAATTCCTGTTCCAGCAATGCAGTCTCGCCCAGTTCCCCGGGCACCACGTTATAGCGATGCAGCCGGCCGTGCCGGAGGACGGCTAACGCGGCTTCGATTGCGTCTTCGGGGATGGGTTCCTGCTGCGTGAAGCTGCCAGAGAATGTTTCGGTCATGTGCCAGTTCTGATCCTGCAAAAGGTTCCGGTCAAGAGCTTACGCCGTCACGCCGATCAGGTCATTCACGACGTCGGGCAGATCATTGAAATGATGCAGCAGGGCGTCCGGTTCCAACGCGGCCATATCTTCGCCGGAAGGCCCGAACGTCACCAGGACCGACGGCACCCCGGCGGCGCGTGCCGTGTTGTGGTCGGTATCCGAGTCTCCAATCAGAACGCACTGGTCGGGGTGCCCGCCAGCACGGCGCGCGGCCTCGCGCAGGGGTTCGGGATCGGGCTTTCGCACCGCCAGCGTATCGGCCCCAACCAGCGAGGCGAAACGATCCCGCACCCCAAGACGCATCAAAAGCAGATCGGCCAGAGCCTCGGGTTTGTTGGTGCAGATACCCACACCGTACCCTGTGGCTTTCAACGTATCGACTGCCTCAAGCGCGCCGGGGTAGAATTTGGTGTGGATGTCAATGGCTTCCGAATAGGCCTCGAGCAGAATTGGATAATACGCCAGCACTGTTGCCTCGTCATACGCTCCGACCCGTTTCAGCCCGTGGCTCAGCATCATGCGTCCGCCACGCAAGGCAACACCGGCGTCCTGTTCCCGCGTCAGAACATCGCCATGCCCCATTTCACGAAAACAATGATTTGCCGCCGCCAGCAAATCGCCTGAAGTATCCGCCAAAGTGCCGTCCAGATCGAAGATGACCGTACGCATTTTGCCTCCTTGCTCGGCAGAAACCCGCCATGAGATGTTGCAAACGGCAATCTTGTTTGATGGGCGAACCGCTTGCGCCTTTGAAACCAGCGGATAAAACGGACGACAACAAAACACAAAGAGAAAACGATTTCATGACCACTGCCCTTGTCATCCTCGCCGCCGGAAAAGGCACCAGGATGAATTCGGAGATACCAAAAGTTCTGCATCCCATCGCGCAGGCCCCGATGCTGGTTCACGCCATGCGCGCCGGCGCAATTCTGTCCCCCGAACGCACTGTCATCGTCACCGGGCACGGGTCCGAGGCGGTCGCCAAAGCCGCGCGGGCCGAGGATGAAGACGTGCATATCGCCATGCAGGAGGAGCAACTGGGTACCGCCCACGCGGTCGCGCATGCACGCGGCGCGTTGGACGGGTTTTCCGGCGATATCGCGGTTCTGTATGGCGACACACCCTTTCTGCAACCGGACACTCTGGAACGGATGGTAGCCGCGCGGGCCGAGAACGATCTTGTCATTCTCGGGTTCGAGGCGGCCGATCCCGCCCGTTATGGCCGACTGGTCATGAAGGGCGACACACTGGAACGGATCGTTGAATTCAAGGACGCCTCCGAGGAGGAGCGCGCGATCACCTTTTGCAATTCGGGCCTTTTGGCCTGCGATGCCCAGACCCTGTTCTCGCTGATCGACGCGGTCGGGAATGGCAATGCATCCGGCGAGTACTACCTTACCGATGTTGTTGAAATCGCGGGAAATCGCGGACTGAAGGTCACCGCTGTTGCCTGTGATGAGGCCCAGACACTGGGTGTCAATTCCCGCGCCGATCTGGCGGCGGCAGATGCCGTTTATCAAACCCGCGCTCGTGCAGAACTGATGGATTTGGGCGTCACGCTGATGGACCCGCAGACCGTGTACCTGGCTGCTGACACAGTGATCGGGCGCGATACCGTGATTGAACCAAATGTGGTTTTTGGCCCCGGCGTTACCGTGGAAAGCGGCGCAACGATCCGCGCCTTTTCGCATCTTGAAGGATGCCATGTCAGCCGCGGTGCCATCGTTGGCCCCTATGCCCGCCTGCGTCCGGGCGCCGAATTGGCCGAAGATGCGCGTATCGGAAATTTCGTCGAAATCAAGAATGCAGAAATCGGTGAAGGTGCCAAGGTCAATCACCTCAGCTATGTCGGCGATGCCTCGGTCGGGGCCAGAACCAATATCGGCGCCGGAACCATCACCTGCAACTATGACGGCGTCATGAAGCACCGAACAACGATTGGTGACGATGTCTTCATCGGCTCCAACACTATGTTGGTGGCACCGGTCACGCTGGGCGACGGCGCAATGACGGCCACTGGCACGGTGGTCACTAGGAATGTCGATCCCGACGCACTGGCCGTGGCTCGTTCACGCCAGGAAAACAAACCGGGTTATGCGCGTAAATTGTTTGAAATGTTAAAGGCGAAGAAGGCTCGCCGCGACAAAGGAGCCTAGAATATGTGTGGTATTGTTGGCGTACTGGGACAGCACGAAGCCGCCCCTATTCTGGTCGAGGCGCTGAAGCGGCTGGAATATCGCGGTTACGACAGTGCGGGGATTGCAACGGTCAACAACGGCGCACTGGGGCGTCGGCGGGCCGTGGGCAAGCTGGTCAACCTAAGCGATCTGCTGGTGCACGACCCCTTGCCCGGAAAATCGGGTATCGGCCACACCCGCTGGGCCACGCATGGCGCGCCTTCGGTCACCAACGCCCACCCGCACAGGGCGGGCCCGGTGGCCGTTGTCCATAACGGCATCGTCGAAAACTACCGCGAATTGCGTGCTGAGCTGGCAGAAAACGGGATCGATTTCCAGACCGAAACCGATACTGAAACCGTCGCCCTGATGACCGAACACTACATGAAAACCGGTCTGAACGCGGTTCAAGCCGCCTTCAAAACGATCGACCGGCTGGAAGGTGCCTTTGCCCTGGCATTCCTGTTCGATGGAGAGGATGACCTGATCATTGCCGCCCGCAAAGGCTCTCCGCTGGCGATCGGCCATGGCGATGGCGAGATGTTCGTTGGCTCGGACGCCATTGCGCTGGCCCCGCTGACAGACAGGATCACATATCTCGAGGAAGGCGACCGCGCCGTCCTGACCCGCACGTCGCTGGAAATCCGCAATGACAAGGGTGACCTGGCCAACCGGGAAACGCGCCGGATCAAACTGGACCATACCCGAACCGACAAGGGCGGGCACAAACATTATATGGCCAAGGAAATCGCCGAACAGCCGATCGTGGTGGCCGAGGCGATCCGGTCCTATCTGCCGACAAGTGGCGACCGGGTCGTGTTGCCCGATGCGGATCTGGATTTCACGAAACTGGACCGGCTGACCATGGTAGCCTGCGGCACAGCCTTCTATGCCTGCCTGACCGCAAAATACTGGTTCGAACAACTGGCCAAAATGCCGGTCGAAGTCGATATCGCCAGCGAGTTCCGCTACCGCGAACCACCGATCACTGATCGGACACTGGCCCTGTTCGTCAGTCAGTCAGGCGAAACGGCGGACACACTGGCCGCGCTGCGCTATTGCGAGGGCAAGGCGGACAAGATCGTTTCGGTCGTCAATGTCCCCGAAAGCTCGATTGCCCGCGAAAGTGACATCGCCCTGCCGATCCACGCCGGCGTGGAAATCGGCGTAGCATCGACGAAGGCGTTCACGTGTCAGTTGAGCGTGTTGCTGATGCTTGCGCTCAAGGCTGCCGCCGACCGGGGCACGCTCAGCGACGAAGAACTGGCCGATCACGCCGCAGCTTTGCGCGGTCTGCCCACAATCCTGAACGCGGCGCTGGATCAAAGCCACGCCATCCGCAAATCCGCCCAGCGCCTGTCCGAGGCGCGCGACGTGTTGTTTCTGGGCCGGGGGCTGATGTATCCACTGGCCATGGAGGGGGCGCTGAAGCTCAAGGAAATCAGCTATATCCATGCGGAAGGTTATGCCTCGGGTGAATTGAAACACGGGCCCATCGCCCTGATCGACAAGCACATGCCGGTGGTTGTCATGGCCCCGCGCGACGCCGTTTTCGACAAGACGGTTTCGAACATGCAGGAGGTCATGGCGCGCAAGGGCAAGGTCATTCTCATCTCGGACGATGACGGCATTACCGACGCGGAAGACGGTGTCTGGAACACGATCCGCATGCCGCATGTCCATACAAGCCTGGCACCAATCCTGTATTCGGTGCCGGCCCAGTTGCTGGCCTATCACACCGCTGTCGCAAAGGGCACGGATGTGGATCAGCCGCGCAACCTGGCCAAATCCGTAACGGTGGAGTGAACCATGTCCAAACAATTCCCGGAACTGGACGCCGCCCAACGCAAGTTCATCGAAGACCAGCACATGTTCTTTGTCGGCACCGCAGGGCCTGAAGGTCGCGTCAATATCTCGCCCAAGGGCATGGATTCCTTACGTGTTCTTGGGCCCAACCGGATCGTTTGGATGAACCTGACCGGAAGTGGCAACGAAACCGCCGGTCATTTGCTGCAGACCAACCGCATGACGCTGATGTGGTGTTCCTTCACCACGCGCCCTCTGATCCTGCGCACCTATGGCACTGCACATACCCTGCATGTCGGCGACGATGGCTGGGACGAACTGGCCGCCCTGTTCCCCAATCATCGCAGCGCGCGGCAGATCTATGACCTCAGCCTCGACATGGTGCAGACATCCTGTGGCTACGCGGTTCCGTTCATGGAATTCCAATCGGACCGCGACACGATGCAAAAGTGGGTCGACGGAAAATCCGACGAAGACATCCGGGCCTATTGGGTCGACACGAACCACTCCACGATTGACGGCCACCCCACCCGTGCCTTGGAAAAGGGCGGCGATGCCGGATAGCTATCTCAACCAGATCAAGGCTCATGCCGACCCCGAGCGCGCCGATCAGATGGCGGCCTATCACAAGGTCGAGCGTCCTTATCTGGGGGTCGCCAATCCGGTTTTGAACGACCTCACCAAGTCGTGGCGGCAAGAGCTGGATGTTTCTGATCGCGTAGAAGTGGCGGACGCTCTGTGGCAGAGCAACATTCACGAGGCTCGTCTTGCTGCTGCCAAACTGCTGGCGCAGGCCCGTATCCGGCCAGATCAGGCGGTCTGGGAACTGCTGCACAGCTGGTTGCCGGATTTTGACGCCTGGGCGGTGGCCGATCACGCCTGCATGGCAATGCAAAAGCGCCTTACAGCAGACCCCGGGCGGCTGGATCAGGTGGAGCTCTGGACCGCCTCAGACCACATGTGGACCCGCAGGGCTGCGCTGGTCGCCACCCTGCCCTGGACCAAGCAGAACCACCCCAAACCCGACGATCTGCAGCGCCGCGACCGTATTCTGGGTTGGGCTGCGGGTTATGTTCCCGATCGTGACTGGTTCATTCAGAAATCTGTCGCCTGGTGGCTGCGCGAACTGTCCAAACACGATCCGCCCCGCGTCATTGCGTTTCTGTCCGCGCATGGCAGCCAGATGAAGCCCTTTGCCCGCCGCGAGGCCGGCAAATACCTGAAAGATCAGTTGGAATAGACTTCAAGTTCGACCAGAGCGTCGAGCGGCAACAAAAGTGCCCGCATTGCATCCAGCGACAGGCGGCTGCCCCCGCTTTCAGGTCCCGGCGCCGGAACCAGCGCAATATAGGCCTGTGCCCCCGTACTTGGGACCAGAACGCGCCCCGTGAACTCTGTCTCGACCAGAGGGGTTTCCATCCAGCGTCCCGGCGTCGTGGGATCACCCAGCGCGGCGACGGTCGTTCTGGCGCCGATCCAACCAGCCGCAGTGGCCGCAACAGGTTCCGGTTCGACCGCGTCCCCGGCAGACGCAGCATCCGGTTCGGCAGCACGATCGCCACCGCCAAAGACCCGGTCCGTCGTTGACCGAACCGCGTCACATCCCGCCAGCAAAGCGCACAACATCAAAACCGCATATCTCATGGCGACAACCTATCGATCTGTGCCCATCTATGCCAGCGCGAAGGAAACTTCACCCTTGTCGTGGGCAGGCCGCAGCTTTACCTATGTCGCATGACAGCTCCACTTATCGACCCGTTTGCGCGCGCCATCACCTACCTCCGTGTTTCCGTCACGGATCGCTGCGATTTCCGCTGCGTCTATTGCATGTCCGAAAACATGACGTTCCTGCCCAAGAAGGACCTGCTGACTCTCGAGGAGCTGGATCGCATGTGTTCGACATTTGTCCGGCTGGGCGTCGAAAAGCTGCGCATAACCGGCGGGGAACCACTGGTGCGCCGTAACATCATGAGCTTTTTCAACGCCATGACCCGGCATCTGGACAGCGGCGCGCTGAAAGAGCTGACGCTGACAACCAACGGATCACAGCTAAACCGTTTTTCCGAGGACCTGTATGCTGCAGGCGTGCGCAGGATCAACGTGTCGCTGGATACGCTGGATGACGACAAATTCGCCCGCATCACCCGTTGGGGCCGCCTGAAACAGGTGCTGAACGGCATTGATGCCGCACAAAAAGCCGGATTGCGGATCAAGATCAATGCCGTGGCTCTGAAAGGCTTCAACGAGGAAGAACTGCCGCGCATCACCCAATGGTGCGCCGAGCGTGACATGGACCTGACCTGGATCGAGGTCATGCCGATGGGGGACATCGGCAACGAAGATCGTCTGGATCAGTACTGGTCACTCAAGGATGTGCGGGCCGAATACGAAAACCACTACCGGGTCACCGATCTGGCCGAGCGGACCGGCGGCCCTGCCCGCTATGTCCGGCTCGAGGAAACGGGGCAGAAGATCGGCTTCATCACGCCGCTCAGCCACAATTTCTGCGAAAGTTGCAACCGCGTGCGGCTGACCTGCACGGGCGAGCTGTACATGTGCCTGGGCCAGGAAGACATGGCCGATCTGCGCGATCCGCTGCGGGATCATCCGGATACGGAACAACCGCTCGAAGACGCGATCCGCGCTGCGATCAACCTCAAACCCAAGGGGCATGATTTCGACTATTCCCGTCAGGCGGTAGATGGCCAGATGAGCCGCCATATGAGCCACACAGGCGGCTGACATGCCGCGCCGGAATGGCCAGACACTGCTTTATCGATTGTATTGCGGCCTGACCTCAATTGCCGCACCGCTTGTCTGGCGTTGCGTGCGTAACAAACTGCAGGCCGCAGGGGTTCCCCAGGCACGGCAACAGGAACGCCTCGGTCACGCAAGCCAGCCCCGTCCAGATGGCCGCCTGGTCTGGTTTCACGCCGCCAGCGTCGGAGAAAGCCTGTCCGTTCTCAGCCTGATCAATCGGCTTGCGGAAAAGCTGCCAGATGCGCATTTCCTGATCACATCCGGTACTCCGACCTCGGCGGCCCTTATCGAAAAGCGCCTTCCGCCCAGAACGCGCCACCAGTACCCGCCGCTGGACACCGGCGGCCCCGTCGGACGGTTTCTCGCCCATTGGAAGCCCGATGCCGGGATCTTCGTCGAAAGCGAAATCTGGCCGCACCTGATTGTCGAGGCCTCGCACCTGGGAACACCGCTTGCCCTGCTCAATGCCCGCCTGTCGGACAAATCAGTCGCTGGCTGGAAAAAGCGTCCGCAAACAGCGCGGTTCATCCTTGAACAGTTTCGCTTGTTTTTGACCCAGAACGACAAGGCGGCGGCCAACCTGCTGGCCATGGGGGCACCGGCAGATCGGGTCAAGCCCGGGACCAACCTCAAGTCGATGTCCGACCCCCTGCCTGTGAACAAAGAAACGCTGACCAGCATCCGCAGCCAGATTGCCGGGCGGCCGGTTTGGGTCGCCAGTTCCACCCATGCCGGAGAAGAGGAAATCGTGCTGGCGGCCCACGCGCAATTGCTGGAAAGATGGCCCGACCTGATACTCCTGCTGATCCCCCGCCATCCTGAACGGCGCGAAGATGTCGGTACATTGATCCAGCAGGCCGGCCTTTCCATGTCGCTGCGCTCTGCCGACATGCCAATCACGGCAGACACGCAGGTCTACGTCGCCGATACCCTCGGCGAAACCGGAACATGGTACGCCTTGTGTCCGATCGTGTTTTTGGGCGGCTCGCTTAAGGAAATCGGCGGTCACAACCCGTTTGAACCGGCACAGGCCGGCGCGGCCGTCATTACCGGGCCGGGGTATTTCAACTTTGCCGAAACATTTGCGCCTCTGATCGACAGTGGCGGCTCAATCGAGGTGCGGACAGCAAAAGACCTTGCCACCGCCGTCACCACTTGGCTGAGCGACAAAGTGGCATTAGCGGAAGCCCAAAGCGCCGTCAAATCCTGCGTGAACACTCAAAAATCGGCGCTGGACGACGTCACAGATACACTCTGCAAGTATCTTTCTCTCACGTGATCGCCCGTGGGGTCCACGCTTCATCTGGCTAAAAATATCCCGGGGGAGGCGCGCCATGGGCGCGACGGGGGCAGAGCCCCCATCGCCTTTGCCGTCAGGCGGCCGGCATCCTTTGTTCAACAATCTCGGCCCACCAACTGCATCCTGCCGGAATGGCCTCATCATTGAAGTTGTATTGCGGGTGATGCACCATCGCCGTGTCGCCGTTGCCAACCAGAATATAAGCGCCCGGACGTTCTTCCAGCATAAAGGCAAAATCCTCGCCGCCCATGACCAGAGGTGCCTCCTCGCAAGCGCCTGAGACTGAACGCGCCACGTCCGCCGCAAAATCGGTCTGCTCGTCGCTGTTCACCATGACCGGATAGCCTCGGATATAGGTCACATCAGCGGTCCCACCGTAAGTCGCGGCAACGCCGTTGCAGATTTCGTTGATCCGGCGCTCAGCCAGATCCCGCATAGCATTGCTCATGGTGCGCACGGTTCCCTTGATCTGAACCGTCTGAGGGATCACGTTGAAAGCCTTGGAGGAGGTTTCGAACGAGGTTACGGATACCACAATCTGATCGACCGGATCGGCATTACGCGAAGCGATGGTCTGCAACGCCAAAACTGCATTGGCGGCCAGGACGGTCGTATCAACAGTTTCATGTGGTTTGGCCGCGTGGCCGCCAAGGCCTTCGAACGTGATGTCGAACTGGTCAGTAGCTGCAAAGAACGCACCCGGACGGATCGCAAACGACCCTACGGGCTTACCAGGCCAGTTGTGCATTCCATAGACTTCCTGAATATTCCAGCGATCCATCATGCCATCTTCGCACATCTCGCGCCCGCCGCCGCCGCCTTCTTCGGCAGGTTGGAAGATGACCACAACCGTTCCATCGAAATTGCGGGTTTCAGCCAGATATTTTGCGGCCCCCAACAACATCGCCGTATGCCCGTCATGGCCACAGGCATGCATGGCACCCGGAGTTTTCGATGCATAGTCCAGCCCGGTCGCCTCATGGATCGGTAGCGCATCCATATCCGCCCGAAGTCCGATGACCTTGCCTTTGGTATCCGACTTGCCCTTGATCACGCCAACAACGCCGGTTCGCCCGATGCCGGTTACAATCTCGTCACAGCCGAATTCCTTCAGCTTGTCGGCGACCACCGCGCTGGTGCGATGCGTTTCGAACAGTATTTCCGGATTTTCATGAAGATCCCGTCGCCAAGCGGTGATTTCTTCCTGCATCTCGGCAAGGCGGTTCTTGATAGGCATGTCATTCTCCCCTGTGTGTCATGCGACAGGCATTCGTCGTTCCACCACTTCCGCGTACCAACTGCAGCCCGCGGGTATGGCTTCGTCATCAAAGTTATATTCAGGATGGTGGCACATGGCGGTGTCCCCATTGCCAACAAAGATGTAGGCGCCCGGCCGTTCTTCAAGCATGTAGGCGAAATCTTCCGACGGCATGATCGGATCGACGCTATCATTCACCTTGCCGGCAACAGCCGCCGCAGCTTCGGCAGCATAGCCTGTTTCCGCATCGGTATTGACAGTCGCCGGGTACCCCGGCGTCCAGATCACTTTTGCCGTTGCACCAAAGGCCGAGGCCGTGTCCTCGGCGATCCGGCGCACCCGCTCTTCCGCGATCGCGCGATACTCGGGATCCAGCGTTCGCACCGTGCCTTGCAACCGCACCGTATGCGCGATCACGTTCGACGCAACGCTATCAGTCACGAAGGTGCCGACCGTCAGCACCACACGCTTGATCGGATCGACGGTGCGCGACACAACCGACTGCAAAGCCACGACAATATGAGATGCGACAAGTGTTGTATCCACCGCATCATGTGGCGCGGCGGCGTGCCCGCCCTTGCCCGTCACAACAATCTCGAATTCGTCGGACGAGGCCAGCAAGGCCCCGGGTCGAATGGCGAACTCTCCCACCGGAAGACCCGGCATATTGTGCATACCGTATACTTCCTGAATGCCCCATCGTTCCATCAGGCCATCCTGACACATCGCCAATCCGCCCGCGCCGCCTTCTTCGGCGGGCTGGAAAATCAGAACAACGGTCCCATCAAAATTCCGGGTCTCAGCCAGATACTGTGCCGCCCCCAGCAGCATCGAGGTATGGCCGTCATGCCCGCAGGCATGCATCTTGCCCGGCACGGTCGAGGCATAGTCGAGCCCGGTTGCCTCTTCGATGGGCAGCGCATCCATATCGGCGCGCAGACCCACGACACGACCCTTCGTGTCGGTCCGCCCCCGGATCACGCCAACAACGCCTGTTTTGCCGATACCGGGCGTAATCTCATCTACGCCAAACGCTTTCAGGCGCTCTGTTACAAAGGCGGCCGTTTCGTGGACGTCATACATCAATTCTGGATTGGCATGCAGATGGCGGCGCCATTTGGTGATCTCGCCATGCATTTCGGCTAGCCTGTTTTTGACGGGCATTTTCATCCTCCTGTGACAAGAGTTTCAATATCGACCAAGTGGCCACAAATCTCAGGCGCCGAGCTTGTTTACCAGCCGCTCCATAAATCTGTGACCTTCATTGAACTGTGCAATCGTTATGAACTCGTTCGGCTGATGGGCCTGTGCAATATCGCCGGGGCCGCAAATAACCGCTGAATAGCCCGCTTCCTGAAACTGCCCCGCTTCAGTCCCGTAGCTGACAACATGCGAGGCATTGTCCCCCGTCAGGGATCGCACCAAGGCCTCGGCCTCTCCATCAGGTTCGGGCACCAGCGCCGGTACTGCAAAATCCTCGGCCACGTCGATGCGCGCTTCCGGGTGGACCTGCTGCATCCGGGCTTCGATCTGCCGCACCTGCTTCAGATAGTCCGTTCTCCAGTGCGATGCCTGTTCACCGGGCACCACTCGGAAATCCATCATAAACCGGCAGTCCTTGGCAGTGATATTGTGCGCCGTGCCCCCTTCGATCATCCCGACATGGCAGGTGGTCCTGGGCGGGTCGAATATCGCGGCGACATCACTCGGTTCGGCTGCCATATTCTCGGCATTACGATCGTTGGCCCAATCGATCAGCGGCGCCGCCGACATGATCGCGTTGACCCCGGTATGCATGATCGAGCTGTGGACCTCAAACCCGACAACATGTGTATCATACCCGAAGCTGCCCTTGTGGCCCGTGACGGCCTGCATCATCGACGGCTCGCCCACGATCACCGCGGATCCTTTGGGCAGAAACTCCTGCATGGCTTCGATCATCGGCGGGGCTCCGGTGCAGCCAACCTCCTCATCAAAGCTCAGCGCCAGTTGCAGAGGTCGTTTGAGATCCGCGTATTGCGCCTCGACCAATGCCCAGATGGCCAGTGCGTCAAAGCCCTTCATGTCGCAGGTTCCGCGTCCGAAATATTTGCCGTCTCTTTCAACAACAGTGAAAGGGTCGCTGTCCCATGGCTGCCCGTCAACGGGCACGACATCGGTATGGCCGGACAGGACAACCGCCCCTTCCTGCCAGGGGCCAACATGGGCCAGCAGGGCGGCTTTGTGAGGCTGGTTCGGATCGGGCCAGCGATGCGACGTGATGCCGTGGCTGGCCAAGTAGGCCTCGACCCAGTCAACCAGAGGCAGGTTGGTCTCACGGCTCACCGTCGGGAACGAGATCAGGCGCGTCATGATCTCAAGCGGCGTCAGGCGGTGCGGCATGGGGATCAGTAACCGCTATCCGTGGTTAGGACGAAGTGACCCGGCTCGACCTCGCGGTATTCCGAAGGTTCGGGTTTATAGCCGATTGGATGAATTGGCGACGGGATCGGCTTGAAATTCAGATCCTTTTCCGATTTCCGCTGGTTCGGATCGGCAATCGGAACAGCCTTCATCAGCGCCTGAGTATAGGCGTGTTGCGGGTTCTCGAACACACGGGCACGCGGGCCAAGTTCGACAATACGGCCCAGATACATGACGCCTACATGGTGGCTGACCCGCTCGACCACGGCCATGTCGTGGCTGATGAACAGATAGCTGAGGCCAAGTTCCGACTGAAGCTCCATCATCAGGTTCAGAACCTGCGCCTGGACCGATACGTCAAGCGCCGATACCGCCTCGTCCGCGACGATCAGTTTGGGGTTCAGCGCCAGCGCTCGGGCAATCGCGATCCGCTGCCGCTGACCACCCGACATCTCGTGCGGGAAACGACGCATGAAGCTGCGCGGCAACTGTACCTTGTCGAACAGTTGCGCCACACGGTCCTGCAACTCCGAGCCTGACGCGACTCCGTAGTTGCGCATCGGTTCTGCCACCTGATCGATCAACTGCATCTGCGGATTGAGCGAGGCGAACGGGTCCTGAAAGATCATCTGCATATCCAGCCGCGCTTTGCGCAGGCCTGCGGAATCCAGTTTCATGATGTCGAGGCCATCCAGATTGACCTCACCTGCCATCGGCTCGACCAGCCGCAGGATCGACCGACCCGCCGAAGATTTGCCGCACCCTGATTCGCCCACAAGGCTCAGCGTCTGGCCTTTGTTCAGGGTGAACGAAACGTCTTCAACCGCGTGCACATTGGAAATCGTGCGACGCAGCAGCCCACCCTTGACGGGGAACCGGGTGGTCAGGTTCTTGACGGTCAGCAGAACTTCTTCGGTGCCGGGGATTGGCGCGATGTTCTGCCCTTCGACACCCAGCAGCTTCATCGGTTCCGGGGCCGATTTTCCCTGCATTTCGCCCAGTTTCGGAACAGCGGCCAGCAGCGCCTTGGTGTAATCGTGCTGCGGATTCTCAAAGATCTCCTTGACCGTGCCCTCTTCGACCTTGTTGCCGCGGAACATGACCACGACGCGGTCGGCCATCTGCGCCACAACCGCCATGTCATGCGTGATGAACATCACTGCCGTGCCGGTTTCCCGCTTGAGCCGGTCCATCAGTGCGAGGATCTCGGCCTGAATGGTCACGTCCAGCGCTGTGGTGGGTTCATCCGCAATCAGCAGGCGCGGCTCGCAGGCCATGGCCATGGCGATCACCACCCGCTGGCGCATGCCGCCGGACAACTCGTGCGGGTATTGCTTCAGTCGCCGTTCGGGTTCTGGAATGCGGACCTGACGCAGCAGTTCCAGCGCGCGGTCCTCGGCCTGCGACTTGGACAGATTCTTGTGAATCCGCAACCCTTCGGTCAACTGCCGGCCAACGGTAAAAACGGGGTTCAGCGCTGTCATCGGCTCCTGAAAGATCATTCCGATCTCGTTGCCGCGAATCTGTTTCATCAGATTCTGATCGGCCCCAGACAGGTCCATTTCGGTCTTGTCGCGCCGGTCAAACAGCAGTTGCCCACCCGCGATCTCACCGCCGCCGAATTCCACCAGCCGCATCAGCGACAGAGACGAGACCGATTTCCCCGACCCCGATTCACCAACGATACATACGGTTTCGCCGGGATTGACCGAAAACGAGACATCTTCGACCCCGACCACCGGACCATCCTTGGTCTGAAATTCGACCCTGAGATTCTTGATCTGGGCAATAGGCTGATCCAGCACGCGCACGCTCCCCTTGGCGGCTTGTTATTTTTGAATGCCAAACGCTAAGGCGGCAGGAAGGGAAAAGTCAAACGCATTGCAGGTTTTCCTTAAGGCAAGGCTTGCAATTTTCCAAAACTCTGTTTCGATACGCCGAGTAACCGTTTTTGGGAGATGGCGGAATTCGCGAAGCGTGGCTTGCATACATGTTTCTTTTCAGCGCCTTACAATCCCACACGGCAACGCCAAACCCGCAGGCCTTGCGGAGATAATCGAGACACGAATGTGTCCAACATGGAGTGTATGATGAAAATCAAAACCCTTTTGCTTGGTGCGATTGCAAGCACGGCGATGGCCCCGATGGCCTTTGCCGAGCGCGGATCGGACGGCAATGTCAGCATCATCTACTGGCAGGCACCGTCGATCCTGAACCCGTTCCTTTCGGGTGGCACCAAGGATGTGGAGTCGGCCTCGCTGGTGATCGAACCGCTCGCCCGCTACGACCAGGACGGCAACATGGTGCCTTATCTGGCATCGGAAATTCCAACCGTTGAAAACGGCGGTGTCAGCGAAGATCTGACCTCGATCACCTGGAAAATCGCACCGGGAATCACCTGGTCGGATGGTAGTCCGTTCACTTCTGCGGACGTGAAATTCACCGCTGACTACTGCATGCACCCCGAAGGTGGCTGCGCGCAGGTGACCAAATTCGAAGGCGTCACATCGGTCGAAGCCGTGGACGACCTGACCGTAAAGGTCACGTTCGATGCGCCGACCCCGTTCCCCTATGGTCCGTTTGTCGGCGGCGAAAGCCCGATCATTCAGGCCGCACAGTTTGCCGACTGCCTGGGCGCGAAAGCCCCCGAATGCACCGAGCAGAACTTTAACCCGATCGGCACCGGCCCGTTTGTCGTCACCGAGTTCAAGCCGAACGACGTGATCACCATGAAGGCCAACGACAACTACCGTGATCCGGCAAAACCTGCCTTTGCGACGCTGACCTTCAAAGGTGGCGGTGACGCAACTGCGGCGGGCCGCGCGGTGATGGAAACCGGCGAGTTTGACTATGCCTGGAACCTGCAGCTGGCACCCGAGGTGATCCAGCAGATGCAGGAAGGCGGCAAGGGCACTCCGGTCGCAGGCTTCGGCCCGCTGGTCGAGCGCATCATGCTGAACCAGACCAACCCGTCGCCCGATCTGCCGGAAGGCGAGCGTTCGACTGCTGCGCATCCGCACCCGTTCCTGCAGGATCCTGCGGTTTACAAGGCGATGTCTCTGGCAATCGACCGTCCGCTGCTGGTGGAAATCGGCTATGGCCAGGCCGGTCAGGTCACCTGTAACTGGGTTCCGGCCCCGGCTGCCGTGAATTCGGACACCTTTTCCTGTGACACGCAGGACATCGAAGGTGCGAAGAAACTGCTGGATGACGCGGGTATCGTAGACTCTGATGGCGACGGCGTGCGTGAAAAAGACGGCGTTCCGCTGAAGATCGTCTACCAGACCTCGACCAACGCCGTCCGTCAGGACTTCCAGGCGCTGATCAAGGAATGGTGGAGCCAGATCGGTATCGAAACCGAGCTGCGCAACATCAACGCGTCGGTCTTCTTCGGCGGTGACCCGGGTTCGCCCGACACCTTCCAGAAGTTCTATGCGGACGTTGAAATGTACGCCAACACCTTCAACGGCACCGACCCGCAGTCCTATCTGGGCAACGGCTTGTGCGACAAGGCTCCCAAGCCGGAATCGCAGTGGCAGGGTGAAAACATCAGCCGCTTCTGCAACGAAGAATTCGACAAGCTGCATGGTCAGCTGGCCGAAACCGCCGGTGCGGAAGAGCGTGCGAAAATCGCCCGTCGTCTGAACGACATCATGGTTGAAAACGGCGGTATGATCCCGCTGGTGCACCGTGGCCGTCTGTCGGCGCACGCAAACACCCTGGGTGGCGTGATCCTGAATGTTTGGGACAGCGAGCTGTGGAATGCAGCAGACTGGTACCGCAAGACCGGATCCTAAACATCAAGTTGCAAAGCTGCGCCCCGATCTGTATCGGGGCGCGGTCATTTGCACACCACTCCAACAAGAAGACGCACAATAAAGGCGCCTTTTGATGCTCAACTTCACCATCAGACGACTGATTCTGGCCGTTCCGACGCTCCTGTTTATCAGTCTCGTCATCTTCCTGCTGCTTGAACTCGCACCCGGCGATCCCATGGCGCAGGTTCCGCTTACCGTCCCCCCCGAAGTCAAAGAGAAGATGCGCGAGGCGCTTGGCCTCGGGCAGCCGATGCATATCCGGTTCTGGAAATGGATCGTGCAGTTCTTCTGGATTGAACCGCAGGTGCTGATCGACTCGATGTTCGGCACGACCTTCTCCGAAGGCGATCTGCGTGTGATTTCGTGGCAGACCCGCTCGCCCGTCATGGACATCGTCGTTCAGCGTATCCCGCAGACCCTGTGGGTCGTCGGCACCGCTTATGTGGTCGCCATCCTTATCGCGCTGCCCATCGGCATCTATTCCGCATACCGCCAGTATTCCTGGTTCGATCAGATGGGTACATTCGTGTCGATGGTCGGCTTCTCGGTCCCGCCTTTCTTCTCGGGCGTGCTGGTGATCGTGATCTTCTCGGTCCAACTTGGCTGGTTCCCGTCAATCTATGACACAACACATGTGGTCGACAGCTGGGACAGTTTTGTCGTGCAGCTGAAGCAGATGATCATGCCTGTCATGGTTCTGGCGCTTCAGATCACCGCACAACTCAGCCGGTTCATGCGCGCCTCGATGCTGGATAACCTCAATCAGGACTACGTCCGCACCGCCCGCGCCAAGGGCCTTAGCGAATACACCGTCGTGATGGTCCACGTGCTGCGCAACTCGATGATTCCGGTTGTCACCGTGATTGCTCTGGGCATTCCGGCCATCTTCGGCGGCGCCATCATTACCGAGCAGGTCTTCAAGGTGAACGGCATCGGCCAGTTGCTGATCGGGGCCATTCAGGCCAATGACCTGCCGATGGTGCAGACCCTGACCTTCATCTTCGCCGTCCTGATCGTGCTGTTCAACCTGATCGCAGACGTCCTGTATGGCATTCTGGACCCGAGGATTCGCTATGACTGATCATGATCGCACGGATTCTCTGGTTCCGGACGAAGGGCTTGCCCCGGCCTCGACCGCCCTGCCAACGGCAGACGTGCTGGAGGAACTGGCCACCCCGCCCCGCAGTCAGTGGCGCGATGTCTGGGATCAGTTCAAGACCCACAAGGGCGCGATGATCGGGGCCGTCCTGTTTATCTTCATCGTGGCCGGCGTCTACATTGGTCCTTATCTGTGGAGCATCGATCCGACACAGATCGACATCCGGTCCCGCAATCAGGGGCCAAGCTGGTCGCATCCGTTTGGAACAGACCAGTTGGGCCGAGACATTCTGGCCCGTATGATGTCAGGCGGGCAAACCTCGGTCTCCGTGGGCATCACTGCGATGTTGCTGGCGTTGTTCCTGGGATCTTTCATCGGCGTTCTGGCCGGGTTCTTCAAACGGCTGGACGGGCCGTTGATGCGCCTGACCGATCTGTTCCTGGCCCTGCCCCTGCTGCCATTGCTTCTAGTCATGATGCTGCTGTTCCGAGAACCGCTGTCAGCGGCATTCGGGCTGGAGCGCGGGATTTTCATCCTGATCGTCGCCGCAATCGGCGTCACGTCGTGGATGCCGACCGCACGGATCGTGCGCGGAGATGTTCTGGCGATCAAGGAGCGGGAGTTCGTTCTGGCCGCGCGCTCGATCGGGACAAGCAACGGACAGATCATCACGCGGCACATCCTGCCCAATGTGCTGTCCCCGATCATGGTCTCCGCCACGCTGGGCATCGCCACCGCGATCATCACCGAAAGCGCACTGTCCTTCCTGGGCCTGGGCTTTCCGCCGGACTTCCCGACCTGGGGCCGGTTGCTGTTTGACGGTGTCGACTATCTGCAGCAATACCCCGAACGCGTGTTCTGGCCCGGTCTTGCGATCTCGCTGACGGTGCTAAGCGTCAACTATCTGGGTGACGGTCTGCGCGACGCTCTGGACCCGCGTATTCGCGGACGTTGAACCAAGTCAGCCGGCGCGTTTCAGCGCGCCGGCCAACACGACGATCAGTACCGCCAGCGGTATCAGCACCGAAAACGCCATTCTCAGGCCAAACAATTCGGCCAGAAACCCGATCAATGGCGGCCCGATCAGCAACCCGCCATATCCAAGCGTTGCAACACTGGCAATTGCCTGTCCGGGGGGCACCAGCGGGTCATTCGCGGCGCGGCTGAATGCCAAGGGCATGATGACGGCATAACCGATCCCCATCAAAGCAAAGCCGAACAAAGCCAGCGAGGTCGCCGCAGCGGATACCACGCAAAACACCCCGATGGCCGCACAGACACCTCCGAATCTTGCGATGCTGACCGGCCCGAACCGGGCTATGAACACACCACCCGCCAGTCTGAGCGCAACCATCGCGACCGAAAACACCGCATAACCCAACGCCGCAACACCTTCGGTCGCTTCCGTGACATCGCGCAGGTAGACCGCGCTCCAGTCCGCGACCGCTCCCTCGCCCAACGCACCACACAGGGCCGCAATTCCAACAAGAACCAAAGCACCGGACGGCCATGCAAAAACGGCGCCGCCCGCGCTCTCCGACAGTTTTGACGTCCAGCGCACCCATGACAGGGCAAGCGCAAAGCCCACGACAATCCCACCTGCCAGCAGGAAATGAGTGATCACGGTCAGCCCCATCTGGACCGCCATGTAACCGCTGAGCGCCCCCAGCCCGGCCCCAAGGCTCCACATCGCGTGAAACGAGGACATGACGGGTTTATCATAAGCCTGCTCTACCTCGGCCGCCCAGGCGTTCATCGCCACGTCCATCGACCCGTGGAATGCCCCAAAGATGAACAGAAACACAGCCAGCGCCCAGAAACCGCCTGCCAGAGCCAGAAGGATCAGCGAAAGCGTGTAGAGAACGGCAATCACACGCGTGATAACGACAGCTCCGAAACGGTCGGTCAGACGTCCCGTCACTGGAAATGAACACACCGCCCCTGCCGCCATGAACAGCAAGCCATAACCCAACGCCTCGTGCGTCAGCTCCAGCCTGTCACGCACCGCGGGGATGCGCGATGCCCAGATGCCGAACAAGGCACCGTTCAGGATGAACATGGCCGCGACAGCGCGCCATGCGACCACAATTCCGATCACGAAAAACCCCTCTTGCCGGGCAAACCTGCCAGCCCCGTTCTACAGGCCTGATGGATTTTGGCAAACGTGATCTAGGACAGCCGCTTGCGGATATGGCGAACACCGACCCAAACGCCTGCGACAACCGGCAATGTCACGGCGGCCGTCAGCATCCCCTTGCTGATGCCCGCGCTCGTCAGCGGATACAAAAGATAGCTGACCAAAGACACCGCATAATAGCTGATTGCAACAACCGACAAACCTTCTACCGTGTGCTGAAGTCGCAAGGCCAGATCCGCGCGACGATCCATGCTTTCCAGCAGCGCCTGGTTCTGCGCACTTCGTTCCACATCCACCCGTGTCCGCAGCAGGTCGCCGGCGCGGATAGCCCGGTCCGACAAGGCTTGCAGGCGGCGCTCGGCCGACTTTACGGTGCGCATAGCCGGGTCATAGCGGCGCATCATGAAATCGGCAAAAGACTGGCCGCCCTCGAACCGTTCCTCACGCAGGATTTCGATCCGTTGGTTGACGATGGCTTCATAGGCGCCCGACGCTCCAAAGCGGAAAGAGGATTGGGCCGACAGGGTTTCCAGTTCGATCGACGTGGACAGCAGTTGCGGCAACAACTCATCCGGCTTGGACGAACTGACAGTCATCTGCCTCATCAACTCCGTCAGCTTCCCGTCCAGTTCGCCTATGCGCGGCATCAGCTGTTTCACCCGTGCAAAGCCCAGCATGGACATTGCCTTATAGGTCTCGATTTCACACAGACGCTGAATGATACGGCCAGTCCGGCGCTGATTGGTCCCGTCACGGACAAAAACGGCAAAGCGCATATGACCCGCCGGGTCGATGCGAAAATCGCTGGCGCAAATGGCGGCGTCATCCAAAACGCGGGCCACCGCCAGGCTTTCCGGTTCGAACCAATCCGCAAGCATCGGCTTCACGGAGTCATCATCTTTGCATTCCACCACCCGCAGCATCGCCGAGGTTACGCGCTGACCGGGGCTTGCCATCAGCCAGTCGGGCGGAAAAATTTCGAAGTCCGCCGGATTGAACGGGCGGTCACTGACATTCTGCGCAATGGCCGTATACGTGACGAATTCAGCGTGCTGCTCCCATTTGAGCCAGTGACGCCCGATCTGTCCGGCATAATGCGTGGCCCCGGGTTGCGGATGCGGTGCTCCGTGGCGGTTCAGCAGATCCGTCAGATGCGCAACATCTTCATCACGATCCCGCGCTGCCGCCGCAACGGGCTTCTTGATGGCCAGAAACACCACCGTACAGGGCGTTTTCGCCACCGGAAACGGGCGCGCGTGCAATTCATTGGCCAGCGCATAGCGCAGCGGATGATCCTGGATGGGCGTCATTCTTAGCTCCCTGACTCCAGGCCACTATACCCCGCATTCAAAATACATCAATTATTGTTTTATTTCATATACTTACATGAATACCACCGCATACAGTGGCGCTATCCTATTGATTTGGCTGCCAGAGCTCGACCGGATTGCCTTCAGGGTCGTGAATACGAGCGAACTTCCCGACCTCACTGTCCCACTCATCGCGGGTTTCGACCTGGATGCCTGCTGCCTCAAGCTGCGCGATTAACGCTGCCAGATCATCGACGCGGAAGTTGATCATCCACTGTTGCTCTGACCGGCCGAAATATTCGGTCTCCTGGTCGAAAGGCGCAAACACCGTGTGCCCCTCGCGCTGTTTCCAGGGGACAGGATCGTAGTGATTGACCCCCAGATGGGTCTCGTACCACGCGGACAGCGCTTTCGGATTACGCGCGCGGAAAAACACACCGCCGATGCCGTTCACCTTTTCCATCAACGCCTCCTGTCAACAACCTGGCCCGCCCAGCCTAGCACGCCCCGCCTGCTTCATCTGACCAAAAATATCATGGAGGTCAGGAGGCAAAGCCTCCTGCATACAAAAAAAGAAAAGGGCGCCGTCTGGCGCCCTTTGCAATTTTAATACAGCCTGCCGATCAGTCGATCATGGGCAGCAGCTTGTCCAGGCTCGCCTTGGCGTCGCCATAGAACATGCGGGTGTTTTCCTTGAAGAACAGCGGGTTTTCGATACCCGAATAGCCAGTACCCTGACCACGCTTGGACACGAACACCTGCTTGGCCTTCCAGCATTCCAGAACCGGCATACCGGCGATGGGGCTGTTGGGATCCTCCTGCGCCGCAGGGTTCACGATGTCGTTCGAGCCGATCACGATGGCCACATCCGTATCCGGGAAGTCATCGTTGATCTCGTCCATTTCCAGAACAATATCATACGGCACTTTCGCTTCGGCCAGCAGAACGTTCATATGGCCCGGCAGACGACCGGCTACGGGGTGGATCGCAAAACGCACCTCTTTGCCCTTGGCGCGCAGCTTGCGGACCAGTTCGGAAACGGACTGCTGCGCCTGCGCCACGGCCATCCCGTAACCCGGGATGATGATCACGCTGTCAGCGTCGTTCAGCGCGGCCGCAACTCCATCTGCGTCGATCGCCACCTGCTCGCCCTCAACAGCCATCTGTTCGCCCTGCGGGCCACCGAAGCCACCCAGGATCACGCTGACAAAGTGGCGGTTCATCGCCTTACACATGATGTAGGACAGGATGGCACCGGACGAACCGACCAGCGCGCCGACCACGATCAGCAGGTCGTTGCCCAGCGAGAAGCCGATCGCCGCAGCGGCCCAGCCCGAATAGCTGTTCAGCATCGACACAACCACCGGCATGTCAGCGCCTCCGATGCCCATGATCAGGTGGTAACCAATGAACAGCGCCGCCAGAGTCATCAGGATCAGCGGGAACAGGCCACCCGACGAGGTGTACCAGATCAGGCAGATCAGCGAGAGACCGGCAGCCGCCGCGTTCAGCGCATGACCGCCGGGCAGTTTGGTTGCGGCGCTCGTCACCTTACCCGCCAGCTTGCCATAGGCGACAACCGAACCGGTAAAGGTAATCGCACCGATGAAGATGCCGAGGTACAATTCGACATGCAGGATTGCCAGTTCCGCCGCGGTCTTCTTGGCGATCAGCTTAGCAAATGCGCCCAGATCGGAAAGATCCGCCTGAGACGCACTGTCGGCAATCGCCATGACCTGCGCCACGTTACCGATTTCGAAATGAGCGTTGAAGCCGACGAATACAGCCGCAAGACCCACCAGCGAGTGCATAGCTGCGACAAGCTGCGGCATCTCGGTCATCTGCACGCGCTGCGCCACGTATTGGCCGATGAAACCGCCACCGGCGATCAGCAGCAGCGACAGCAGCCACAGTCCCGAACCGGGACCAACCAGCGTGGCGAAGACCGCCAGCGCCATACCGACGATGCCATACCAGACCGCGCGCTTGGCGCTTTCCTGGTTCGACAGACCGCCGAGCGAAAGGATGAACAAAACAGCCGCAACAACATAGGCAGCAGTAGTGAAGCCAAATTCCATGTGCCCGGCCTCCTTAAGATTTCTGGAACATGGCAAGCATGCGCCGGGTTACGAGGAAGCCACCGAAGATGTTGATCCCGGCCATGAAGACGGACAGCGCCGCCAGCAGAATGACCAGGAACGATCCTGATCCGATCTGCATCAAGGCCCCAACGATGATGATCGACGAGATCGCGTTGGTGATCGCCATCAGCGGAGTGTGCAAGCTGTGCGAAACATTCCAGATCACCTGGAAGCCCACAAAGATCGCCAGCACAAAGACGATGAAGTGCTGCATGAAACTGGCCGGAGCGATCAGCCCCACCAGCAACATCAGCGCACCACCAACACCCAGCAGTGTGAACTGCTGCTTGGTCTGCGCCTTGAAGGCCGCAATCTCCTGCGCCTTCTTCTCTTCCGGGGTCAGTTCCTTGACTTCCGGTTTCTTCTGCGCCGCAATCGCCTGCACTTTCGGCGGCGGCGGCGGGAAGGTAATCTCGCCCTCATAGGTCACAGTCGAGCCGCGAATGACGTCATCTTCCATGTCGTGATTGATCTGACCGTCCTTTTCGGGCGTCAGGTCGGTCATCATGTGACGGATGTTGGTCGCATACAAAGACGAGGACTGTGCTGCCATCCGGCTGGGGAAGTCGGTATATCCGATAATGGTCACGCCATTGTCGGTCACGATCTTCTCGTCCGCCACGGTCAGCTTGCAGTTGCCGCCCTTTTCCGCCGCCAGATCGACGATCACCGAGCCGGGCTTCATGCTTTCAACCATGTCCTTGGTCCAAAGCTCGGGCGCTTCGCGGTTCGGGATCAGCGCCGTGGTGATGACGATGTCCATCTCGGGCGCAAGTTCGCGGAACTTGGCCAGCTGCGCGTTGCGGAACTCTTCGGACTGGACCGAGGCATAACCGCCGGTGGCCGCGCCGTCCTGCTGGTCTTCTTCAAAGTCCAGATAGACGAATTCAGCACCCATGGACTCGACCTGCTCGGCCACTTCCGGGCGCACGTCGAACGCATAGGTGATCGCGCCCAGCGAGGTCGAGGTCCCGATGGCCGCCAGACCGGCCACACCGGCGCCAACGATCAGCACCTTTGCAGGCGGCACTTTACCTGCCGCCGTCACCTGACCGGTGAAAAAGCGACCAAAGTTGTTGCCCGCCTCGATCACGGCGCGGTAACCCGCGATATTGGCCATCGACGACAGCGCGTCCATCTTCTGCGCGCGCGAAATACGCGGCACCATTTCCATGGCGATCACGTTTGCGCCCTTGGATTTGGCCAGTTCCATGCCTTCTTCGTTGCCCGCAGGGTTGAAGAACGAGATCAGCGTCTTGCCCTTGGTCAGCCGCTTCAATTCCACATCGGTCGGTTGGCGCACCTTGGCGACGATATCAGCCGCCTTCCAAAGCGCCGCCGCGGTCTTGACCACCTCGACACCCGCAGCCTCATAGGCCGCATCCGAGAACCCGGCAGCGGCACCCGCGCCCTTCTCGATCAGGCACTCATAGCCCAGCTTCTGCAATTGCACGGCAGAGTCCGGCGTCATCGCAACCCGGTTCTCTCCGTCCAGTCTTTCCTTCGGTGTGCCTATTTTCACCGGTGCTATCCCCCTAATTTTGACTCAATCTGAGCAGGTGGTCGGTATTGTTTGATAAGCAAACATGTATCCTGCGCAACATTATTTCGCAAGCGCAGCATTTTTGACGTTGGATCATCGCCGCAACCCACTCATATCCACCGCCGTGTTTCCCGTTCATAACGGGCAAAATCGGCGCGGAATGTCCGGCGCAGGCGGTCTTCTTCCGGCAGGATAAAACGGCGTTCCAGGACCCAGGCAAAGACCGGCACCAAAACCAGAGAAAGCACTGCATCAAAACGCAGAATCAGACCGGCCAGGATCAGAACATCCCCCAGATAAATCGGATTGCGGCTGCGCTTGTAGATGCCCGAGCGTACCATCGCGGTCGGTGTTTCGTGCGGAATGACGGTGGTTTTGTGGCGGCGGAATTCGACGATGGCCAACACGGCCAGAAGGATGCCCCCTCCGATCAGGATGCCACTCAAAAGATCGGTCAGGCCGCTTTCCAGCGACAGATCCAACGACAGATGACGTCCCTGCAGCCACGCGAGCACGGCGAATCCCAAAAGCCAGACGGGTGGTACATCAATCCGTTGCACGCACATTTCCTGTGATTGACGACACGCGCGATCATGTCGCTTCTGAACGACGTCCTACCGCTTTCGGGCCAAAATGGCAAAGCTCAGGATGTCGCATCGATGGACAGGCGGTATCCGATCAGATAGGCCCGTGGAAACACTGATCCGAAGCACAATGAGATGAGCACTGAATGACCGATTTTGCCGCAACCAAAGCCATGTTCGACCTGCCCGAGGGCGTGATTTATCTGGATGGCAATTCGCTCGGTCCCTTGCCCAAGGCGGCGGGCGCACGTGTGCAGGACATGATGGCCAACGAATGGGGGCAAATGCTGATCACCGGCTGGAACAAGGCAGGCTGGATGGGAATGCCGACCGGGCTGGGTGATCGTATCGGGCGGCTGATTGGGGCCGAACCCGGCAGCGTTGTGGTCGGCGACACATTGTCGATCAAGGTATATCAGGCCGTGGCGTCCGCGCTGGAGCTGTGCCCCAACCGCAAGGTTGTTCTGTCGGACAACGGAAACTTCCCCTCGGACCTTTACATGGCGGACGGGCTTCTGCGCTCACTCGGACCGGATTATGAATTGCGTGTGGTCGCCCCCGAGGACGTGGCCGCGAACATTACCGAAGACGTTGCCGTTCTGATGCTGACGGAAGTGGACTATCGCTCGGGACGCATGCACGACATGAAGGCGCTGACGGAACAGGCGCATTCGAACGGCACAGTTACGGTCTGGGACCTGGCCCATTCTGCGGGCGCAATCCCCGTTGACCTGTCGGGCTGCAACGCAGATTTTGCAGTGGGCTGCACATACAAATACCTCAACGGTGGTCCGGGCGCGCCAGCCTTTATCTATGTCGCACCACGTCTGGCTGACAGCGTCAGGCCCGCACTGTCCGGCTGGCTGGGTCACGAAGCGCCATTTGCCTTTGATCTGGATTACCGTCCGGGCAGCGGGATCGAAAGAATGCGGGTCGGCACCCCCCCGGTCATTCAGATGAGCGCGCTTGCATCAGCAATGGATGTCTGGGATCTGGCAGACATGAACGACGTGCGGGCCAAGTCCATCGAACTGACCGAGCTTTTCGTTGCGCGCGTCGAAGCCACCTGCCCTGGTCTGCATCTGGCCAGCCCGCGAGATCCGAACCTGCGCGGCAGTCAGGTCTCATTCCACTTCACCGAGGGCTATGCCGCGATGCAGGCCCTGATCGCACACGGCGTGATCGGAGATTTCCGGGCCCCGGACATTATGCGCTTTGGCTTCACGCCGCTTTATATCGATGAACAGGATGTCGAACGCGCGGTCGAAATTCTTGCAGATATCATGCAGAACAGATTGTGGGACGCGCCGGAATACAAAATTCGCCAGCGCGTCACCTGACCTCGAGCCCGGCACCGAACAGGTCGGCCACTTGGCCTACCTGTTGTTCGTAAACCTCGGCACCCGCTCCGGTCAGTTTTAATCCCTTGAGCGTCGCTGAAATGGTCCGGCCGGTTTCAACCGCGTCCGCGAACAACCGAACGCGCCCAGCTTGTTGTTGGTGTGACAGCCAGTCTGCGTAAAGCCCCGCCAGCATGGCCTCCCCCTCCGAGATGATCTCGGAAGACATGGACTTGGTGTTATCCAGCAGTTCAAGCCCGTGCGGCAGCGCCAGAATGGCTGCCATTCCTTCGGTCTGCGCCCGTATTGCTCGCTTCAACACGTCCGGCACGGAACCGGGCGACGCCAGCGCGGCAGCAACCGCTGCGCTTTTTTCCGCATAGTAGAGTTCGGTCAGCTTTCTGACGATCGCTTCTTTGTTCTTGTAGTGCAGATACACGGCCGGTCGGGACATCCCCGCGCCCCGCGCTATGTCGTCCATTGATGTCTTGCGAAATCCGTACGTAGCAAATGCCTGAAAGGCCGAGTCCAGGATCGCTTTTTGCCGTATATCGCCAACTGCTTCTGTCATGCTCAAATTCGTGACATTTTTTGTTTATTTTGTCAATTGACATCCTGACACTTTTCAACAATTGTGTCAGAAACCGCGACAGCTACGAGAGGTGCGCCATGGCGACCGCCCTTAAGATCAATGGAAAGCAGCATCAGATTGACCTGCCCGATGACGTCCCCCTGCTTTGGGTCTTGCGGGATGAGGTCGGCCTGACCGGGACCAAATTCGGCTGCGGCGTGGCAGCCTGTGGGGCCTGCACCGTCCATATTGATGGCGAGGCGGTACGCTCGTGCCAGGTTGCGCTATCGGACGTTTGGGGTGACGTGACCACAATAGAAGGTATCGGCACCCCGGACGCGATGGCGACCATACAGCAGGCCTGGGTCGATCATCAGGTCGCGCAATGCGGTTATTGCCAGTCGGGCCAGATCATGCAGGCCGCTGCGCTGCTGGCGGAAAACCCCGCCCCAAGCGACAGTGATATCGACGAGGCGATGCAGGGCAACCTGTGCCGCTGCGGCACCTATCCCCGCATTCGCGCCGCGATTCACGATGCGGCGTCCAAGATAAACGAGGCGTAAATTATGGCATCTGTTGGTAAAATCCTCCGCCGCACGTTCCTGATCGGTTCAGCCGCAATTGTCGGCGGCGTGGCGTTCGGCGCCTACTATGTCAGCCGCCCAGTTGCCAATCCGCTCAAACCCGGCAAAGGCGAGGCGGCGCTGAACCCGTTCGTTCTGATCGACCAGAACGGCGTTACCCTCTTTGCACCCCGCGCCGAGATGGGGCAGAGCGTGAAAACCACCTGGGCCGCACTGATCGCGGAAGAACTGGACGTGGAACTGGACCAGATCACCGTCCTGCACGGCCCGGCGGCGCAAGCCTATTACAACACGGCCATGATCGGTGAAGGCTTGCCGAACAAGGGCTACGACATCTCTGATTTCCAGCACAATCTGGGTGAAGCTTTGGGCGGGATCGGCAAAGTGCTCAGCCTGCATGTGACTGGCGGCTCGACCTCGATGAAGGACGGGTTCGAGCGGATGCGGGAAGCCGGCGCCTCGGCCCGCGAAACGCTGAAACAGGCTGCGGCCGACCGTCTGGGCGTGGACCGCAGTGCCCTGAACACGGCCTCGGGCCATGTGATTGCCCCGAATGGCGACAAGATACCCTACACCGAACTGGCCGAGGATGTGGCCAAGCTCGACCCGATCGAGGCACCGCTGCGTGACCCCTCGGAATGGCGTTACCTTGGCCAGACCCAACCGCGTCTGGACATGGCCGAAAAGGCGACCGGCACGGCCGAATTCGCAATCGATGTACGCCTGCCCGGAATGAAGTTCGCCTCGGTCCGCATGAACCCGAAACTGGGTGGCCAGATGAACGGCTTTGACGACACCGCCGCGAAGTCAATGCCTGGGGTCGAGAAAATCGTCGATCTGGGCACTGGCGTTGCTGTCATTGCCACCAATACATGGCTGGCCAATCAGGCAGTCGAAGCCATTGACGTGGATTGGGGCGACGCGCCCTATCCGCCCGGGACAGAGGCAATCTTTGCCAGGATCAGCGAGGCGTTCGAGAACGACCCGAACTCGACCATGCGCGATGACGGCGACGTCAGCACTCTGCCGGACGGCGCCACCGAGATATCCGCGGAATACACCGTGCCTTATCTGGCCCACGCGACAATGGAACCGATGACGGCCGCCGCGCTGTTTTCCGGCAACAAACTGGAATTCTGGGGCGGCAATCAGGCCCCGACCTTCATGCAGATCAAAATTGCCGAGGCGGCCAATCTCGAAACCGATGCTGTTGAGGTTCATACCACCTATCTGGGCGGGGGCTATGGCCGTCGGCTGGAGTTTGACTTTGGGGTCATCGCCACAAAAATCGCCTTGGCCATGCCGAACACGCCGGTTCTGACGACCTGGAGCCGGGAAGAGGACATGCGCCACGACTTCTATCGTCCCGGCGCAATAGCCCGGATGCGCGGTGCGGTCAAAGACGGTCAGGCGGTCCTGATTGACGGTCGGGTCGCCTCGCAATCCTGCACACATCAGGCCGTGTCTCGCGTGACCGGGTTCGCCGGCGGCGGCCCCGACAAGGTACTTGTCGAAGGGCTGTTCAACCAGCCATATGCCGTGCCGAACTATCGCATCAGCGGCCACATCGCCGATCTGGATATTCCCGTCGGCTTCTGGCGTTCGGTCGGCAACAGCCACAACGGGTTCTTCCACGAAACTTTCATGGATGAAATGGCCCATGCCGCCGGCCGCGACCCGCTGGAATTCCGGCTGGAGCTGATGAAGAACGAACACGCGCCATCGGCCGGGTGTCTGGAAGCGGTGCGCGACATGTCGGGCTGGACCGGCCAGACCCCGGACGGAGTTGGCCGCGGGGTCGCCTTCACCTACAGCTTCGGCACTCCGGTAGCGCAAGTGATCGAAGTCGTTGACGAAGACGGCAGCATCCGCATCAGCAAGGCTTGGATTGCCTGCGATATGGGCATTGCGCTGGACCCCGATAACATCAAGGCGCAGATGTTCGGCGGCATGATGTACGGCCTGTCAGCGGCCTGCTTTGGTGCAATAACCTTTGCCGATGGCGAGGTCGAGCAGTTCAACTTCCCCGACTATGACGCCATGCGTATGCACACGGCCCCGGAAGTCGAAGTGCGCGTACTGGAAACCAACCGTCACCTGGGTGGCGCAGGAGAACCCGGCACGCCGCCATCAATGCCGGCACTGGGCAACGCGCTTTTTGACCTGACCGGAGAACGCGCTCGGTCTCTGCCGCTGATCAATCAGTTCAATCTGGTGGTTTGATGCAACCCGACCGGTCCCGTTTTGCGGGGCCGGCGCAAGTCACGCGGTTTGTTGAAACAGTCCAGCTTCCGATCCAGTCGCCCAGGCCCGCACCGCCGCTCCAAATGCTTCGAACAATGGCCGTGACACAGGATCATTCACAGCATCCCATTCCGGATGCCACTGTACGGACAGGGTAAATCCCGGGGCGTCTTTGACATAGATCGCCTCGGGCGTGCCGTCCGGTGCATGGCCGTCGATTTCGATCCTGTGGCCGACTTTCTTGATCCCCTGCCCGTGCAACGTGTTGGTCATCACCTCGGTCGCGCCCATCAGGCGGTGGAACACACCACCCTCGGCCAGTGTCACGACATGGCGCAGGGCGAATTTCTCTTCCAACGTACCGTCGGGCGGCATCCGGTGGTTCATGCGCCCGGGCAGATCACGGATTTCGGGGTATAGCGTCCCGCCCAATGCCACGTTGACTTCCTGAAACCCACGGCAAATTCCAAAAAACGGCTGACCTCGCTCAACACAGGCCCGGACCAGTGGCAAAGTTATCGCATCGCGCGCCCGGTCGAATTCCCCATGCGCTTCAGTGGCCAGTTCGCCATACTCCTCCGGGTGAACATTGGGGCGCCCACCTGTCAGCAGGAAGCCGTCGCAGACCTCAAGCAGTTCATCGACGGATACATATCTGGGGTCTGCCGGGATCAGCATCGGCAGGCAGCCCGAAACATTCGCCACCGCATCGGAATTCATCGTACCGCCGGCATGCGTCGGGTATTGATCCTTCATCAGATACGAGTTTCCGATGATACCAACCACGGGTCGTGACATTGTTGTTTTCCAAAACGTTTCCAGATCTAGCTGAAAACTATCGGCGGCAGATGAGACGTGCAATAGCACACACCCTGCATCTCAGCGCAAGCTCCTGTTCACAAGTGCACAATTTTTCCCAATTTTCGATCAATATTCAGGAAATTGTTCCAGCAAGATCACTAGAAGCGGGAAGGAGTTCCAAATGGCGGTTCTTCAGTCTCCACACCGGCCACGACATAACGTTGCGTGTCAGATCTCGCCCGTCAGACCTGCGGCTTCGATGCCAGCCAGGGCCGCCGCCGCGTCGTTGTCCGACGTATCGCCCGTCACCCCAACCGCACCAATCACGGCACCCTTTTTGTCGCGCAGCAGGACGCCACCCGGAACAGGCACGACCTGACCGCCATAAACGCCATTTACCGCCGCCATGAAATAGGCCTGAGCCTCGGCGCGCTGCATCTGCGCAGTACCCGCCATGCCCAACATGACCGCCCCATAAGCCTTGCCGTGCGCTATTCCAAAGCGCCCCGGGGCCGCGCCGTCCTCACGCTCGAATGCGATGACGTGACCGCCGGCATCCAACACAACCACCGAGAGTGGCTTCAACTCCATCTCATGCGCTTTTTCCAACGACTTTCGAATGATGGTGCGCGCCTTGCGCAAGGAAATAGCCATCCCTGATCCCTTTCATCTGGCCCAAAGTATCCTCGGGGGAGCGCGAGGGGGCAGACAGCCCCCTCGTTCCCGCCCGTGCAGCTCAACCCAAACTGGCTTTCTTTTCCAGCCGCCGTGCATGCAAAACCGGCTCGGTATAGCCCGAGGGCTGCACCCGCCCCTTGAAAACCAGATCGCAAGCCGCCTGAAAGGCGATACCATCAAAACCGGGCGCCATTGGAGAATATTCCGGATCATTCGCATTCTGGCGATCGACCACGGCCGCCATCTTGCGCATTGCGGCCATCACCTGACCTTCGTCCATCACATCATGGTGCAGCCAGTTGGCCAGCGCTTGCGAGGAAATCCGGCAGGTCGCGCGGTCCTCCATCAGGCCGATGTCATGAATGTCCGGCACTTTCGAGCATCCGACACCCTGATCGACCCACCGCACAACATAACCCAGAATGCCTTGCGCGTTGTTCTCGACCTCACGAGTGATTTCCTCTTCGCTCAGGTTGCGCCCGCCCAGCAGGGGCACGGTCAGCAGATCCTCAAGCGTGCCGCGCGCGCCGCCGGCCGCCAGTTCGTCCTGACGGGCCAGAACATCAACCTTGTGATAGTGGGTCGCGTGCAGTGTAGCGGCGGTTGGGGAAGGCACCCAGGCACAGGTCGCGCCGGATTTCGGGTGGCCGATCTTTTGGTCCAGCATGTCGCCCATCCGGTCGGGCATCGCCCACATGCCCTTTCCGATCTGAGCCTTGCCCTTCAGGCCGCAGGCCAGACCGATATCAACGTTGCGATCCTCATAGGACGCAATCCAGGGCGTGTTCTTGATGTCGCCTTTCGGCAGCATCGGGCCGGCCTCCATCGAGGTGTGAATCTCATCCCCGGTGCGGTCCAGAAAGCCGGTATTGATAAAGGCCACCCGCGATTTTGCAGCGCGGATACATTCCTTTAGGTTGACCGATGTGCGGCGCTCCTCATCCATGATACCCAGTTTCACGGTGTTTCGCGGCAAGCCCAGAATATCCTCGACCATGTCGAAAATTTCGACCGAGAACGCCACTTCTTCCGGCCCGTGCATCTTGGGCTTGACCACGTAAACCGACCCTGCGACCGAGTTGCCCCCCTCGCGCCGCAGATCGTGCATCGCGATCAGCGTGGTGCAAAGCGCATCCATCAACCCCTCGCCGATCTCATTACCCTCGCCATCCAGAACGGCGGGGTTGGTCATCAGATGGCCGACGTTTCGGATCAACATCAGCGAGCGGCCCTTCAGCGCCGCGGTTTCGCCGCCAACGGCGGTGTATTCAACGTCGCCAGCCAGCTTTCGGGTGAATGTCCGGCCACCTTTCGAAACCTCTTCGGTCAGGTCGCCCTTCATCAGACCCAGCCAGTTGCTGTAGGCAACAACCTTGTCGGCGGCATCCACGCAAGCCACCGAATCTTCGCAGTCCATGATAGTGGACAGCGCCGATTCCAGGCGCACATCAGCGATGCCTGCGGGGTCGGAGGCACCAATATTGCTGGACGGGTCGATCATGATCTGCACGTGAAGACCGTTATTCTTCAGTACCACGAACTCAGGCTTGTCAGCGGAACCGCCAAAGCCAACGAAACCTGCGGGATCGGCCAGTGCGGGCACCAGCGCACCGCCTTCGGCGCTCAGGTCCGAAACGTCGTACCACGAGCCATTTTCCAGCGGCACTGCGTCATCCAGAAATGCCTTGGCCCACGCGATCACGCGGGCACCCCGAGCGGTATCGTATCCTTTACCCACGGGCAGATCGCCCATCGCGTCGGTGCCATAAAGCGCATCATACAGGCTGCCCCATCGTGCGTTGGCGGCGTTCAGCGCAAAGCGGGCGTTGGTGATTGGCACCACCAGCTGAGGCCCGGGTGTCAGAGCAATCTCCGGATCGACCTTGGCGGTTTCGATCCGAAAATCGGTACCTTCCTCGACAAGGTATCCAATCTCTCGCAGGAAAGCCTGATACGCGGCGGCATCATGATCCTGCCCTGTTCGGGCCAGATGCCAGCCGTCGACCCGGCCTTGGATCTCGGCCCGTTTTGCCAGCAACGCTTTGTTCTTCGGCCCCAGCTCCTGAACCATCCGGGACAGGCCTGACCAAAAATCCTCGGATGAAACGCCCGTTCCGGGCAGCGCCCGGTTTTCGATGAAATCTGCCAGTTCAACGGCGATCTGCAAACCGTTCCGGGCTTCTCTACTGCTCATATTCGACATCTCCCGCAATTGTACGCCACTGTATGCCGGCTTCAATTAGAGCGGAAGTTTCCGATAGGCAACATATTCGCCATCGCTTTTCGGCGGACCTGCCGGATTGGCGTGGCGTCAGCACGCAGGAGAAGCACGCCGGATTTACGTGCCCGGCACCGCTTGCAGCGCATCGCCGCAACCCATAACGTCGCGCCAGACATGAACCGATGCGAGGCCCCCGATGCGCGACGCCGCCCCCACCACAATCTATCTGAAAGACTACACGCCCTTCGGCTATCTGGTGGACAGTGTGCATCTGACCTTTGATCTGGCCGAACACGCCACGCGCGTCACATCGCGCATCGCGTTCCACCCCAATCCCCAAGCAACGGACCGAACCTTTTTCCTGCACGGCGAGGATCTGAAACTGATCCGCGCCGCCATTGATGGCGCGGACATCGCGCCACAGGTCACCGACAAGGGCCTGACTGCGGATGCACCGGATGCGCCGTTCGTGTGGGAGGCCGAAGTCGAGATTGACCCGGGCAACAACACCGCGCTTGAGGGGCTTTACATGTCGAACGGCATGTACTGCACGCAGTGCGAGGCCGAGGGGTTCCGAAAGATCACTTTCTACCCCGACCGCCCGGATGTGATGTCGACCTTCACCGTGCGGATAAATGGCGACCTTCCCGTGCTTCTGTCCAATGGCAACCCCACGGCCAAAGGCGAAGGCTGGGCCGAATGGACCGACCCATGGCCCAAACCCGCCTATCTGTTTGCACTGGTCGCGGGCGACCTGATCGCCCATCCCGACCGGTTCACCACCATGTCGGGCCGGGACGTGGACCTGAACCTTTGGGTTCGTCCGGGCGACGAGGGCAAATGCGCCTTTGGCATGGAAGCGCTGAAGAAGTCGATGAAATGGGACGAAGATGTCTATGGCCGCGAATACGATCTGGATGTGTTCAACATCGTGGCCGTCGATGATTTCAACATGGGCGCGATGGAGAACAAGGGGCTGAACATCTTCAACTCCTCCGCCGTGCTGGCCAGCCCCGAAACTTCGACCGACGCCAATTTCGAACGGATCGAAGCGATCATCGCCCATGAGTACTTCCATAACTGGACCGGCAACCGGATCACCTGCCGCGACTGGTTCCAATTGTGCCTGAAGGAGGGTCTGACCGTCTTCCGCGATGCGCAGTTTACGTCCGACATGCGCTCGGCCCCTGTCAAGCGCATCCACGACGCCATAGACCTGCGCGCACGGCAATTCCCCGAGGATAACGGGCCGCTATCGCACCCCGTCCGGCCCGAAAGCTTTCAGGAGATCAACAACTTCTACACCGCGACCGTCTACGAAAAAGGCGCCGAGGTAATCGGCATGCTGAAGCGGCTGGTAGGGGATGAGGCCTATTCCAAGGCGCTTGACCTTTATTTTGACCGCCATGACGGGCAGGCCTGCACCATAGAGGACTGGATCCAGGTGTTCGAGGACACTGCTGGCCGCGACCTGAGCCAGTTCAAGCGCTGGTACAGCCAGTCGGGAACCCCGCGGGTGGCCGTAACAGAGGACTGGGCCGATGGCACCTATACGCTGACCCTCATCCAGCGGACAGAACCCACACCGGGTCAGACCGAGAAGTTGCCGCAGGTGATCCCCGTTGCTGTTGGCCTTTTGGGGCCGAACGGCGACGAGGTGCGCGCAACTGAAATGCTGGAATTGACGGAAGCGGAACAGAGCTTTGCCTTTACCGGTCTGGCTGCCAAGCCAACACCGTCGATCCTGCGTGATTTCTCGGCGCCTGTGATCCTGGAACACGATCAGACCAATGCCGAACGCGCTTTCCTGCTGGCCCATGACACCGACCCGTTCAACCGCTGGCAGGCGGGACGTTCACTGGCGCAGGACGCACTGCTACGAATGATTTCCGAAGACGCCACCCCGGATTCCGATTATCTGGAAGGGTTGCTGGCCGTGCTGCGCAACCGGGATCTTGATCCGGCTTACCGCGCCCTTATGCTGGGACTGCCAACGCAATCGGAACTCGCTGCCGCCTTGTTCGACCGTGGTGAAACACCCGATCCGATGGCGATCTGGAGCGCGGTCGAGACATTACGGCAAGCCACGGCGCAACATGTGCAGGACCTGCTGCCCCGCCTGCACAGCGAAGCCCTGGTTCAGGCCCCCTACAGCCCAGACGCGGAGCAATCCGGCAAACGCGCACTGGGCAGTGCCGCTCTGTCGCTGACTTCGCGCCTGGACGGCGGTGCCAAGGCAGTAGAAGAGTATGGCGCAGCCAACAACATGACCCTTCAACTCTCGGCCCTGGCTTGTCTGTTGCGGGCCGGCAAAGGTGAGACGGAACTGGCCGGATTTTACACGCAGTGGCAGCACGACCGGCTGGTCGTGGACAAATGGTTCGGCCTGCAGGTCGCGATGGCCGCGCCCGATGCGACGCCAGACATCGCCCGCAAACTGACCGAACATGCCGATTTCAACTGGAAGAATCCCAACCGGTTCCGCGCAGTGATGGGCGCGCTGGCAATGAACCACGCCGGGTTCCATCAGGCCGATGGCGCAGGTTATGACCTGCTGGCGGACTGGCTGATCCGGCTTGACCCGGTCAACCCGCAGACCACCGCGCGTATGTGCTCGGCCCTCCAGACATGGAAGCGGTATGACAGTGACCGTCAAGCCCTGATGCGCGCACAACTGAGACGTATCCAGGACTCCGCGAACCTGTCGCGGGACACCGGGGAAATGGTGTCACGCATACTCGACGCATGACGCCCTTTACCTTCACCCGGCAAAACCGCGCGCCCCGCACTGTACTGATCCTGATCGGCGTCTTTGCGGGGCTGATATCGCTCGTGATCTTTTTCAACGCCGCACTATGGCTGGTCGGGGTGCTGGCGCTTGCCACGCTGCCGGCCATCTGGGACATCGTGAAAGACACCAGCGCCGGGCTGACGCTGGACCGGGATTGCCTCAGGTGGCATTCGGGCGGGCGCGAAGGTGAAATCGACCTGAACGAGATCGATTTTTTCCGCTTCGACACTCGCTGGGACTTCTCGGTTCGCGTCTCTTTAATGTTGAAATCGGGCAAGCGTATCCGGCTGCCGGATGAGTCGGTCCCGCCGCACCGGGCCTTTGAAAACACTTTGGAAAACGCCGGCTTTCGGGTCGAACGGCATCATTTTACAGTTTTCTGAAACGATGAGCCGCCACTGACCGGATTGACCCGGGATTCTGAAGTGTTTCAGGCAATTTACTTGAACTGACGCTGATTTACGGCCAGACTTCCGCTGTAAGTTACGTTTATTGTTACAGTTCCGAGTTTCGCCATGTTCAGGTCATTCAGGGCTCATCTTGCCCGTTTCACAAATCCTTCCCGGCAAATTGCGCCGCCAAACAAGGTGGCAGCAGATGCTGTTGCCGCCGTTCTGCCTGATCAGGGGCAGCTTAACATTCCCGTTGCACAACTAAACGCTGGCGACTTCGTGGGACGAACCACTATTGAACGCGGCCGTCATCTGGCCCGGCAGGACCGGTGGGAAGATCTGTCCGCAGAAATGCGGGCAGCTGATGCAGCGCGCGACACCGCGCCCGACGGGTTGCCGATTGCTGATTTGCTGGCATTCGGTGCACGCTCGGATGTGGTTCTGGCCGCTGAACATGCATTGTCGGATGGCAAGGCCCTGTCAGACTATGATCTGCTAGGAGGCGTCGCCGATATGGAAGACGTGATGCAGGAACACCCCGGCAACCCGATGATAGCCCTGATCGTTGCACTGGCACATATTGATCTTGCCTGGGCATGGCGGGGAACGGCGCTGGATGCGACCTTGCCACCGCTGCACCGGTCGCGCTGCGCAGCGCATTTTGACCGGGCGGCGGCTATTCTGCCCAAGTGCAAGGCCGTGTTGCCAGACAGCCCGTTGGTTGCTGCCGCAGGCTGCGCCCTGCTGGCCGGTCAACGCCGCACGTCGGTTCGGGTAGCGGACGAGTACGAGCGGCTGATCGCGCTGGACCCCGAAAACCAGCGTCACATGCGCGCCATGGGCAGCCATCTGCTGCCGCGCTGGTTTGGCAGCTATGAAGAGCTTGAGGTTCAGGCCCTGCGCAACGCCGCCAGAACGCAAAAAATATGGGGCGCCGGAGGATATACCTGGGTCCAATTCGATGCGATTGCCTTGGATGAGGAAGCCTGCGCTCGGGTCGATATCGAGTTCTTCCTGGAGGGGCTGCACGACATCTTGGAGCGTCGTCCGGACCAGCAGACCATCAACATGCTGTCGGCCTATTGCGCCATTACCGTGCAAAACGGCGTGGGCCTGAACGAAAAAGCCGATCTTGTCCGCTCGCAACTGCGTGAGGCGGCAAACTGGCTGATCCGCGATCATCTGACCGAACTGCATCCGCTAATCTGGGCGCATGCGGCCGCCGGGTTCAACAACTCGGTCCGCGTTCCTTCGCCCGAGCGGTTCGCTGCGCGCGGACACCGGGACGCATTGCGGGCCATCGCCGATCTGTTTCGCGAGGAACTCAACAGCGGCAAGGACGTGACATTTACCTCGTCGGGCCTGCAACTTTCACGGAACTGAACCGGCAAAAGACTGGAAATCACAGCCATTCCCCCTTGCTCCTCTGACGTGCCGGGCCTAATACGCTGGCCTAGACTTTCTGCGGATATGAGGCGCGCCATGCTCGACCTGACATACGAAATGCCCAAACCCAAGACCATTGCCGGGGCCAAGCACGACTGGGAACTGGTAATCGGGATGGAAGTGCATGCGCAGGTCTCGTCCAATGCCAAACTGTTTTCGGGCGCGTCGACAAAATTCGGGGCTGAACCGAACGCAAACGTTGCTTTCGTGGACGCGGCAATGCCGGGCATGCTGCCGGTGATCAACGAGTATTGCGTGGAACAGGCGGTGCGGACCGGGCTGGGCCTGAAGGCAGACATCAATCTGAAATCGGCCTTTGACCGCAAGAACTATTTCTACCCCGATCTGCCGCAGGGGTACCAGATTTCCCAGCTTTATCATCCGATTGTGGGTGAGGGCGAAGTGCTGGTCGAGATGGGTGACGGCACCGCACGCAAGGTGCGGATCGAGCGTATCCACATGGAGCAGGACGCGGGCAAATCGATCCACGACATGGACCCGCATATGTCCTTCGTCGATCTGAACCGGACCGGCGTTTGCCTGATGGAAATCGTGTCGCGTCCCGACATCCGTGGCCCCGAAGAAGCCGCCGCCTATATCGCCAAGCTGCGTCAGATCATGCGCTATCTGGGTACCTGCGACGGCAACATGCAGAACGGCAACCTGCGGGCGGACGTAAACGTCTCGATCTGCTTGCCGGGCGCGTATGAGAAGTATCAGGAAACGCAGGACTTCTCGCATCTGGGCACACGGTGCGAGATCAAGAACATGAACTCGATGCGCTTTATCCAGCAGGCGATTGAGGTCGAAGCCCGCCGTCAGATCGCAATTGTTGAGGCCGGTGGCAAGATCGATCAGGAAACCCGCCTGTATGACCCGGACAAGGGTGAGACGCGGTCCATGCGGTCCAAGGAAGAAGCGCATGATTACCGCTATTTCCCGGACCCCGACCTGCTGCCGCTTGAGATCGAGCAGGCGTGGGTGGATGATATCGCCGCCAATCTGCCGGAACTGCCGGACGGCAAAAAAGCGCGCTTTATCAGCGAGTTCGGGCTGACTGATTATGACGCCTCGGTGCTGACTGCCGAGGTGGAATCGGCAGCGTATTTCGAAGAAGTCGCCAAGGGACGCAGCGGTAAACTGGCCGCGAACTGGGTCATCAACGAGCTGTTCGGCCGATTGAAGAAAGAAGATCACGACATCACCGAGTCGCCGGTTTCGCCAGCGCAGCTGGGCGGTATCATCGACCTGATTTCGTCGGACGCCATCTCGGGCAAAATCGCCAAGGACCTGTTTGAAATCGTCTATACCGAAGGCGGTGACCCGGCACAGATTGTCGAAGAACGCGGCATGAAACAGGTGACGGATACCGGCGCGATTGAAACGGCTCTGGACCAGATCATCGCCGCTAACCCGGCGCAGGTCGAGAAGGCCAAAGTGAACCCCAAACTGGCCGGATGGTTTGTCGGTCAGGTGATGAAGGCGACCGGTGGCAAGGCCAACCCGAAGGCCGTCAACGAATTGGTCAGCAAAAAGCTGGGTTCGTAAATCTTCGGGTTTGCACGTCGCGTACGGCCCACGGTGTGCATTTTGTACATAACGAAAAGTTAACCGCTCAGCCCCGATTTCGGGCTGAGCATCTGCTTGACTCCCCGCCGGATTGCACCCTTTCTTCCGGGCAAGAGAGGTGAGGTAACATGCAGAAAAGATTTGATCAGGAACTCGGGGACCGGCTGGTCCGGTATGCGGCGATCGACAGTCAGAGCGATGAGACGTCGCCCTCGACCCCAAGTTCGGACATCCAGCTGAACATGCTGAACCTGCTACGCCAGGAACTGACCGAAATCGGCGCGCAGGATGTTGAATTAACAGGTGACAGCGTTGTTGTCGCCACTATCCCCGGAACTGTTCCCGGCCCCACGATCGGGTTTCTGGCCCATGTCGACACCGCCCCGCAGTTCAATGCCACCGGCGTCAAGCCGCGCGTGATCAAGGGGTACAATGGTGGCGAGATCACCTTTCCCGACGACCCCGATCTGGTCCTGTCGCCGGAGGAGCACCCCTATCTCGCCGAAAAGATCGGGCACGATCTGATTACTGCATCGGGCACCACGTTGCTGGGCGCGGATGACAAGGCGGGTGTCTCGATCCTGATGACCATGGCGCGGCATCTGGTTGAAAATCCTGATATTCCGCACGGGCCGATCCGCATCGCCTTTACCCCCGATGAAGAGATCGGGCGCGGTGTTACCGAACAACTACCCAAGGATCTGGGCGCTGATTTCGCATACACTCTGGATGGTCAGGAAGTTGGCGAAATCGAATATGAAAGCTTTTCGGCCGACCGTGCCGTGATCCGGATCGAGGGCGTCTCGATCCACCCCGGGCTTGCGAAGGGAAAAATGGTCAACGCAGCCCATCTGGCAGCTAAGATCGTGCAGACTTTGCCGCAGGCGACGATGACGCCCGAGGTCACAAATGACCGCGAAGGGTTCATTCACATTACCGATATGAATGGCGGCTCCTCCGAGATGGAGATCAAGCTGATCCTGCGCGACTTCGAGCTGGACGCATTGCAGGCGCAGGGCGATCTGGTGCGACAGGTCTGCGCCGCCGTGCAAGCCACGGAGCCACGCGCGGTGATCAGGTGCGAGATTTATCCGCAATACCGCAACATGCGCTATTGGCTGGAAAAGGACATGACCCCGGTTGATCTGGCGCGCGACGCCTGCCGCGACATGGGGATCGAGCCTGTATCTGTTCCGATCCGGGGCGGCACTGACGGGTCGCGCCTGACCGAGTTCGGCACCCCATGCCCCAATATCTTTACCGGGATGCAGTGCATTCACGGCCCGCTGGAATGGATTTCGGTGCAGGACATGGCCGTCGCGACCGAGTTGTGCCTGTCCGTGGCGACCAGGGCAGCGCAGAAACCGGGCAACAGTGGCGGGTAAAATCAGGCATCGGGTCGACGTCTCTTTCGCCCGGCGGTCAACGTGATAACCTGTCCGCCACAGGCATTTCAGGAACGGTTGATGCAGCGCTACGAATACAAGGTTGTCCCCGCCCCGCAAAAAGGCACCAAGGCCAAGGGCGTGAAAACGCCCGAGGGGCGGTTTGCCAATTCGGTCGAACAATTGCTGAACCAGATGGGTCAGGACGGCTGGGAATACCAGCGCGCCGAGTTGCTGCCCAGCGAGGAACGCTCGGGCCTGACCGGATCGACGACCCACTGGCGCAATGTGCTGGTGTTCCGCCGCGCGTTCGAGGCTGAGGTCGCCCCGGTTCCCGTCCCGAGCCCGACGGAGACCCCCGAAGGCGTTCCGCTGGCCCACCCGATCCCGGGACCGGATAAGGTGAAGGCGCCCGAGCCGGATGCGGTTCAGGCCCCGGGACCTATTTCAGCCGAGGTTGATGAGCCGCCCCTGACCTTGCAACCCGGCGAAAAAGCCGACGAAGATTCCAAGTAACAAGCATCAAGACCAGACGGTTCGAATGGTGTGTTTTTGATGGCACGGATTTGACCGACAGGACTGAGACGGTCATCCGATTCAGGGTTTCGGTCGTATCGTTAAGAGATATTTTTTTGACACCCAGAAGGACCCCGTGCTGCGATGAAACCCCGCAAAGCTTATCTTTGTCTTTTTGCCGCCATCGCATGCCAGTTCGCGTTGCCCGCCGTCGCACAACAACGGTTAGGCTGGGTCAGCCAGATCGACGGGCTGGCCGCGTATCAGGGCAGCGCCAATCTGGATCAGGGCGGCGACTTCAGCGCGACGCGGTCGTTCCTGCGGGCTACGGGTTTGTATAATTTTGACAGCGGTACTTCGCTTGGTGTTTCGGTAAGTTTCGGGCAACTGGATTACGATTTCAGCGCAGCGGACAACCAGCCGTGGAACGATATCCGCGACATCCGAGTTTCAACCCCGCTTCGGTTTCAGGCCGGGCGACGGGCCAGCGTGTTCGTATCGCCTCAGATCAGATGGGACTACCAACGAGGTGCCGCATCTTCGGATGGGCGCACATATGGTGTTTTTGCGGGCGTCGCATGGCAGATGAGCGAAAGCTTGACCATCGGCCCGGCATTTGGGGCCTTCTCGCAACTGGAAGATAGCGGTGTGGATGTCTTTCCCGCGTTGTTGGTGGATTGGGACATCAATGATCGCTGGAACTTGAACACCGGATCCGGAATCGGAGCTACGCGAGGGCCGGGGCTGACATTGAGCTATGCGGTGAATGAAGATTTCAGCCTCTCGCTTTCGGCACGTTCCGAGAAAATCCGCTTCCGGCTAGACGACAACGGGCTGGCTCCAAGCGGGATTGGTGAAGATCAGAGCATCCCGGTGGTTGCGTCCCTCAGCTATGACCCGAATCCCGGCGTGTCAGTAACCGTCTTTGCAGGGGCCGAGTTCGACGGTCGACTGACGCTGGAGGACGAGAACGGTAACGAAATCAGCCGTCAGAACTATGACACGGCCCCTCTGGTCGGTCTCGCCTTCCGGCTGCGGTTCTAAGCGCGATCAGACACCGATATCCAATGCCAGCGCATGAATGCGCGGAACCACATCGCCCAGCGCCTTGTGCACGGCGCGGTGGCGGGCAACGCGGGACTGGCCTTCAAACGCGGCGGCGCGGATGCGGACGTTGAAGTGGCTCTCGCCCCCGTCCTGGTATCCGGCATGGCCCCGGTGGCTTTCGCTGTCATCGACCACTTCAAGCTCGCGCGGGTCAAACGCAGCCTGCAGGCGGGATCGGATTTCTTCGGTCACGCTCATTTTTATGCTCACCGGCAAAATTTTTGCCGCCCCCCTCTTCTACTTTCGGCTGCTTAGACTAAACTGCTGCCTCCGAGTCGAAAAGATGTGTTCGTAAGGATCAGAGCATGACGAAATCAGACCCATTCGGATTCGATATGTCCGTTTCCAGCGCCAAGAAAAAGAACCCGCGCGGGCGTCGGGGCATGTCGGGTGCGTCTGAGACCTCGATGCGAATCTGCGATCACGAAGGTTGTGAAGAGGCGGGCAAGTTTCGGGCGCCAAAAGCGCCGGACGTTCTGGATGACTTCTTCTGGTTCTGCCAGCAGCACGTGCGTGAGTATAATCAGAAGTGGAATTTCTTCGACGGCACCACCGAGGCCGAACTGAACGCGCAGCGGTCCAAGGACAAGGTGTGGGAGCGTGAGACCAAACCCATGGGTGACCCCGAGGCGCGGGCCTGGGCCCGGCTGGGCATCGAGGATCCCCACCAAGTGCTGGGCGCCAACGGTACACAGAACAAGGGCCGTACATCAGGTGGCGGCGGGCGTCGCCTGCCCCCGACCGAGCGCCGTGCGATCGAGATTCTGGAAGCCAATGACAGCTGGTCAAAGGCCGAGGTGCGCAAGGCCTACAAGAAGCTGATCAAGGTGCTTCACCCGGATATGAACGGCGGCGACCGCAGTCAGGAAGAGCAGCTACAGGAGGTTGTCTGGGCCTGGGATCAGATCAAGGACAGCCGGAACTTCAAATAGTCCGGCATCCGGTTGGCCCTGCCGCAAACAATGACAGCAGGACCGGAACGGGTCTGGCCCGTCAAACAATCACTCCGGAACGTAGCGCGGATAGGTCGATTTACTTTGCGCGGCAAAGTCCAGATCGACCTCGACCGTAGCAAAGGGATTGTCAGGGTCGGTGGTGGCCAGCACGTTCCCTTCGGGGTCGATCACCCAAGCCAGACCGCCTGCGTTGGGGGCTTCCCCGACGGAGGCCCACAGGTTGGACGACAGGCAATAAGCACCGGAACACACGGCCGAGGCCTGACCGCCGGCCAGCCATTTTTCGACAGAGCCGTGCGGCGTCGCACGCGGGACGCATAACAGGTCGGCACGCGAGGCCGCATAGTGGCGGGCCCATTCAAAGAACCACATCTCGGTACAGATCTGGACGCCGACGCGCATCCCCAGAACACGGGCCAGATCAAAGCTCTTGGGTCCGCGATCATACCAGCTGTGCTCATGATAACCCGGTTCATCCGGCAAATAGTATTTCTCATGCACCGGCGCTGCGTTGTCTGTTTCAGAGGTCCAGACATAGGCCTGATTGCGGCGGCTGCCAGCGGCGTTGACAATCGGGCGGGTTCCCATCGCGCCGCGAACGCCCAGTTTCGAAAGCTGCGAAATCCTGTCGTCATGCGCCGCAACGGAGGCAGCCCAGCGCCCGGCATCCGGCGTTGCGTCATGCGCCAGCCAGTCGAAAAAACACATCTCGGGCAGCAGCAAAAAATCTGTTCCGGCAGCTTGGACATGATCGGCCAGACCCGACAGGTACTGGTCCAGTTGTGATGGGCGCGGGTCGAGTTGGCAAACGGTGACTTTCACGGCTGCGGTCCTTGGACATGGTTGATATTGCGGATCAGCATGACTGCACCGGAATTGGCGTAACAGCCAGGGAATGGTATCGTTTCGATAGATCTTTAACGATTTGACAGCCATTTTGACGAAAGCGAACACAAGGCATGGACAATATCGATCGGGAACTGCTGCGCCTTCTGAGCGGGGATGCCCGACGTTCGGCCGCCGAACTGGCACGCGAATTGGGTGTGTCGCGGGCCACAATTCAGAACAGGATCGACAAGCTGAAGGCGAACGGCACGATCGCGCGGTTTACGGTGGAACTTGGGGGCAAGGTTGAAAACGCGCTGGTCGATGCACTTGTGCTTTTGAAGCTGGCACCGGGGGACAGCAGACGGATCATCGACCAACTCAGGAGAATTCCCGAAGTTCAGTCGCTTGGCTCCGTGAACGGTGTGTTCGATCTGGTTCTGGAATTGCGCACCTCCTCGCATCAGCGTCTGGATACGGTCCTGATGGATATCCGCCGCATGCCGATGGTGGCCGAAACCAACAGCTGCATCCGCCTTAATCACTTCAAATGAAGCAAATGCCCGCAGCGAAATACCTGTCCGATGTCGCAGGTGGACAAGCCTAAAGGTCCGATTCGATCGTCTGATCACCGCATGGGCAACGATCACCTTTACGACAAACTTCTGCGCCTTGCGCGCGACGCCTATCGCGGCAATCGTGAATTGACGGCCTTTGCGGCGTTTCCGGATGACGTCGAGCGGCAGCCGATCACGCCATTACACCGCCCCTGCGGTGACGCTCTGCGCAACGAAACCGGTTTGTCATCCCAAAACTATGCCGATCTGCAGGATGCCATCGTTGCCGCCGGTCCGGCGGCTGTCTGGCGCGAAACCTACAAGGGCACCAATATCGGGGACCGGTTCCTGCAAAATTTCGGATGCTATTCCATCATCGGCAAAGGCGGGCCATTCACCTCGCGGCAGTTGTGGCTGTGGATCGTCCATATGCCAGCCGGGCTGTATTATCCATGGCACCATCATCCGGGGGAAGAGGCATATTTGGTCGTGTCCGGGTCGGCTGTTTTCAAGCGGCGGGGATGCTCCGACGAAACCCTGCGCGAAGGCGGTACTGTACTGCATCAAAGCAACCAGCCACACGCGATGGAGACATTGGACGCGCCGGTCCTGTGCCTTGTCGCGTGGCGAAACGGGTTCGACACACCGCCTGTTCTGACGCCTTCGAAGTGATAGCCGTGTGGCTTGATCACGCGCAGGGTTCCGGCCAGAGGCTTCGGTTTTCTGGCGCATCGGGCTTGGGCAAACCGGGTGTGGGGCAACTCCTCGCTTGAAAGCGCTTCGGGACTGAGGCAGTAGGTCGTGACCCGCCGCTTTTGAAAGGCTGAGATGCTATTCAGTTCCGTTTGTGTTTGTTTTTCTGCCTCTGAGCCTTCTTGGGTTCTACGCAGCCGCAAGACTGCGCAATGCGGATGTGAAACTCTTGTGGATCGCGGCTTGTTCGCTGTTTTTCTATGCCTATTGGCGGCTGGATTACCTGCCAATTCTCTTGGGATCGGTCTGCGTCAACTTTCTTGTGGCCCGGGCCATTCGGCACAAGATGGCGGCGCAGGGGCAGGACGGCGCGGCGCGGGGGCTGCTTGTCGCGGGCATACTGTTCAACCTTGGTCTGCTTGGGTTCTTCAAATACCTTGGATTTGCCGTCGGTATCCTGAATGACGTCACGGGGTCCTTCATCCAGCCGCTGAGCATCGCGTTGCCGCTGGCGATCTCCTTTTTCACTTTTCAGCAAATCGCATTTCTGGTGGACAGCTACAAGCGGATCGCGCGGCCGACGCGGTTTCTGAACTATCTGGTGTTTGTCACCTTCTTCCCGCAGCTCATCGCGGGACCCATCGTGCATCACCATGAGATGATGCCGCAGTTCAAATCGCCTTCGATCGGGATCTTGCGATGGAAAAACCTGTATGTCGGGATAGTGATCTTTGGCATCGGGCTGTTCAAGAAACTGGTCATCGCAGATCAACTGGCGGTCTATGCAGATCAGGGTTTTGCCGATTACGCCAACCTGACCGTTCTGGACGCCTGGATTGCGACATTGTCCTACACCTTCCAGCTGTATTTCGACTTCAGCGGTTATACAGATATGGCCATCGGTGCAGCGCGGATGTTCGGCATCCGCCTGCCGCAGAACTTTAACTCGCCCTACAAATCCCTGTCGGTTCAGGATTTCTGGCGCAGGTGGCACATGACGCTGTCGAGTTTTCTGCGCGACTATGTCTATATCCCGCTGGGCGGCGGCTGCCGGTCGTCCGCGCGGGTGTCGGCAAACCTGTTTACAACCTTTCTGCTTGGCGGTATCTGGCACGGCGCAGGCTGGACCTTTGTGATCTGGGGTGCCGTTCACGGCGCTGTTCTGGTGGCCGAGCGCTATCTGGCCCGGCTGAAGGTCCGCCTGCCGAATCCGGCCCGCTGGGCAATTACCTTTTTGATCGTGCATTGCGCCTGGGTCTATTTCCGGGCCGACAGCGTGGCGCAGGCCAACAGCATTCTTCGAACAATGTTTGGCCAGGGTGCATCGAACTCCGGAAGCAGCCATGTGGTGATCATCGACAGCGACACTGCGGCGGTTGCCATTCTTGCCGCGTTCTTCGTGGCGCTGGCCCTGCCCAACACGAACCAGTTTGTGCGCAACCTCAACCCGCAATGGAAAACCGTTTTCGCCGGAATGGCCTTTGGCACCGCCTGTACGGCGATGCTGGCCACGCGCAGCGACGTTTTCCTTTATTTCAACTTCTGAGGAACGGGCCGGATGATGTACCGCAATCGTTTACTTCTGGTCAGCGCCATCGCGGCGGTTGTGTTCCTGTTTCTGCCCATCACCACTCTGTTGGCGCGCCTGCAGGTGCAGGACGGGCCGCTTGTGCCGGAGGACCCTCGCGCATTATGGTCCGTGAACAATGCCGAAGGCATGCTGGCGCTAGGGTTGTGGTCCTGCTGCGGCGTCTCACTTAACACCGATCAGGTGGTGATCGGGCAATCGGGCTATCTGTTTCTGGGCAACGGTCACAATCGTGTGCTCGACAGAACGTCGGGCCGGAAGATGCCCGATGCCAGAGATGTTGCGGGCTGGGCGGATCATCTGCGGCAGTTCTCGGACGGGCTGCAGGCGCGGGGTTCGGATTTCCTGCTTGTGATCGCGCCGAACAAGCATACGATCTATCCGGAATTTCTGCCGCCCGAAGTGGCACCAGCGGACATTACCGGCACGGACATGTTTATTGAGGCCGCGCGTGAACAAAATCTGCCGCTGCTGGATTTGCGCACCCTGATGACGGGACTGAAGGCCACCGCTCAGGCCTACCTGAAAACCGATACGCATTGGACAAACCTGGGGGCCGCGCGAAGGTATGAAGCGACTTTGGAGGCCCTTGGGCCCGACTATGATCCGATTGCCTACACGGCAGAGGAACTGGAACACACATCGGGTGATCTGGCCAATCTGCTGAAAGTTCGGGATTTGCTGGGCCACCGCCATGAAACGGACTATGCAATCGGATTTGAGAATTTGGTGGTCTGCGCAGGTGCAACTCCGTTCATCGGAATCGTACCTGACATCTGTACGGCAGAAGCCGGCGACGGAGGGGGTTTTGAGACGACATTTGCGCCTGCCGCCATAAATCCCAGCACCGCGTTGCTAATCTTCGATTCATTCTGCGAGGCGAACATCGCGCTTTATCGCCGCACGTTCCGGATCGTTCACAAGGTACAATGGCAGGATCTTTTAGATCGAGACATGGCGGGACAGATCGATCGCCTGCAGCCCGATGTGGTCATTATCCAACTTGTCGAACGAAACTTGTTCGAGCCTCGCCTGCACCTGCAATAGGTTGAAAGGCCCGCCGGATACGGGCCGCCGGATTGCGATACCCACGATTTATGGTCAGTTTCAAAGAAACATCCGGCCAGCTAAAGGAACGGGCGGCTTTCCCTTGCCCTTGTCCGCAATATGTTGCACCACACACGGGTTCAAACCCGGAGAGCGGGGCAAAGGATAAGGACAAGGCGCATGGCTGACGGATCGATCGATATCAACGCAAAACCAACCGAAGACATCTCGGTCCGTGACGTATTTGGAATTGACAGCAATATGGCGGTCAAGGGGTTCGCCGAGCGCAGCGACCGCGTTCCGGTGATCGACCCGACCTACAAGTTCGACCCCGAAACCACGCTGGCGATCCTGGCGGGTTTTTCGCACAATCGCCGCGTGATGATCCAAGGTTATCACGGCACCGGGAAATCGACCCATATCGAACAGGTCGCCGCGCGTCTGAACTGGCCTGCCGTACGTGTGAACCTGGACAGCCACATCAGCCGGATCGACCTGATCGGCAAGGACGCGATCAAGCTGCGCGACGGCAAACAGGTGACCGAATTCCACGAAGGCATCCTGCCCTGGGCGCTGCGCAACCCCGTCGCCATTGTCTTCGACGAATATGATGCGGGCCGTGCCGACGTGATGTTCGTGATCCAGCGTGTTCTGGAACATGACGGCAAGCTGACCCTGCTGGACCAGAACGAGATCATCACACCGAACCCGAACTTCCGCCTGTTCGCGACCGCCAACACCGTGGGTCTTGGCGATACCACCGGCCTTTATCACGGCACGCAACAGATCAACCAGGCGCAGATGGATCGCTGGTCGCTGGTTTCGACCCTGAACTATCTGAGCCATGATGCCGAAACGATGATCGTGCTGTCAAAGGCACCGCACTACAACACCGCCGAGGGCCGCAAGACCGTCAGCCAGATGGTGACCGTTGCTGACCTAACCCGGACGGCCTTCATGAATGGCGATCTGTCCACGGTGATGAGCCCGCGGACCGTGATCAACTGGGCCCAGAACGCTGAGATTTTCCGCAATGTGGGTTACGCTTTCCGCCTGTCATTCCTGAACAAGTGCGATGAGTTGGAGCGCCAGACCGTGGCCGAGTTCTATCAGCGCTGTTTCGACGAGGAACTGCCCGAGAGCGCGGCGAGTGCGAGCCTGGGGTAAGCACCTGAACTGCGCCCGTTTCGGGCGCAATGCCTCCGGCGGGGATATTTTTGGCCAGATGAAGGCGGATCCGTTATTGTTTTCCAGGCCGGGCTGGTCACTTTGATGAGGGCTTAAGGACATGGCACAGAAGAACAACAACCCCGCCGATCCTTTCAAGAAGGCCTTGGCCGAGGCCACCAAGGTGATGGCCGACGATCCCGAGCTTTCGGTCAGCTATACGGTCGACCCGTCGGGCCTGTCCGGCGAATCGATGCGATTGCCGCAGGTCTCTCGTCGCATGACACGGGAAGAGGTGTTGCTGGCGCGCGGCACGGCGGATGCTCTGGCGCTGCAGCGGCGGTATCATGACGATGCGACCCATGCGCGTTATGCGCCTCCGGGCGATATGGCGCGGGATCTTTATGAGGCGATGGAAGTTGCCCGTTGTGAAGCGATGGGCGCACGGGACATGCCCGGGACTGCCAGCAATATCGATGTCAAGATCAGCCACGAGGCGATCCGGCGCGGATATGACCAGTGCAAACAGCCTGCAGATGCGCCGCTTGCAGTGGCCGCGGGCTATCTGATCCGGCATCTGGCGACCGGGCGGGATCTGCCGCCGGCGGCCGAGAACATCATGAACCTTTGGCGCGGGTTTATCGAAGAACAGGCGGGTGGCGTGCTGGAGAACCTTGAAGAGGTTCTGTCGGACCAGGCGGAATTCGCAAGGTTTGCTCGTCAGATGATCAAGGATCTGGGCTATGGCGACCAGCTGGGCGAGGACCCGGACGAGCTGGACGACGAGCAGGAAGATCAGGCCGAAGACGACGCCGAGGAACAGCCCGACCCCGACAGCACCGGGCAGGACGATCAGGACGAGCAGGACGCCGACGCCACCCCCGAACAGACGCAGGAAGAGCAGCAGGATCAGTCTCAGGCGCAGGTCTCGATGGACGAGATGGCCGAGGATGAGATGGGCGAAGAGGCCGAGATGCCCGATGGCGAGGCCCCACTGGAGCCGCCTGCCCCGCCGCCCGCGTCTGAAGCGGATCCCGACTACAAGGTTTACCTGAGCACCCATGACGAGGAGATCGCCGCCGAGGATCTCGCGGAACCGGCCGAGTTGGAGCGGCTGCGGGCCTATCTGGACCAGCAGCTGGAGCCTTTGAAAGGGGCGGTTTCGCGCCTGGCCAACAAGCTGCAGCGCCGGTTGCAGGCGCAGCAGAACCGGTCTTGGGAGTTTGACCGCGAGGAAGGCATTCTGGACGCGGGCCGTCTGGCGCGGGTGGTGGCGAACCCCACGACGCCGCTAAGCTTCAAGGTCGAGAAGGATACCGAGTTCCGCGACACCGTGGTGACGCTGCTTTTGGACAATTCGGGCTCGATGCGCGGGCGTCCAATCTCAATCGCGGCCATCTGTGCCGATGTTCTGGCGCGGACGCTGGAGCGCTGCAACGTCAAGGTCGAAATTCTGGGCTTTACCACACGGGCATGGAAAGGCGGTCAGGCGCGTGAGGCCTGGCTGAACGATGGACGACCACAGCAACCCGGCCGTCTGAACGACCTGCGCCACATCATCTACAAAGGTGCGGACGCCCCTTGGCGTCGTGCACGACCTAATTTGGGTCTGATGATGAAAGAAGGCCTATTGAAGGAAAACATCGACGGCGAAGCCCTGGAATGGGCACATCGCCGGATGCTGGCGCGGCGCGAACAGCGCAAAATCCTGATGGTGATTTCGGACGGTGCGCCGGTTGATGATTCAACTCTGAGCGTTAACCCTGCGAATTATCTGGAAAAACACCTGCGTGACGTGATTGCGATGGTGGAAAAACGCAAGATGGTCGAGTTGCTGGCCATCGGTATCGGCCATGACGTGACCCGGTACTATGACCGGGCCGTAACTATCACGGATGTCGAGCAGTTGGCAGGTGCCATGACCGAGCAGCTGGCGGCTCTGTTCGACAGCGACCCGCGGGCGCGGGCTCGGGTCATGGGCATGAAGCGGGCCAGCTAGATCCGTTGACGTCGCCCTGCCGGGCGGCATAGCATCCTAAGCAACCAGCCCCAGATTGACGATCCGGTAGTCGGAGCAATTCGGGGCTGGGTATTATTGTGCCTGTGGCGAACGGCCTTGTGGTGCAATAACGCGATATCGAAGGGTGGCATCATCTGAAGCTCCTGTTTGTTGCCTCTAATTTGGCAACGGCGCTGCCCTCTCGCTTGAAGACAATCCTGAGAAACCCCCGAGAAACCTTTGGGAATGCCATTGAACCTTGTGGCCCCAATCGAAACGGAGTGTATTCAGCCCATGCGCTATGAGTTTGCAGATTGTATTCTGGACGTTGACCGCCACGTGCTGTTGCGCGGGGGCGAAGCGGTTCCGGTTGAACCTCAGGTCTTTGATCTACTGGAGTTGCTGGTTGAAAGCCCTGGCAAGCTGGTTGCACGCGAAGAGATCATCGAGCGGGTCTGGCATGGTCGCTTTGTCTCGGAATCGACCATAAGCGCCCGCATCGCTGCTGCGCGCAAGGCGGTGGGTGATGATGGCAAGACGCAGCGGATCATCCGGACGATCGTGCGGCGAGGCCTGCAGATGGCGGCTGAAGTCAGCCGCGACTCAGAACCTGCACAACACAGCGAACATAGGACCCAGCAGCTGAAATACACCCGAGGTCACGATGGTCAGGCAATTGCCTTTGCCGTGTCGGGAGAGGGCCCTCCGGTTCTGAGGGTTGGATCTATCGTCTATGATCTTGAGGCAGAATGGCGACTGGCCTCCGAGCGCACCTACATTAGTGCGATGGACGCAAAGTTCACGATGTTGCGTTACAACAAAAGCCACCAGTCCCATTGGGGCGACCCCTGCCGGGCCAATTACGAAGGGGTTGCCGAAGACATTCTGGCGGTGACGCAGGCCGCAGGCTTTGATCGCTTTGCCATTGTTTCGGAGTTCGGCGGCATCTTCTCTGCCCTGCAGTTCGCCACGAAATATCCCGAGCGCGTCAGCAGGCTGGCAATTGTTGGCGGCTGGGCAGAAGGGCGCGATCATCGTGAAGGTTTGGCGGGGCCGGATTCGATCCGCAACCTGATCATCGAAGGCTGGAAAGACCCCGGGAGCGGTTATGCGGTTGGCTCGCTGTTGAGCTACTTTCCCGAGGGACCTTTGGAAACCGTGCGCGAAATTGTGAACGAGATGCAGACGCTCTATTCCGTCGAGCAGAAACTGTATCAGCGCGACAGCGGAAACACCGCGTCGGTTCTGCATCTTTTGCCGCAAGTGCAATGCCCGACGTTGGTCCTGCATGGGCGCAACAGCGCCGTCCACCCCTTGTCCGAGGCGCGAAAACTGGCAGCCGGTATTCCCGACGCTTCGCTTGTCATTCTGGAAACCGCCAATCACATTCCTCTGCCCGGAAACGACGTTTACGACTCTTATATCGAGACGCTGAAAGGCTTTCTGGGCGCAACCGAATAGTGTCGTCGCGATGTGCTGGACATTTGCCGCCGCGCGCCCCACTTTTCGCCGCACCAAGACATAAGCAAGAGGCCCCCATGTTCCAGACATTCGAAGTGACCGCCCGCCCGGAACAGGGACCGCCCAGGCTGGCGGCCTTGCGCGGCGAGATGGCTCAGGAAGGGCTGGACGGATTTCTGATTCCCCGCGCGGATGCGCATCAAGGGGAGTACGTTGCGCCGCGCGATGAGCGTCTGGCCTGGTTGACCGGGTTCACCGGATCGGCCGGGTTCTGTGCCGCGCTGACAGACGTGGCGGGTGTATTCATCGACGGGCGCTATCGCACGCAGGTCAAGGCGCAGGTTGCGGATGTGTATACTCCGGTTCCCTGGCCCGATATCGGGTTGGCCGCCTGGCTGAAAGAACAGCTGCCACAGGGCGGCAAGGTCGGGTTTGACCCCTGGCTGCATGCTGTGGGTCAGATCACGAGCACGCAGAAGGATCTTCAAGGCAGCGGTATCGAACTGGTCCCCTGTCCGAACCTGGTGGACCGGATCTGGGCGGACCAGCCTGCGCCACCGATGAACCCGGTTAGCGCGCACCCGATTGAATTCGCGGGTGAATCCGCCGAAAGCAAGATCAGCCGCCTGGCCGAAGCGCTGCAAAAGGCGGGACATGCGGCTGCGGTGATCACGCTGCCGGACTCGATCATGTGGCTGCTGAACATCCGGGGATCGGATATCGGGTACAACCCGGTGGCGCACGGGTTTGCGATTCTGCATGCCGATGGCGGAGTGGACCTTTTCATGGCCGCCAAAAAGCTGTCCGATGTTGCCGATCATTTGGGGCCGCGGGTGCGCCAGCACGAACCGGATGTGTTTTTGCAGGCCATAAGCGGGCTGGCTGGTTCGGTGCAGGTCGATCCGGCGACACTGCCGCAGATTGTTGCGGACGCTCTGGGCGACAGGATGGCCGAGGGGGGCGACCCCTGCGCCCTGCCCAAAGCCTGCAAGAACGCTGCGGAAATCGCGGGCAGCGCCGAGGCCCATCTGCGCGATGCGGTCGCGGTGATCGAAACGCTGTGCTGGCTGGACGCGCAGCCCCCAGGCAGCCTGACCGAAACGCAGGTCGTCACCCGGCTAGAGGAAAACCGACGGCAGGACGCGGCACTGCGGGATATCTCGTTCGACACCATTGCGGGCACCGGGCCAAACGGCGCGGTCATGCATTACCGGGTGACGACCGAGACAGACAGCCTGTTGAAGGATGGCCATATTCTGGTTCTGGACAGCGGAGGGCAATATCTGGACGGCACCACGGACATCACCCGAACCGTTGCGATCGGCACCGCCGGTGACGAGGAAAGCGCCTGCTTCACGCGCGTGTTGAAAGGCATGATTGCCATGTCCATGCTACGCTGGCCCGTCGGGCTGTCCGGGCGCGACATCGAATGTGTGGCGCGCGCGCCGCTGTGGTCCGCGGGGCAGGATTTTAACCACGGCGTGGGCCACGGCGTCGGTGCCTATCTGAGCGTGCACGAAGGCCCGCAGCGCCTGTCGAAGGTCAGCCATGTTGCGCTGGAACCCGGTATGATCCTGTCAAATGAGCCGGGGTACTATCGGGAAGGTGCCTTTGGTATCCGGATCGAGAATCTGGTGGTTGTGGACAAAGCCCCCTCGCTGCCCGGTGGTGATACCGAACGGGCGATGCTGAACTGGCGTACGCTGACCTTTGTGCCCATTGACCGGCGGTTGATCGTCGCCGACATGCTGTCCCCGCAGGAACGGGCATGGCTGAACGAGTATCACCGCGAAGTTGCGGAAAAAATCAGGCCAAGGCTGGGCCATGACGCGCAACTGTGGTTGGATGCCGCAACCGCGCCGGTGTGACATCCGGCTGTTACATAGACTGGGCAGAGGAAAGGCCCCAACGCGACACAAAAAGGAGCAGACATGACCGACCACATAACAATCCGCAAGGCGCCCGGAAAATGGAGCGTCCGGTCAGGTGGCGCGATTCTGGGCGAAACCACGGGTGCGCTGGAGTTGCTTGAGGGGAATTTGGATCCGGTGATCTATTTCCCACGCTCCGATATCGCGATGGCCTTTCTGGACCAGACGGATAAAGTCACCCACTGCCCGCACAAAGGCGACGCCACGCATTTCTCGATCGTCAACAAATCCTCGACAACCGAAAACGCCGCGTGGAGCTATGAAGACCCGATCCCGGCGGTGGCCGAGATCAAGGGGTATCTGGCGTTCTATCCGCTGGACTCGGTGAAGGTCGAACAGTTGTAGAACCATCCGGTGTTGAGAAGTCAGTCGAAGCCGACAGTTGCACCAAGTGATGGCAGGCCGGATCACCCCTCGGCGGGTTGCACGGCCCGCTGATAGAGATGCCATGTTGTGTGGCCAAGGATCGGCAGGGTGAAGATCAAGCCCAGAAACGCCGGGACAAGCGACAACAGCATAGTGACCGAGATGATCGCCGCCCAGCCAAGCATGACCAACGGATTTTCCGTGACGACGCGAATGGACGTGATCATGGCAGATACGAAATTGGTTTCCCGGTCAAGCAGCATGGGCATGGCGATGACGGTCACCGAGAACAAGGCAGCCGACAGAAATGCGCCGACGCAGGTGCCAACGGCCAGGAAAGTCCAGCCCTGCGGAGTGAAGAATACGGTGTTCAGAAACCCGTCGAAATCCGAGAAAGATGCATTCTGAAGGATGATCGCCAGCCAAAGCCGGACCTGATAAATCCACACCCAGAAAATGAACAGGGTGACAAAGGCCATCCAGCCCATTTCGCGCTTGCGCTGGTTGGCCATGACGGTGAGGATTTCAGACCAGCCGAAACTCTCGTCGTTCTGCATCCGGCGGGACATATCATACAGCCCGGCGGCAGCAAATGGCGCGACCAGAGGGAAGCCGACGACCGCTGGAATGATCATCCAGATCTTGCCAAGCCAGACCAGGCTCCAGACAAACAGGATGCCGAATACCGCATAGAAAAGGCCAAAAAAGCCACTCATGAAGGGGCGGGCCAGAAAATCGGAAAAGCCGGCCTTAAGGGACGCGGTGATATCTTCCGCAGTGACCTTGTTTATCCTGGGCATGGCCTTCGGCGGCGGCGTCAGATTGTCTGGTGGCGTGGAACCCGCAGTCTTGGATGTCATGACACTCCTCCCAAAGCAGCTGCACCGTTCTGGTCCGCTTTCAAACAGACCCAACAGAGAAACAGACATCCCTCCTCTGCGATCAAGTTTGCATCAGGTGCGGCACAAGGGCAAGAAGCGAGTATTTTGGCCAAGTGTTCGCAGGGTCTGCGGAAAATCACCAACTTCGCGTCCAGGGTAAGCCGGTTCCCAAGGCCTGCGTTATACGTGAGGGCTATGCAACCGCCCGGAACCCTGCCTTTGTGTTGCCTTGGGGATAGTCCATGTCGGGTTCCGGCAAGCCCAGCCCCCTGCACAAAGGCCCCCAGCCGGACCCAAGCGGCAGGTCGATGAGCCGCTCCGCAGGCACTTCGTTTCGGACCCTGGCGATCGTGTCCTCGTAAACAGACAGAACATGCGCCTTGTCCTGGATGTTTCCGCCGAAAACCCCTTCGGTTATCACGCTGGTTCCCAGACCGCCGACATCCGTGCCCGATAGCAGCGCTGTCTGAATCGTATTGGTGAAACTGTTCCACCAGTCTTCGGCGGGCCGGTGGGTCAGCACCACTTTGGCATCCGGGTAGAAGGCCATCGTTTCGCGCCAGTAGGCGGCTGATGGCCAGTCCACGGCGCTGTTGTATCCTTCAAACAGAGAGGGCCAGTCCGGTGTTGCCCCGTATGCTAAAGCGATCCAGCGTTCCCGCTGCGTTTCGCTGTCCATGACCTCGTACATGTGGTGCGTCGGTCCGAGCCCAAGGGCTTCAAGCGCCCGCTTGAGGCTTTCCGTTCCTGTCCGTCCAAATCCGGCTCCGATCACTTTCAAAGTCATGTTCATCCTCCGGTCTGTTGCAATGCATCCCGTGACGGGTCTGCTTGCCTAAGGATGTCCGGATGTGTCAGATTGAACAATCAGATCAATCCGTTTCATTGCATTGAAATTTTCAATCACACTCAGACAGGGTTCCGATGTCCGCAGCGCCAGAAATACTCTCGCTCGATTTCGCGGCGCTTCGTACGCTGAAGCTGGTGCACACGCACCGCTCATTCGCAAAGGCCGCGGCCGAGCTGGGCATGAACCCGTCTTCGGTCAGTTACACGATCGAACGTGTCAGAAAGGCAGCGCAGGATCCCCTGTTTGTCAAACAAGGCGGGGCGATAGCACCTACGCACCATTGTCACCGGCTCATGGACCGGGTGGAGCACATGTTGGAAGAAGCCGAGCAGTTTCGCGACGATGAGGCATTCGATCCGAAGCAGTCCGAGGGAGAGATCCGGATCAATATCACCAGTTACGAAACGTTGCTTGTTTTGCCGCAAGTCGTTCGGCGGCTCCGGCGCGAAGCACCTGCGATCCGGCTGATCCTGAACTATAACTACGGCCTTGCCAGCGACTTGTTGCTGAGTGGCAGCGCCGATATCTACCTCGGGCCGCAGAAAGTGTCGGACAGCGGGATTTACGGCGAAGAATACCTGAACCGCGAGCAGCATGTCTGTATGATGGATCCGTCACACCCGCTGGCAAAGAAAGATGTCCTGGGGCTGGACGACATCAAGGAGATGAATTTCGTCCATTTCGAACCGCGCCCCGGCTGGCAGCAGGCGCCGGTTCGCTATGCCGCCGAACAGGGCATCAGCCTGCGGCGTTCGATCGTCAGCAGTGATGCGATATCCTTTGGCGAAATCATCGTGGGCACCGACCTGCTGGCCGCGTTGCCGTCACGGATGGCCAACCGGTTCAGGGACAGGCTTGCTCTGCGGCCTTTCGATTTTGACACGGGCATGGCAGAGCATATGTACTGGACCGCTGCAACCGACCGGTCGAAACTGGCACGTTGGCTCCGGTCTGTGATCAAGGAAGAAGCGAAGAAAGCGCCAACCGGCTAAGCGGCTCCCGTTTCAGAAGACGCAGTGCAACGCGCCGGCTTCGGCCTCGCTACGAATGCTCCTCGGCCGCTGTCGCCGCCAGCGCACGGTTATACGCCTTGAGCGCATCTATGTGATAAAGCGCGCCGACCGGGGTTTCGACACCGTTATCTTCGATCAGAACCACCGGAATGCAGGGGATGTCACCGCGGTCGAAATAGGGCATCGCAGCCTCAAGCGTGGCGCTGGCCTGAATGCAGAAGCCCTGTTCAATCAACTCCTGCGCCTCATCCCTGGTGATCGAGCGCGGATCTCCGAGCGGTCGCATCACGGCGCCAGCGCGCAACATGGCCAGCAGGTAGGCCTGCGGCCCGGCGGCCAGATGCACGTTGCGGCGCTCCAGTTGAGTCAGGAAGAAGGACCGGTCCACCAGGCGCGAAGCCAGCGCGGTGGACATCGAAACCGAGACCATCACCGCAAGGCCGATCTGCCAGTCTCCGGTCAGTTCGAACACGATCAGCGTGGTCGAGATGGGTGCCCCCAGAACTGCGGCGGCCACGGCACCCATTCCGGCAAAGGCATAGAGCGTGTGGGTCCCCGATACGTCCGGCAGCAAGCCGGTGGCGATCAGGCCAAAGGCCAGCCCGGTCAGCGCGCCGATCATCAGCGACGGTGAGAACACACCGCCACCCATGCGGCCGCCCATGGTAATGGCGACCGCAACGGTCTTGAGAACGGCAAACAGGATTGCGGTGGTCAGCAGCAGGTCGCCGGTCAGGGCGCGGATCGTGGTCTCGTACCCGACACCGATGATATGCGGGAACCAGATCGCCATCAGCCCCAGCATCGCCCCCGATACCGCCGGCCGCAGCCAGCGCGGCAGTGACAGGCGGGTCTGGATGTGGTTGCCGATATCCTCGGCAAAGAAGATCGAGCGCATCAGCAGCAGAGAGACGAACCCGCAGATCAGCCCGAGGATCAGGAACGCGGGCAACTCCACATAGAATTGCAGCGATCCGGGGGTCTCCAGGACAAACTCGGTGACGTCACCATAGGCCAGACGGTTGATAACCGTCCCCGCGACCGAGGCAATAACGATAGGGGCGAAGGCATGGACCGCGAAGTGGCGCAGAACCACTTCGAGCGCGAAAAGCGCACCCGCAATGGGGGCGTTGAAGCTGGCCGAGACGGCGGCGGCCACGGCACAGCCCAGCAGGTCGCGACCGGTGATGCCGTCCGCGTGGATGCGGTTGCTGACCCATGTTGAAATGACGCCCGCCATGTGAACCACCGGCCCTTCACGACCCGTCGAGCCGCCTGAGCTGAGCGTGATGAGCGAGGCGAGGAAAGACGCGATCCCTGCCTTGATCTCGACCCTCCCATCGGTGACGGCAGAACCTTCCATCACGTCCGCCACGGACCGGACACGCCCGTCATCGGTGAAAATGTGCAGGATGATACCGACAACCAGGCCACCGATGATCGGCGTGATCAGGATCAGGACCCAAGGCAGCTTTTCCACATGGCTGTGCAGCAGAAGGATATCCTCGGTGTTGTAGATATACGCCTGAAGTGCGGCGATGGCCTTGCGGAATCCCAGCGCCATGAAACCCGCCGCGATACCGATGGCCAGGGCGATGAACCAGAACTGAATCTGGCTGGGTCCCCGACGGAGCATCACCCGCCATGCATCCTTGATCGCGGCCAGTGCCTGATTGAGCTGATTGCGCAGAACGGTGCGGGTCGACTGGGTCATTTGCCCTCGGAGGTCATCGTTCCCTCATTAGTAAGCCACGGTGCGTCCTTATAAAAGTGGGATAGCGACGGTTTGAGAACCGGAAAGCGGCAGATATGTCTCAGGCCTGCAGCAAAGCGCGTGCGGCGGCGCGGGCTTCGTCCGTTATGGTGTCGCCTGCGACCATGCGGGCAATCTCATCCACCCGGTCCGGGTCGGCCAGCGGGATGACGGTGGACAGGGTTTGCCCGTCCGCAACCTGTTTCTGGACACGCCAGTGATGCGCGGCCCGCGCGGCCACCTGCGGCGAATGCGTCACGACCAGCACCTGCCCCCCCTGCGCCAGCGCGGCCAGACGGCGGCCAACGGCATCGGCAGTGGCACCGCCAACACCCCGGTCGATTTCATCGAAGATCATCGTGCGGGCGCTGTCATCACCGCTGAGGCAAACCTTGAGCGCCAACAGGAAGCGGCTGAGTTCACCGCCGGATGCGATCTTGTTCAGCGGTCCCGAGGGCGCGCCGGGATTGGTGGCGACGGTGAAGGCCACCGCATCGGTGCCTTCGGGGCCGGGATCGGCTGGTGTGATTTCGGTTCGAAACACCGCGCGTTCCATTTTCAGCGGTGCAAGTTCAGCCATCACGGCCGCGTCGAGTTGCCCCGCCGCATTCTGACGCGTGCTGCTGAGCTGGGCTGCGGCGGCATCGTAGGCGGCCTGCGCGGCCTCGACAGCGGCACGCCTGTCGGCAAGGTCGGCATCTCCGGCGTCCAGCCGGTTCAGACGCTCACGCAGGGTGTCGGCGAAAGCGCCCAGATCGTCAGGCGCGACGTCGTGTTTGCGGGCCAGCGCGCGAATGGCGAACAGGCGTTCTTCGGTCTGTTCCAGTTCTGCCGGGTCGAAATCCAGCGCCTGAAGGCAGGCGTTGACGCCATCCTGCGCTTCGCCCAGTTCAATCATGGCGCGGCCGAGTGCGGCGATGGGCTCTTCAAGCTGGCCGCCGGCATGGTCCGACACACCTTCAAGCCAGCGCACCGCGTCGGCCAAAGCGCCTTCGGCGCCCTCGCCCCCCAACAGGGCAAAGGCACGGGCCACGTCGTCGCGGATCCGTTCGGCCCCCTGCATCATGCGGCGGCGGGCGTCGAGTTCGGCATCTTCACCCGGCTGAGGATCAAGCTGATCCAGTTCCGACACGGCGTGGCGCAGAAACTCTTCTTCGGCGCGCATTGCGGCCAGCGTGCCTTCGGTCTCGGTCAGCGCCTTGCGGGCGCGGGACATCTGTGACCAGGCCGCTCGGACGGCGCTAAGCTGGTTCCCTGCCCCGGCATAGTCGTCCAGCAGAACACGATGCCCGCGCGGGTTCAGCAGGCCGCGGTCATCGTGCTGGCCGTGCAGTTCGATCAATGTCTCGGACAGCGCACGCAGCACCTCTCCCGAGCAGCGGCGGTCATTGACCCAGGCGGTTTTGCGGCCCTCGGCCGTGTTGACGCGGCGCAGGATCAGTTCTTCGCCGCCGGGCAGCCCGGCCTCGGCCAGAACGGCATGGGCGGGATGATCGGCGGGCAGTTCAAACTCGGCCAGCACTTCACCCTGCGCAGCCCCCTGCCGCACCAGTTCGGCGCGACCACGCCAGCCCAGAACAAAGCCCAGAGAATCCAGCAGGATCGACTTGCCCGCACCGGTTTCACCGGTCAGCGCATTGAGACCCGGCTGGAAGGTCAGTTCCAGCCGGTCGATGATCAGCATGTCGCGAATATCAAGGGCGCGTAGCATCGGGTCCTACTGTCCCAACCCTATGGTCATGGCGATTACAACCACTGCCCTTTGATCGATTGACGGTAAACCTGGCTGAGCCAGTTGTTGCCACGGCTCTTGAGTTTGAGGCCGCGCGAAGTCAGCAGGGTATAAGCACTGTCGTACCATTCCGAGGACTGGTAGTTGTAGCCCAGGATCGCACCGGCCGACTGCGCCTCATCCACCAGGCCCAACGACAGGTACGCCTCGACCAGACGATACAGCGCTTCGGCAGTGTGCGAGGTGGTCTGAAAATCCTCGACCACAACGCGGAAGCGGTTGATGGCGGCTGCAAAATGATCCTGACGCAGGTAATAGCGTCCGATCTCCATCTCTTTTCCGGCCAGATGGTCGAAGGCGAGATCGAATTTCAGCACCGCAGAGGTGGCGTATTCACTGTCCGGATAGACCTCAATCACCGTGCGCAGCGCCTGCAGCGCCTGAAAGGTCAGGCCCTGGTCGCGGCCCACTTCGTCGATCTGGTCATAGTAGCTGAGCGCCAGCAGATACTGGGCATAGGCGGCATCTTCGTCCGTAGGATAAAAATCGATATAACGCTGAGCTGCCGCCCGGCTTTCTTCATAGTTCTCGTCGGTATGGAACGCGAAGGCCTGCATGATCAGCGACCGTTTGGCCCAGTCAGAATAGGGATAGAGCCGTTCGACTTCCGAGAAATACCACGCCGCGTCGTCAGAACGGTTCTGCGACAGTTCGTATTCACCGCGCGTGTAAATCTGTTCCGGCGTGAAGCCTTCCAGGTTCTGGTCGCGGTCCGCGCCCCTTCTTCCGAAAAGTCCGCCATTGCCGCACGCTGCTAAAGTTGCTGCCAGAAGAATCGCCCCTGCGAACCTGACTGCCGCTTTGCTGCCCACCATTCCGCTCATCCTTGTCGTCTTGCTTAACGGGTTCTGACCCGGATTGTGCCATGGTCTAGCACAGAAAATTCCGGTGCAAAACGTCTTTAACGCTCTCTGTCGGAAATGTCGCCAGTGTTGATCCGCGGCATCTCGCGGACCGCCCAGATCAGGCGACTTCGGGGATTTCCGCCCAGATCAGGCCCTGACCGGGCAGTCGGGCCGCCTGTTCGGGGGTGCACAGCACGGGGCGCACGGCGCCGGGCGTCTCGAACAGCTTGCGCAGCAGCGTGTTGGTCATCGAATGACCGGACTTGTCGCCGGTGAAGTGGCCCAGAATCGGACCGCCTGCCAGATACAGGTCGCCCAGGGCATCCAGCATCTTGTGGCGTACGGCCTCATCCGCGCGGCGGAACCCGCCTGGTGTCAGAACGTCGGTGCCCTGAACAACGACTGCGTTGTCCAGCGTACCACCCAGCGCCAGGCCGTTTTCGCGCATGGCTTCGACATCGGTGCGGCGGCAGAACGTGCGGCAATCGCTGAGTTCGCGCGCGAACGAACCGTTGCGCATATCCAGCGTCTTGGTCTGGTTGCCAATCGCGTCATCTTCGAAATCGATGTGGAAATCGATGAACAGCCCTTTCGCCGGAGCGATCGAGGCGCTTGCGCCCTCGCGAGAGACGGTGACCGGTTTGAGCACTTCGTAAGCCAGAACAGGGCTGGCCTGACGGCGCACGCCCTTGGCCATGATGCCACGCACGAATTCGATGGACGAGCCGTCCATGATCGGAACTTCGGGACCATCAATCTCGACCAGCGCGTTGTGCACGCCGCAACCGGCAAGGGCCGCCATGATGTGTTCAACGGTTGAAACGGAAACGCCGGCCTCGTTCACCAGACGGGTGCAGAGCGGGGTCCGGTCCACCATGTCGTAGATGGCCGGGATCAGCGCATTGCCCAATTCGATATCCGTCCGCTTGAACCAGATGCCGTGACCGGCGGCTGCCGGCTTCAGGACCATCGTCGCAGGCTTGCCGCTGTGCAGCCCGGTGCCTGTAAACGTGACCGATGATTTGAGCGTGTGTTGCAAAACTGACCTCAGTGGGTGATGTCCAGCCTGCTTGGGCTGTGTTGAACACTCAGTTAAGGAAGCCGGCGATAAGGCTCAACTCACTCTTTGCAACCGATTGAAACATGGATGTTACAGATCGGCAAAACCCTGCTTACATTACAATAAGCACTTTATTTTAAACGAAAAAGGGCCGCCAAACGGCGACCCTTTGTCATCATTTTGTTACCGCGATCAGTTGGCCTGACGGCGCAAGAAGGCCGGAATTTCGATACGTTCCTGATCCGGATCTGCCTCTTCATGGGCAGGTGCCGTGGCGTCAGCCTGGCGCATGACCGGCTGTTGGCGGGCCGGTTGAGCGGGTGTATCGGCTGCATGACCGGTCATGCGGTCGATCAGCCTGTTGAAGCCGAAACGGGGCCGGTCATGAGCTTCCGCCCGCTGTGCGGGGGCCGCTTCTTCGACGTCCGCGCGGCTTGCCGCCATGCGCTGTTTTGCCGATGGCACGTTCTGAACAGCTGCCTGCAGTCGCTGCAGGGCCTCGGGGGACGGAGTGCCGGCAGCAGCGGCGCGCGGTGCGACAAAGCTTTCCGGCGCAGGTTCCGCAACCTCGGGCTGCGGTTCAAACTCGGCCACGCGCGGCTGATAGGCGGGCGGCGGCAGGTCATCATCATCCTGTTCCGCCTGCGGCTGGAACTGAGGCTGGGACTGGACCGGCTCGTCAGCCGCTTCGAACAGCGAAGGTTCGGGGTTTACCTCAGCAGGTGCCTGCTGTTCTGCGGCAACGGTCTGCGCTTCTTCCTGCGCCTGCTCTTCCGCGGAAACGGTGCGGGTCAGCGGTGCCGACATCGAACGACGCGCAACCGGAATTTCGGCCTGTTTGTCGGTTGCATCGATCCCGGTGGCCACGACGGACACGCGCATGCCGCCTTCCATCGCGGTATCGAGGGTCGACCCGACGATGATGTTGGCTTCGGGGTCCACTTCTTCGCGGATGCGGTTGGCAGCTTCGTCCAGTTCGAACAGGGTCAGGTCGTGCGAGCCAGTGATGTTGATCAGCACGCCTTTGGCACCCTTAAGGCTGATTTCGTCCAGCAGCGGGTTGGCAATCGCCTTCTCGGCCGCCTGAACCGCGCGATCTTCGCCGGTTGCCTCGCCGGTCCCCATCATCGCTTTGCCCATCTCGTCCATGACGGCGCGCACATCCGCAAAGTCGAGGTTGATCAGGCCCGGACGGACCATCAGGTCGGTCACGCCTTTGACGCCCTGATACAGAACGTCGTCAGCCATCGAGAACGCCTCGGTAAAGGTCGTCTTTTCATTGGCCAGACGGAATAGGTTCTGGTTCGGGATGATGATAAGCGTATCGACAACCTTCTGCAGCGCCTCAACACCGTCTTCAGCCTGACGCATCCGCTTGGCACCTTCGAACTGGAAGGGTTTGGTTACGACGCCGACGGTCAGCACACCCAGCTCGCGCGCGGCCTGCGCGATGATCGGAGCCGCGCCTGTCCCAGTGCCGCCGCCCATTCCAGCAGTGATGAAGCACATATGCGCGCCAGCCAGATGATCGACGATCTGTTCGATGCTTTCTTCGGCGGCGGCTGCGCCAACGGTCGGACGCGCCCCAGCGCCCAGGCCTTCGGTGACTTTCACACCCAGCTGCACCCGCGCCGAGGACTGGCTTTGCTGCAGCGCCTGCGCGTCTGTGTTGGCGACCACGAAATCGACGCCGTCCAGCTGTTTTTCAATCATGTTATTGACGGCATTGCCGCCTGCACCGCCCACGCCAAATACTGTGATCCGAGGCTTCAGTTCGTCGTGCCCGGGCATCGAAAGATTCAATGTCATGCTCTGTCCGCCTGTTCTAATAACCCGCCAAAGCGGTGTTTTTCTTACCTATCCGCCTTTAATTCTACCGGTCATATCCACAAACGTCACGTCAAAAATCGCAGGAATCCACAAAATATGGAGGAAATAAGGCAACCAGAGGCGGTATTTCGCGCGATCCGCCAGATGTTGCGGAGCGGACGCATGGCACCACAACGCATACGCAATTCGTGCCTCCAGCCAGAAGATGCGTCACAATCGGGTCCATTCTTGTTTTGCGGGTACCTGCTCGGGTCCTGCCGCCGGGCCTCTGACGGGCCTTGTGGATATCTTGAGGGATATTCTCGGGCACCGCAAGTCGATTTTTCAACTGACAGGGACACTTGGACAGTTGAGGCTATCCTCGCTTATTCGGCGGACCTCCTGAATTTCACCGCCGACGAAGGTGGCCAGGCGCACCAGCAGGCGGTCGTGGTGCAGAAACGGCCACCAACAGACTGGCACCCCGTCCGTATCATTGTCATAGAGGAAGCAGATCTGCCCGTTTGGCGTGGTGATCTGACCATAGACGCAGCCCAGGCCATTCTCGCGCCAGACCGAGGTATTGCGACTTAAAAACTGCTCTGTTCCCACCAGCTGACCGCTGCGGATCTCATAGAACGTGACCGTCTTGCCGATGACCGCATCCAGAAACGCGTCGGGAGAGATGGCGGTCTGAGCGACCGCGCCGGCGGGCAACAGCAACGGGGCGATCAGCCCCCGAAGCAGCCTTCTACCAGTTGTCACGGAACCAGCGCACGGCGCGTTTGAAGGGGCGCGCCGCGTAGGTGTCGACCGGGATCTCGAAATCCCACCATTCGTCCTGCGGATGGGCGGCGAACAGGCTGAGGCCCACAGCAGACGAAAAGCTCGGCCCTGTGGCCGATTGCGGCAGGCCGTGAACGCGCAAGGGGCGACCAAGGCGGACGCGTTGACCCAGGATACGGGTGGCGAGGCCGTCCAGCCCCATGATCTGGCTGCCGCCGCCGGTCAGGACGATCTGCTGGCTGGGCATGTGTTCGAACCCGGCTGCATCCAGCCGCACACGGACCTCTTCGAGAATTTCCTCGACCCTTGGGCGCATGATTCCGATCAGTTCGGCACGGCTGACGGTGCGACGGTCATGTTCCCAGTCGCCGGTATCGCCACCGATATCGATCAGATCGCGGTCATCGGCCCCTGTGGCATGCACGCCGCCATTGAACGTCTTGATCCGCTCGGCCACTGCCGCTGGAACGCCGAGGCCCATGGAAATGTCCGAGGTCACGTGATCACCACCCATGCGCACGCAATCGGCATAGATCATGTGTTTCTTCATGAAGATCGACACGCTGGTCGTGCCGCCGCCCATGTCGATACAGGCCGCGCCCAGTTCCTGCTCGTCCTCGACCAGCGCCGAGATGCCCGAGACATAGGCTGAATTCGCTATCCCCGCCAATTCCAGGTCGCAACGTTTGATGCACCGCACGATGTTCTGGATCGCCACCGCATCAACGGTCAGCATGTGCATATCGACCGCAAGGCTCTGCCCCATTTGTCCCCGCGGGTCTATCAGGCCGGACCGGTTGTCCAGCGCGAAGTTCACCGGCTGGGCATGCAGAACCTCGCGCCCGGCCCCATAATCGGGCACGTCGCAGGCGTTCAGCACACGTCCGACCTCGGCTTCGGTCACGAGCTGACCTTCCAGATCGACCTGAGCGTCCAGACCGTAGGAGCGCGGGTTCGCGCCCGAGAAACTGGCGATGACGTGATCAACGCGAATGTCCGCCATCTTCTGTGCCGCCTGCAAGGCAGTGCGGATGGCCCGTTCGGTTTCCTGCATGGCAGTGACTTCGCCGAACTGCACTCCGCGCGAGCGGGTCGTCGCGGCGCCGATGACACGGAACCCGGTCTGCCCGGCCAATGAGCCGATGCTGTTGTCATCGCTCAGCCGGCCAGTGCCGTCAAATCGCAGCACCAGACAGGCGATCTTCGAACTGCCCACGTCCAGAATGGCGATGACGCCCCTTTGCATGGCTTGCCTGCGCATCTGCCGCATGGCCCGCTGGGACTGATAAAGATCGGTCATCATTGTCGCTACTGCCCGCTACTCGTTGTCACTTTTGTATTCCACCAGTCTTCGCTGGCGGCTTTGGTCATTCGGATGGTCGGACGCTGACCGAGGCGCATGTCGACCACGGCCACATCGCGTTCCAGAAGGTCCTGTACCTCGTTTACCGCCAATACCCGCTCGAGCGCGCGAACCGGGCGGTCGGTTGGCAGCAAGATGCGCTGGCCACGATCCAGGACCAGGTCCCAGCGGCGTTCACCGATGCGTACCAGTCCGCGCACGCGGTCACCGAGGCTGCGCGCCGTGGTCAGGATCCGCAGCGCTTCGCCGACATGCTGATCCGCCCCCTGACCCGCGATCAGCGGCAGATCCGCATGATCCTTGCGCGAGGCGACCTGATCCACATGGGCACCAGTTTCGTCCAACAATTCGATCCCGTCGCGCGTGCGCCAGACGATGACCGGCTGACGCTCGACCACATCGACCTGAAGAATGCCGCCCGGGCGAATGCGGACGGTGGCCGATTTCACCGGGTCCAGTCCGGTTATGGTGTCGCGCATCTGTTCGACATCCAGATCCCAGGAACTGATCGGGAAGTCCAACGGCACGACTTCGCGGATGTCGTCCGACAGGCCCGGCCCCGCACCATCGATGGCCATCAGGTTGACCATGAATTCGGGGCGCTCCTGAACCGAGGTCTTGATGTCGGCGATATAGGCGCTGAGCGCTTCGCGCCGGTCTTCGGACGCGAAATAGAGCCCGACCGCCGCCGCAACAACGCAAACCGGCAGGCCCAGACGAACGCTCAGCCGGATACCGGGTGTCAGCATCCAGCGCTGGAACCGGTAGCTGAGCCGCGACGGCGCGGGATCGGAGCGGCGGGCGTTGCGACCAAAAAAACGGGCGCCGCGCAGTTGCAGTTTCGGCTTGGCCTGAGGGGTCGGCTCGGCAGTGGCGAAATCGGCATCCGGTCCGGCCAGAGGCTTGCTGCGATGGATCACGGGTGCGCGGGTGGCGGTCAACGGTCGCATGAGGCGTCCTCCACCATCCAGGCGCAAAACTGGCCGAAACTCATGCCCAGATGCGCGCCCTGTTCTGGCGCCAGCGAGGTCGGCGTCATGCCGGGCTGGGTATTGGTTTCCAGCAGGAACAGACCATCCGCGCCCCGTGCATCGTCCCAGCGGAAGTCGGTGCGGCTGACGCCCTTGCACCCCAACACCTTATGAGCGCGCACGGCATAGTCCATGCACATGTCGAAAATGTCAGCCGGAATCTTGGCAGGCAGTTCGTGCGACGAGCCACCGGGCTTGTACTTGGCGTCGTAGTCGTACCAGCCTTCGGTCATGATCTCGGTTACTGTCAGGGCACGGTCGCCCATCACGGTCACGGTCAGTTCGCGCCCCGCCACATATTGCTCGACCATTACCTGATCCGGCATGTCGTCGGACAGTTTCGGGGGACCGTTGGTGCCTTCGTGCACCAGATAGATACCGACGCTGGAGCCTTCGTTGTTGGGTTTGACCACATAAGGCGCAGGCATGACGTGGTCGGCTTCGACCTCATCCTTTGGGGCGATGATGCTTTCTGCGATGGGCAGGCCTTCGACGCGGAACGCTTCCTTGCTGCGCTGCTTGTCCATGGCCAGGGCCGAAGCCAGAACGCCGGAATGCGTATACGGGATACGCATCCATTCCAGCATCCCCTGCACACAGCCATCCTCGCCCCAGCGGCCATGCAGGGCGTTGAAAACCACATCAGGCTTGATATCCAGAAGACGCGCGTAAAGGTCGGGACCAGCGTCCAGTTCGACCACCTCAAAGCCTTCTTCCCTAAGGGCGGCTGCGCATTCGCGCCCGCTGCTGAGCGAGACCTCGCGTTCCTTCGAGGGGCCGCCCATCAATACCGCCACTTTGGGGTTTGTCCTGCTCGACTTACCCACTTCGTGCGCCTCAATGTCCCCGGACCTTATGTGGTGGTCCGTATCTTGTTTATGCCTTTGATCCGCCGCCTGAATTTGCCTGCTATGGTCTGACGGATGGGGCTTTATTCTGTCAGCGGATCACCGACCCGCATGATTTCCCACTCTAGCGTGATGCCGCTTGTTTCGTAAACCTTTTTTCGCACCTCCTCGCCCAGTCCTTCGAGGTCGGCGGCGGTGGCGGTGCCGGTGTTGATCAGGAAATTCGAGTGCTTTGGACTCATCTGCGCCCCGCCACGTGTCGCGCCGCGCATGCCCGCATCATCGATCACTTTCCACGCCTTCAAGTCGTGGACGTCATCGGCCCGGCCTGTGGAGGAGAAACCGGCAGGGTTGCGGAAAGTGGAACCGGCGCTGCGATCCTTGGTGGGCTGTGTCTCGTCGCGCTTTTGCAACTGCGCCGCCATGCGCGCATGAAGGTCATCGGGATCGCCCGGGGGGCCTTCGAACGTGGCCGAGACCAGAACCGCGCCTTCGGGAAGATCTGTCTGGCGGTAGCGGAAGTTCAGTTGGTCGGGCGACAGGTCCACGACATTGCCCTGCCGGGTCACGATGGTGGCCTTGCGCAGTACATCCGCCGTGTAGTTGCCGTAACAGCCTGCGTTCATGCGCACCGCACCGCCGATGGAGCCGGGGATGGTTCGCAGGAAGGTCAGGTCGATCCCCGCGTCCGCCGCCTTGCGCGCCACATGCGCGTCCAGTGCCGCCGCGCCCGCGGTAACAGTGTTTCCCTCGACCGAGATGCCGTTGAAGCCCCGCCCCAGCCGAATCACCATCGCCCGCAAGCCGCCGTCGCGCACAATCAGGTTCGAACCGACGCCCATCGGGAACACCGGTACATCCGCCGGAAGGTCGCGCAGGAACGATTGCAGATCTTCAAGGTCGGCTGGCTGGAACAAATAATCCGCCGGACCTCCGACGCGGAGCCATGTGAGGTCGGCCAGCGGACGGGCCTCGGACAGGCGGCCTCGGGTCGCGGGGAGGGTTGTCATTCGGCCGCACGCGCAGCCAGGCTGCGCCCGCCGACGCCGCCCATGATCGCGGCGAATAGAAACGGAAGCACACCGGCGGTCAGCCAGACGAGCGGACCGAATGCCTGCTCTTCTTCCCCCGTTCCAACGCTGGCCAGTATCACGATCAGCACCAGCCCGGCGGCAGACGCCAGCCCAATCAGCCACAACAGACCGCGCAGTCCGATCCAGCGGCCTGCGGTGAACCCTGCGGCGGCACCAAGAACAAGGGAAATGAGCGGCAGATAGGCAAATGTGGTGATCGTCGCCATGGCGTACCTCGTCAAGTTGGCCGGTTATTCGTCAGCCGCCTTCATGCCCTGCATTTTCGCCTTTGTCCAACGGGTCAGATAAATCACCGGCCAGCGCAGCACCGACATGCCGGCGGCCAGTACGATCAGGCCGACCCATGGGCCATTCTGATAGGTCACAAATCCCAGGATCGGGATACCCAACGCGATCAGGACATAGGCGCGGGTCCAGTGATTGTCCTTGCTGGGGATCATCGCCAGCACATTCGCGGCACCCCCCCAGAGAGCGGCGAGAGCAATGGACCAGTTCATTCCATGACCTCCCCGCGCACCCATTTGCGCCAGTAATAGCGGATCGGGTTGCGGAACATCGAGACAAAACCGCCCAAAGCCAGCATCGACCAAAGCCAGCCATGTACGTAGCCCAGCCAAACGATCAGCACCGGCGCACAGATCAGCAAAATGATACCCGGAGGGAATTGCAGCCGCATCGGCAACAACGCCACGATAGTAGCGCAGATCACCCAGAGCGCTGAGAAGATCATCGAATAATCCATTCGCCCCTCCAAGGACGCGCGGAAGCCGCCCGCAGCATATCATACATTTGGGTTGTGCGCCAAATGAGCGCGAGGGTCAAACAGCTTGTTTTCGCTGCAATCTTTCGGGCAATCCATTGGCCCAGGCGCTGATTGTACCGGCACCGAGGCAGACGACCATGTCGCCTGGACGGGCCTGTTCCCGGACAAGGCGCTCCAGATCGTCCTCGCTCAGGATCGCGCGGGAATGGCGGTGGCCATGGCGGATCAGACCTTGCACCAGAGCATCGCGCGAGGCGCCTTCAATCGGGTCTTCCCCGGCCGCGAACACCTCTGCGATGGCGACCACGTCGGCGTCGTTGAAGCAGGTGCAGAAGTCATCGAACAGGTTCGACAGGCGGGAATAACGGTGCGGCTGGTGCACGGCGATGACGCGGCCGTCGGTGGCCTGACGGGCCGCCTTTAGCACGGCAGCGATTTCAACCGGGTGGTGGCCGTAGTCGTCGATGATGGTGACACCGTCGACTTCCCCGACCTTGGTGAAGCGGCGATTGACGCCGCCGAAATTCGCCAGCGCCTCGCGGATTTCCGACGCCTTCATACCCAGATGACGGGCGACGGCCACGGCGGACAAGGCGTTCGAGACGTTGTGGTCGCCCGGCATCGGCAGGGTGCAACCTTCGATCACTTTGTCTTCGTATTGCAGGTGGATGTCGAAATGCGCCACACCGCCCTTGTAGGTCAGGTTCACTGCCCGCACATCCGCCTGCGCGTTGAAACCGTAAGTGCGGACGCGGCGATCGGTGATGCGGCCCACCAGCGCCTGCACTTCGGCATGGTCCGTGCAGCAAACAGCCAGACCGTAGAACGGCAGATTCGTGACGAATTCATAGAACCCGTCGCGCAGGGTGTCGAAATCGCCCCAATGCTCCATATGCTCGGGGTCGATATTGGTGACGATAGCGATAGTTGCAGGCAGTCGGTTGAACGAGCCGTCGGATTCGTCGGCCTCGACCACCATCCATTCGCCCTGCCCCATGCGCGCGTTGGAGCCATAGGCGTGGATGATGCCGCCATTGATGACGGTCGGGTCGAAATCGCCCGCCACCATAAGCTCGGCCATCATGGTGGTCGTGGTGGTCTTGCCGTGGGTTCCGGCGATGGCGATGTTGGATTTCAGGCGCATAAGCTCGGCCAGCATGTCGGCGCGGCGGACAACCGGCAGGCCTTGCGCACGGGCTTCGTCCAGTTCGGGATTGCCCGGCTTGATCGCGGTCGAGACAACGACAACAGCGGCGTTCTTCAGGTTCTCGGCGCGCTGCCCCACGAATATCTCGGCCCCCAGACTAGCCAGACGATCCGTGATTTTGGAAGCTTTCAGGTCGGAGCCCTGCACCCGGTAGCCAAGGTTCAGCAACACCTCGGCGATGCCTGACATCCCGATCCCTCCGATCCCGACGAAATGGATCGGGCCTACGTCCTGCGGCAGTTTGGTTGCTGGGGTCATGCGGTCTCCTTCTGCGCCAGATGTTCGACAAGGGCTGTCAGTCGCTCGGTTGCGTCCGGCGCCCCCGCGGACAAGGCGGCACGGGCCATTTTCTGTGCGGCTTCGGGCTTGGTCAGAACCGTGGTGATTTGCTGTGTCAGCGAGGCAACGTCAAGTGCATTTTCGGGGATCATGATCGCCCCACCCGCCTGAACCAGTCCGCGCGCATTGGCGGTCTGGTGGTCCCCTGCCGCGGCAGCAAAGGGGATCAGGATCGAGGGGCGGCCGATCACTGAGATATCGGCGACACTGGATGCGCCCGAACGGCTGATGACCAGTTGGGCATCTGACATGCGGCGGGGCACATCGTCGAAAAAGGGCCGAACATCGGCGCGAATGCCGTGGTCGCTGTAGAACGCGGTGACCCGTTCGCCATCTTCGTCGCGCGCCTGATGAGAGACGCGGATATGGTTGCGGATATCTTCGGGCAGTTCGGCGATGGCTCCGGGCACCATATCGCTTAGGATGCGTGCGCCCTGCGAGCCACCCATCACCAGGATCGACATCGGGTAATCACCCGGCGGGATATACCCTGCGGCGGCCCGATCCAGAACAGCAGCGCGAACCGGGTTGCCGGTATGGATGCCATGTGCACCTTCGGGCAGATCTGTGGGCCAGACGCCGCAGGCCACTTGTGCAACACGGGTGGCGAACAATTGGTTCACACGGCCCAGTACCCCGTTCTGTTCATGGATCATGCGGGGGATTTTCAGCATCGTCGCCGCACCCAACGCCGGAATCGAAGGATAGCCGCCAAAGCCCACGACCACATCCGGGCGGTCGCGCATCATCTGAAACGCCATCCCCGTCACACCGGCGGCGATCCGGGGCCCGACCATCGCCTTGGCCGCCAAGCCACCACGTGCGAAAGTGGCCGAAGATGCCTCGACAATCTCGGTCGCGTCGGGGAAGGCCCCGGTGTACCGGGCGCCACGGGCATCGGTGGACAGGCGCACGCGCCATCCTTTTTGCAGCATCGCCTCGGCCAGCGCCTGTGCCGGGAACATGTGGCCCCCGGTGCCGCCCGCCGCAATCAGAAGGTAGGGTTTGCTCATCAACCTCGTCCGCGCAGAATATCACCCAGTTCGCCCTGTGGGCGGGTGCGGGTAAACGCCAAAAGCATGCCGACCGCAATGCCGCCTGCAATCAGCGATGAGCCGCCGTAGCTGACGAACGGCAGCGTCATGCCCTTGGCGGGCAACAAGCGCACGGCAACGCCCATGTTGATCATCGCCTGAACACCGAACATGCAGGCCAGACCGGTTCCGGCCAGACGGATGAACATGTCTCGTTCGCGCATCAGGCGCAGCAGCGACCGCACGACGATCAGCGAGTATAGCGCGATGATGATCAGCACCAGGATCAGGCCGTACTCCTCGGCCGCCACGGCGATGATGAAATCCGTATGCGCGTCGGGCAGCGACCATTTCACCTGCCCTTCACCGACGCCGACACCGAACAGCCCACCCTCGCGGATGGCGTTGGTGGCATAGCCCAACTGGGTGGTCGGATCGACCTCCTGGTTGAGGAAACCGTCAATACGGCGGGCGAAGTGTTCCGAGTTCGAATAGGCGAACATGCCGCCCAGAACCACAAATGCAGCCATGCCGACCAGCAACAGCATCGGTGCGCCTGCCACAAAGTACATAACACCCCAACCAAACAGGATCAGGCACGCCTGCCCGAAATCGGGTTGCATCACCAGCATTCCGACAATGGCCGTGCACAGCGCGAAAGACCACAACCGTCCCGGCGGGCCGTTGATTTCCTGTGATGCGGCTAGAAGCCAAGCCGCCACGACTACAAAGCCAGGTTTCAGAAACTCGGACGGCTGCAGCGAGGCAAACCCCAGCGAATACCAGCGCACCGCGCCTTTGCCGAAATCGGTGCCGAAGACGGGCAGAAAGGCCAGAGCCACAAATGAAGCCAGAAAACCCAGCACCGCCAGACGTCGCACCAATGTCGGCGACATCATCGAGGTCAGCAGCATTGCGATCAACGCCAATCCGCCGAAAAACGCCTGACGTTCGACATAGTGGAACGGGTCGAACCCGTTGCGCCCCGCCAGTGGCGGTGATGAGGCAAGCCCCAGCAAAAGCCCGATGACAAACAGGATCAGAACGCAGGACATCGTCCAGCGATCAATCGTGCGCCACCACTTTGGTAGAATCGGTTCGCCGCGCTGGTCCTGGACCGCGCCATACACCATCTCAGTCATGAGATACCGCCACTTTCTGCCTCGTTCACGTCCCGTTTTCGGGATCTGATTGAGAGTCTAACGCGATTTTTGCGTTTGGGCCAGTGGAATGAGGGCGGTCAGCGGAATTCCCATCGCGAGAATGCCAGGGGCTCCGTGCCCCCAAGACTGTGGTGCGGGTGGAACTCAGGCCTCAGAAACCAGCGGCTTGCTGTTTTTCAGATGCCGCTGGACCAGTGTCCGCGTTTGCCCTCCGGTCCGAGGGATGAGCCGCGCCATTTCGGGCGCATAGGTTTCGGACATGATCTCGGGAAACAGTTCTGCGATTTCGGCGGTGGCCTCTTCACCTATGCTTTTGAGTGCCTGTGGTCCGGTGAACAGGCTTTCCGACGGCGCCCCTTCGGCAAAAATCACCTCATGCCGATCAAACAGCATGTGAAAATACGTCACCTGCTGGTCGTCTTCTTCGATGGAAATACCAGGCATCCCAACCAGCTCGCGCGCAGGCACCAGAACCTCGGGCTTGGAAAACATTCTGGCCGCGATCGGGGATCGGACCAGCATCCGATGCTGCCTGGACACTCGCAGGTCGTCTTTGGGCAGACCATTCCCAAGCGCACCCCTGGCGATCCGAACCGGCCGCAGCTTTGGCTTGACCCTCAGATCGATGCTGTCCAGTTCGCGCGAACCGATCCAGCGGATTATCTGGGGCCCATTGTCCAGGGTCGTGACCACATCGCCCGGATTCAAGGTCTCGATCCGGCGTGGACCATCAGGCGTCTGGATGCTTGTCCCCTCCACAAAGCAAGGGACAACAGTGTCGACATCGATGTCCGGGCCATTGTCGATAATGGCGGTGATGGTCAGTGTCGTGTTCAGGGGCGGAATGGTCCCGCCGATGAAGCCCAGAAAATACCCGTCCTCGCTGTCGACCCCGATCGAATTTCCATCCCCGTCGAGGTCATAGTCGAAAAGGCCGATCTGGTAGGTATTCGTGCCGTCCGTCACCGAAACGGTGAAATCCCAGAAAATGATCTCTCCGTTCAGGGTCTGGGTCGGGTCGTTGCCGGTCTCGTTTGAGATGTTGTCGCCATCGATAATCGTGGCGTCTGCGCCGTCCTGGATCGTGATCTGGCTGTAGGCCGATATCTGGAACGTGGATCCCACGACACTGGATGAAGCCCCTGCATCGGACAATGTGCTGTCAGACCGAAAGGCACCATATACGTTCGTGGGCATGCGGCCCCTCCACCAAATTTATTAACGCAGACAAATAGTCACTTTACCGAAGAATTCGTAGGATTTGAGGCTCGTGCAGGTCAAGTGCCGCCGCGGGAAAACTTCGAAGTTGTGACCGGCAGGCAAGTCCTCGTCGTGCCGCCCACCTGTTGGAAAGGCCGAAACCAAAGAAAATGGGGCGTTGGAAAACATCTCGCCCTTGCGGTTGCGGGAAAACCGGGCCATGCGCTTGCACATGACCTTTGACACGATCATCCTTGGTGCCGGAGCCGCCGGCATGATGTGCGCTGCCCACTGTGGCGGGCGTGTTCTCGTGGTCGATCATGCCAAGGCGCCCGGTGAGAAAATCCGCATCTCGGGTGGTGGGCGCTGCAACTTTACCAACATGTATGCCGGGCCGCAGAACTTCCTGTCGCGAAACCCCCATTTCTGCAAATCGGCGCTGGCGCGATATACGCAGTGGGATTTTATCGATCTGGTAAACCGCCACGGCATCGCCTGGCATGAAAAAACTCTGGGTCAGCTGTTCTGCGACGGGTCGTCAAAGCAGATCATTCAGATGCTGCTGGACGAGATGCAGCGTGCGGGGGCCGAACTTTGGATCCGAACCGAACTGAAGGACCTGCGCAAGGCCGAAGGCGGCTTTGCACTGGATGTCGAGCGTGAAGGTAAACGCCTGAGCCTGACCTGCGCCAATCTGGTGCTGGCCACGGGTGGCAAGTCGATCCCCAAGATGGGTGCGACCGGGCTGGCCTATGACCTTGCCCGGCAGTTCGGGCTAAGGCTGACGGAAACGCAGGCGGCGCTGGTGCCTTTTACCTTTTCGGACGGCAAGTTCCGGGACCTGTCTGGCGTGTCCCTGCCCGCACGGTTGTCAAACGCGCGGACCAGTTTTGACGAGGCGCTGTTGTTCACCCATCGCGGCCTCAGCGGACCATCGGTGCTGCAATTGTCGTCCTATTGGCGCGAAGATGAGACGATCAGAGTGAACCTGATCCCGGATCTGCCACTGTTCGACATGCTGCGGGACCAGCGGCAAAGCGGTGGCCGCAAGGCTCTGACCACGGAGCTGGCGCGCCACCTTCCCGCGCGATTGGTGGATTACCTGAAACAGTACATCCCGATGCAGGGCAATCTGGCGGATCAGTCCGATGCCGCGCTGAACGACCTGATCGCGTCCCTGTCCGACTGGCAACTGACGCCTTCCGGCACGGAAGGCTATCGCACTGCCGAGGTCACGCTGGGCGGAATTGACACCGACGACCTGTCGTCCAGAACGATGGAGGCCAGGGATGTCCCCGGCCTCTATGCGATTGGCGAAGCGGTGGATGTCACCGGCTGGCTGGGCGGTTACAACTTCCAATGGGCGTGGTCTTCGGGCTACGCCGCCGGAACTGCAATCGCGGGGCGTTAGCCGACGACGTTGTACCCGCGTCCGCGCATGCAGTTGCGCACGATAACTTCCTTGTTCTGGTTTTTCGCGATGACATCCGCGCCCGCACCGATCACCGCGCCGGCGGCGGCGGCCCTGCCCAGGTTGGAACTGCTGTCCTGAATGATGGCGGTCGTGGCGGCAGCACCCGCTGCGCCGATCGCCGCGTTGCCGGCGGTCGAGCCGTCAACGCTGGCCTGCGACGCCGCCAGCTGCTGGCATTGCGCCAGATCCGAATTGTAGTTCGGACCCACAGGGCCATCGATGACCGGTTGGTAATTGGCACCGGAGTTGGCGCAGCCCCCCACCAGAACAAGGGCGGGAACGACCAGAAGTGACTTGCGATTGAACATTTTCGTGACCTCGTATTGATTTACCCGCAGGTAATACCGCCGGGGACAGTCTTCAAGCAGGCAGGGTCCAAGCCTGCCCGAACCGGCGGTCTATTGCAAACGCGGCTCAGTCCAGCCGTAGGCGCACCTGCGCGGTGAAGTCATCTCCGCGCTGCTCGAAATTGTCGTACTGGTCGAAACTGGCCGCTGCCGGAGCCAGCAATACCGTTTCACCCGGCTGCGCGTCCTGCATCGCGCGCTCGACCGCCATGGCCATCGTGGTGCAGATTTCGGTCTCGACCTCAAGCTGCATGGCGAATCCTGCGGCCTCGCGCCCGATCACGTAGGCTTTGCGGACCTGGTCCTTCACCTCGTTCAGGCCGGACAGGCCGCCGTCCTTTTCCAGCCCCCCACAGATCCAGCGGATGTTGCGGAACGCGCTCAGCGCCTTTACCGCGCTGTCCACATTGGTCGCCTTGGAATCGTTCACATAGGTCACATCGTTTGCTTCGGCGATGATCTGGCTGCGATGCGGCAGGCCGGGATAGCTGTGCAGGGCCTGCTCGATCATTTTTGGCGCAAGCCCCACTGACCGGCAGGCAGCATATGCGGCGCAGGCGTTCTGGTGGTTATGCGCCCCTGGCAGTCCCTTGATCCCACGCAGGTCGATTGATCCGGCCTGGCGCCCCTTGCGGTACTCCGAAAGAAACCCCTTGCGGGCAAAAACCTGCCAGCCCGGCCCGGTCAGCTTGCGCGCAACCGATACCCGGATGACGCGGTCGTCGGCAGGGCCTTCGGACATCTGACCGGCCAGAAACGCGCCTTCGGCCTCATCCACGCCGATGACCGCGCGATCCGGTCCGCCTTCGGCAAACAGGCGACGCTTGGCGGCGAAATACCCGCCCATGCCGCCATGGCGGTCCAGATGGTCGGGCGAGAGGTTGGTGAACACAGCCACATCCGGCGTCAGCGCACGGGCAAGTTCGGTCTGATAGCTGGAAAGCTCAAGCACCACGACCGAACCATCACCGCCGGGATCAATATCCAGCACTCCGCGTCCGATATTCCCGGCCAGCTGCGCCTCGCGTCCGGCCTCGGTCAGGATGTGGTGAATCAGTGCTGCGGTGGTGGATTTGCCGTTCGACCCGGTTACGGCGATCACACGTGGCGGGGTGTCAAAGTTGTTCCATGTCTGATCCGCGAATGACCGGAAGAACAGGCCGATATCGTTGTCGACCGGCACACCGGCCTCAAGCGCGGCCGCCACGACCGGGTTGGGTTCGGGATAGAGATGCGGAATGCCGGGGGAGACGATCAGAGTGGCGATGTCATCGAAGGCCCCATGACGCCGCAGATCGGCACAGGTGAACCCTTCGCCTGACGCTATGTCACGCGCCGTCGGGTTGTCATCCCAGCAGATCGCATCGGCCCCACCCGCCCGCAGCGCACGCGCCGTGGTCAGACCGGACCGGCCCAGCCCCAGAACCGCAACTTTCTGCCCTGAACACCCTTTGACCGGGATCATGCCGCCACCCTTCCTACGACCTTCGATTGGCCGCCACACTGCGCAGAAGACCTGACCGAAGGCAAGGGTCCGGAAAGGCTCGCGCGGCAGCGCGAGCCGGGCCCAACAGGTGGCAGGCGGACCGCAGGTCCGCCGAACCTGGCGGGAGCGTTAGCGGACCTTGAGCGTCGCCAGACCGATCATCGCCAGGATCAGCGAGATGATCCAGAAGCGGATGACGATGGTGGGTTCCGCCCAGCCCTTTTTCTCGTAATGGTGATGGATCGGCGCCATCAGGAACACGCGGCGGCCTGTGCGTTTGAAATACAGCACCTGAATGATCACGCTCAGCGCCTCGACCACGAACAGCCCGCCGACAACGGCCAGTACCAGCTCGTGTTTGGTGGCCACGGCAATTGCGCCCAGCGCCCCGCCCAAGGCCAGGGATCCGGTGTCACCCATGAACACGGCGGCAGGCGGTGCGTTGTACCACAGGAACCCAAGCCCCGCCCCAAAGAGCGCCGAGGTGAAGATGAAAATCTCACCTGTGCCTGGCACGTAATGCACATCCAGATACTCGGTGAAGTCGACCCGCCCCACTGCGTAGGCGATGATGCCCAGCGTCGAAGCCGCAATCATCGCGGGCATGATCGCCAGACCGTCCAGACCATCGGTCAGGTTCACCGCATTGGCGGCCCCGACAATCACCACGATCGAGAAGGGAATATAAAAGATGCCCAGATTGATCAGCGTGTCCTTGAAGATCGGCAATGCCAGCTGGCTTTGCAGCATTTCGGGGTGATTCAACGTCGCCCAAAGCGCCGCCAGGGCTGCAATGATGATGCCCAGCGCCATGCGCATTCGGCCGGACACGCCTTGTGTGTTCTGCTTGGACACTTTGGCATAATCGTCGGCAAAGCCTATGGCCGCATAAGCCAGGGTTACGAACAGTACCATCCAGACATACGGGTTATCCCATCGCGCCCAGATCAGCGTCGATGTCACCAGCGCCCCAACGATCAGCAACCCACCCATCGTGGGCGTTCCGGCCTTGGAAAAATGCCCCTCTGGGCCATCATCGCGGATCGGCTGACCTTTGCCCTGCTTGCGGCGCAGCACGTTGATCAGCGGTTTGCCGAACAGGAAGCCGAAGATCAGCGCCGTCATGAAGGCACCGCCCGCACGGAAAGTGATATACCGGAAGAGGTTCCAGAAATCTCCTCCGTCCGACAGGCCGGTCAGCCAATACAACATAGCGATACCTTTCTCACGCGGTGGTCACGGGGGCAAACGCTCATGACCCGGGCGCGCCCACTTGCCCCATTTTGCGCAAACCGTCAACAATACGGGCCAGCGCCATGCTCAGCGAGCCCTTGGCTAGAACGGTGTCTCCATCCCGGACCAGTTCCGGCAGGCGGTCGGCCATCTCGGCGCTGGTCTCAAACCACAATCCCCGTTTTTCTGCGGGCAACGCCTGATGCAACGACTGCATCAGTGGGCCGATACAATGGACCTGATCGATCTCGCCCATGGCCAACAGGTCAGCCATACCGGCGTGCATGGCGATTTCCTGCGCGCCCAACTCCTTCATATCGCCCAGAAATGCGATCCGGCGGGAGCCGCGCGACGCGGCCAGTACATTCAGCGCCGCCTCCATCGAGGTGGGGTTGGCGTTATAGCTGTCGTCGAGCAGTTCGATTTTGCCGCCTTCTGCCAATGTGACGTGCTCGCGCACACCACGCCCTTTGACCGGCGACCATTGCCCCAGTCCAGCGATCGCCTGATCAAGGTCCACGCCAATTTCGACACAAGCTGCCAATGCGCCCAATGCGTTCATGGCAAAATGCAGACCAGCGGACCTGACGCCAAAACGGATCGTTTTGCCGCCCACCATTGCCGCCGCGGAAACCGAATCGACCTCCTGTGCCGCACCTTCCAGAACGAAATCCTGCGCCTCGCGGCCAAACTCGACCGTTTTCAGGCCGAGCTTCTGCGCACATTCCCGCAGGATGTGCGCGTGTTCGATGTCCGCATTGACGATGGCTGCGCCGCCTTCGGTCAGTCCCTCAAAAATCGCAGCCTTTTCCCGGGCGATAGCAGCTACCGACTCGAAGGCTTCGAGGTGAACCGCCGCCACAGTCGTCACCAGCGCCACATGTGGCTTCGCCTGCCGCGCCAGCGGTGCAATCTCGCCCGGGTGGTTCATGCCGATCTCGATCACCGCGAATTCGGTGTCGCGCGGCATCCGGGCCAGCGTCAACGGCACTCCCCAGTGGTTGTTGTAACTGGCGACGCTGGCATGGGTCCTGCCTTGCGTTTCCAGAATCGTAGCAAGCATTTCCTTGGTCGAGGTCTTGCCGACACTGCCGGTCACGCCGACAATTTTCGCGTTTGTCCGGGCGCGTGCGGCCTGCCCCAGCGCTTCGAGCCCCGCCTGAACATCGTCGACGATCAGCAACGGCGCGTCGTCTGGCACGCCATCCGGAATACGCGAGACCAGCGCTGCGCCTGCGCCCTTCTCAAGCGCCTGCGCCACAAAGTCGTGCCCGTCACGCGCGGCCTTCAGTGCGACAAACAGATCGCCCGGCTGGATGGTGCGGGTGTCGATGGACACGCCGTTTGCTTCCCAGTCAGAGGTCGCACGCCCGCCGGTTGCCGCGGCAGCCTCAGCCGCTGTCCAGAGCGTCATGCCACCCTCCCGTCCAGTGCGGCCACGGCGATACTGGCCTGTTCCGCATCGTCGAACGGCAAAACCTGATCGCCGACAATCTGGCCCGTCTCGTGCCCTTTGCCCGCAATCAGCAGTGCGTCACCCGGTTGCAGCGCGTCGATGCCACGCAGGATGGCTTCGGCGCGGTCACCCACTTCGGTGGCTTCCGGCGCGCCATCCATGACGGCGGCACGGATGGTGGCCGGATCTTCGCTGCGCGGATTGTCGTCGGTGACAAAGACGATGTCAGCGTGATCAGCCGCAGCCCTGCCCATCAGCGGGCGCTTGGTGGCATCCCGGTCCCCGCCCGCGCCGACGATGGCGATCAGGCGACCCATGACATGCGGGCGCATCGCTTTCAGCGCCGTGGCGACCGCGTCAGGCGTGTGGGCGTAATCGACAAAGACCGCAGCCCCGTTTTCGCGGGTTGCGGCAAGCTGCATCCGCCCGCGAACCGTTGTTAGGTACGGCAGGGTTTCGAACACACGCTCGGGTTCATCCCCGGCCGCGATGACCAGCCCGGCGGCCAGCAGTACGTTTTCGGCCTGAAACCCCCCGATCAGGTTCAGGCGGGTCAGATGCGTTTTGCCCTGCCACGAAAACCGCAAATCCTGCCCGGTCGCGTCAAAGCGCTGGTTCATCAGGCAAAGGTCCGCATCGCCGAGCCCGACTGTCAGGACCGTCTGACCGCGCTGTTCGGCAATTCGGCGCACCTGGGCGCCCTTGGGATCGCTCAGATTGACGACGGCCGTTCCATCCTGCGGAAGAACCCGGTCGAACAGGCCCATTTTGGCGGCAAAATACGCCTCGAACGTTTCGTGGTAATCCAGATGATCCTGCGTGAAGTTCGAGAATCCGGCGGCCGCCAGGTGCACACCGTCCAGGCGGCGCTGCTCGAGCCCGTGCGAGGACGCCTCCATCGCGGCGTGGGTCACGCCATCTCCCGCTGCCGCCGCCAGACAGCGATGCAAGGTGATAGGTTCCGGCGTGGTGTGGGCCAGCGGCGCAGTCCATGCGCCTTCGACACCGGTGGTGCCGAGGTTCACGGCGGCGTGGCCAAGCTCGGTCCAGATCTGGCGGACAAACGTGGCAACCGAGGTTTTGCCGTTGGTCCCGGTGACGGCCACGATGGTTTGCGGCTGCGCGCCGAACCACAAGGCTGCCGCGCCTGCCAGCGCCTGACGCGGATCTTCGACAACAATCAGAGCCGCGTCCGATGCAGCCAGTTCGCTGGACGCGATCTCCGCGCCTCTGGCATCGGTCAGTATGGCGGCGGCTCCCATGCGCAGGGCGAACTGGATGAATTCGCCCCCATGAACGCGTGTCCCGGGAAGAGCTGCGAAGAGAAAGCCGTCTTTGACCTCGCGGCTGTCAACCGCCAGACCGGTGATGTCGGGATTCGCGCCGCCCCGCGCGGTCAGGGCCAGTTGGCTTAGTTTCTTTGACCTTGCGCCCATGACCCACCTCTTGTCCGACGGCCTAGTTCGAGGTCAGCGTTATAGCAGCGCGCGCCTCAGGCTCAAGCCGGGGTCTGAGGCCCAGCAAGGGTGCGACCCGGCCGATCAGTTCTGCAGCCACCGGAACGGCCGTCCAGCCTGCCGTGCGGCGTTTTTCGCCATAGGCCACGATCGACGGCTCATCAAGCGTGACGATCAGAACGTATTTCGGGTCGTAGGCCGGGAAGATCGTCGCAAAGGTGGCGATGACCTTGTCGTCATAGTAGCCCCCGCGAGGTTTTGGCTTGTCGGCGGTGCCGGTTTTGCCCGCGACATCATAGCCTGCAACTTCACCAAAGCTGGCGGTCCCGTCCGTCACGACCTTGCGCAACATTTTCTGGGCCTGCTGCGCCGCATTTTCCGACAGCACACGGGGCCCGTATTGCGGACCGTTCTTTCGCAGGATCGTGGGGCTGACATAGTGGCCGCCATTGGCGATCGACGCATACCCGGCCGCCAGATGCATGGGGCTGGTCGACAGGCCATGTCCGTATGAGATGGTCACGGTGCTCAATTCGCCCCATTTCTTGGGTTTCAGGGGCGCGCCACCTGCGGCCTCGACAATTTCGAACGGGGTGGGTTCGAACATGCCCAGCGATTCAAGGAAATCCTGTTGCCGCTGTGCGCCAATTTGCAGGGCCAGACGCCCGGTGCCCCGGTTCGAACTGTGGACGATCACGTCCGCCACGCTGATCTTGCCGTAGTTCTTGCCGTTGAATTCACCAATCGGAAAGCGCCCGATCTTCATCGGACCCGAGGTGTCGATGATGGTGTTTGAATTCACCAGCCCAAGCTGTACTGCCTGCGCGGCGGTGAATATCTTGAAGACCGATCCCAGTTCGTAGACGCCCTGAACATAACGGTTGAACAGCGGGCTGTCCGAGGGATCAAACCCCGAAGTCGGCGGGCGCGGACGGTCATTGGGATCAAAGGACGGCAGGGAGGCCGCCGAAATCACCTCGCCCGTGTGGGCATTCATCAGAACAGCCGAAGCACCTTTGGCATTCATGATCTTCATGCCACCGTAAAGCACCTGTTCGACCGCGGCCTGAACGGTCAGGTCCAGCGACAGTTGCAGCGGCTTGTTTCCGTTGGCCGGATCGCGCAGATACTCGTCAAACTGTTTTTCGACACCGGCAACGCCAATCACCTCAGCCGCGCTGACGCCTTCGCGACCAAACCCCGACCCACCGAGGATATGCGCGGCCAGCCTGCCGTTCGGATACAACCGCATCTCGCGCGGGCCGAACAGGATGCCGGGGTCGCCGATGTCATGCACCGCCTGCTTTTGCTCGGGTGAGATACGTTTCTTGATCCACAGAAACTTGCGGTTGCCGGTGAAATCCTTGACCAGACGATCCTTGTCGAGATCGGGGAAGATGGCCACAAGCTGATCGGCGGCGGCAACCGGGTCGATCATCAGCGGGGGCTGGGCATAGACCGAATAAGTGTCCAGATTGGTCGCCAGAATGCGCCCGTCGCGGTCGACAATATTGGCGCGCTGCATGGCGATGGCCGCACCGGGGGCGCTGGCCAGTGGCTCCTGCGCTTCGGACGTGGCAAGCATTCCCATCCGCACGCCAACGACCGAAAAAGCGCAAAAGAAGAACAGGCCAAGCACCAGAAGACGCCCTTCGGCACGGGCGCGGGCGCGGTCTTTCATGCTCTCGTGACGTTGGCGAATGTTCTCGCGCTCGATGGCCTTGGGGTTTTCGCCCCGGGCGCGGGCGTCAAGGATGCGCGCCAGTGGGCGCAGAGGCGTGCGGGTCATGGAAACTGTACCTCGCCCAGCGCCTGAATGCTTGTGATGGCCTGCAGTTCGATCGGATCAACGATCGGCAGGTCGGGGTCTTCGGCATAGGCGATCTGGTCGGCGCGCCCGAACTGCTCGGCCCGCAGCGGCAGCAGACCAAGCCGTTCAAAGTTCAAATCCGCCAGTTCGCGCAGCCGGTCAGGTCGGTTCAGATAGGCCCATTCGGCGTTCAGCACGGCCAGCCGAACCTGCGCCATGCCAATTTCACGTTGCAGACCCTGCGTTTCCTTCAGCACCTGCTGGGTGCGGTAATTCTCCTGATAGGCCCACAACGCCAGTCCGAACACGGACAGAGCAGTCAACACATACAGAACACTCTTCATCTTGCCCTTCCCCCCAGTTGCGGCATGCCGATTGCACGGGCGTCAATTTCCCCTGCAGGCGCCTCGGTTCGCACAGCCACACGCAGCTTGGCCGAGCGTGCGCGCGGGTTTTCCTGCAATTCCTGATCATCCGGGCCGACGGCTTTGCGGGTTTTCAGGGTGAATTGCGGCTGTTCCTGTTCCATCTCGGGCGCATAGCGATTGGCGCGGCCCGTTTTCCCTGCGCGCGCCTGGAAGAACCGCTTGACCATCCGGTCCTCGATGGAATGGAACGTCACAACGGCCAGTTGCCCGCCCGGTTTCAGCGCGCGTTCGGCGGCCATGAGGCCCTGAAACAGTTCCTCGTATTCGGCGTTCACGGCAATGCGCAGCCCCTGAAAGCTGCGGGTCGCCGGGTGCGACTGCCCCGGTTTCGGGCGCGGCAGGCAGGATTCGATGATTTCAACCAGCCGCAGGGTCGTTGTGATAGGCGCATCCGTCCGCGCCCGTGCAATCGCTTTGGCGATGCGGCGGCTGGCGCGTTCTTCGCCATAGTGAAACAGGATGTCGGCCAGTTGCGCCTCGGTTGCGGTGTTCACCAGATCGGCTGCGCTTTCGCCATCCTGACTCATCCGCATGTCCAGTGGACCGTCCTTCATGAACGAAAATCCACGCTCGGCCTGATCCAGTTGCATGGACGAAACACCAAGATCCAGCACGACACCGTCCAGATCCTGAGCGTATTCATCCAGTTGCGAGAAAACGCCGCGCTGCATCACCAGTCGGTCGCCGTAGTCACCTGCCCATCCGGCTGCCATCTCAAAAGCCAGAGGATCGCGATCGACACCGATAACCTTGTCGGCGCCAGCCTCGAGCAGCGCACGCGTGTACCCGCCCGCACCAAAGGTTCCGTCCAGCCAAACGCCCGAGACGGGCGCAACGGCGGCCAGCAAAGGACGCAGCAAAACGGGGATATGGGGTTTGTCGGAAGGGGACCCGGCGCCGGCCATGCCGTTACGCGTCCCCGACGCCGTCTAGGAACTCCAGAGGATCGAAGTCCTCGGGCTGATCGTCCAGCCAGTCTTCGGCCGCGGCCAGTTCTTCGGTCTCGTAGGTTTCGGGCTTCCAGATCTGGAACGTGTCGCCGGCGGCGATAAAGAAGGCCTCGTTCTCAAGCCCGATCTTGTTGCGCAGCTTGGCCGGCAGGACCAGACGCCCGGTTTCGTCGACCGTTGTCGGGAAGGACTGGCCATGGAACATACGCTGCAGCATCTTGCGCTGCATCGACCCGCGCGGCAGTGCATTAATCTTTTCGTCGACCTCGTCGATCGCCTGCATTGTATAACATTCAAGGAACTTGCGGCGGTGATCCCCGTAGACAATCACCAATTCGGGGGTATCTCCAGGTTGCCAGTTGGGGTCCGAAGCCTCTAGCACACGGCGAAACGAGGCCGGGATCGAAACCCTGCCCTTCGTATCCACCTTGTGGTGGCTTTCACCTCTGAACCTGCGCGCCAAGACGACTGTCCCTTTCGCTTGCGCCCCACTTGATCTTTACGTTCCCCCCTGATGAAAAACGGCGGGTTGATCTGCTGCCACTGATCAACCCGCCGCATTCGCCCGCTGTGCGGGGATGTCCAGCTGCGCGCGCCACCTGGGGGGATGTCTGCTCGCCCGCGCGCCGGATCTGTTAAGTGATGAAAGCGAGATGCCTGTATGAAACCTGATTGTTTTTGGTCGGGGTCGTTTGGTGCCCCATCTGCCTCGTCCTCATCGGATGTATTAGGGATGACATGGGAAATCATGGAAATCAACAAGTTTTTTGAGCACTGACGTATTCCGGACGCAATCCACACGCGAAAAATCAACATAAACTTCACCAGTAGATACCATAAATAGACACTCTTGGTCGACTGAACACAACATATCCACGGAATTTGCTCAGCCCAAATTGTCCCATGATTTCCCAGGAAATTTGAAATTCTCCTACTTCGGTTGGCGAAAAATCGGTATTTTGCCGAACACCGCCTCGAATCAACCGTGTCGGATGGCGCAATTACCCCACACACATCGCAAGAACACCGGCAGCCCATGAATTCCCATCCGGAATGCAAGGGCCTCTTAACATGTGAATGTGCATGTGCCGAACGATCGGCCTGGACACCATTTCCATTCCTCCATCACGCCCATGCGCCGGACAGCTTCACCCAAAAGCACACCCGCCGAAGCCCCAAAGGTGACCCTACGGCACCCGCCGCCCTTGGGCGCGACTGCCCCAACAATTTGATATCTATGCATTTGCTGCATAGCGGCATTGACGACGCCCGCTATTGTGCATCTGCAGCATTTGCCTATTTTCATCCTCAAGCAAACGCCGAAACACTTCGGCAAACGATCAAGTCAGAGGCATTGAAAATGGCAGTCGCAACCAACCACTCCGCGCTTGGCAATGCACCGGCAACCGGGCTGGTGGCACTGTTTGAAGCAGTAAAAACACGTTTTGTTCGCTATCGCCTGTACCGCCAGACACTCAACGAGCTGTCAGGCCTGTCGAACCGCGAACTGGCCGATCTGGGCCTGCAACGCTCGATGATCCGTCAACTGGCCCTGCAGGCCGCTGCGGATTACACCGCGCAGTAAGCGCACAACAGTTTAACAAGATCAGGTCCGTCCTCCTCCCTTTGGACCTGCATTTCGGCGGCGGCGGCATCTCTCCTCCTCCCTGATGCTGCCGCCCCAAATACCGGCCCTGATAGCCGGGACATGACACATCGGGGCTCTCCTCCTCCCTACCCCGATGTTGAAAGCACGCGGCGACACTTATTCTCCTCCCTTGTGTCGCCGCGTCTTCCTCATACCGGGATCAGACCCGGGTTCGGATACATCGGGGCCTTCCTCCTCCCTGCCTCGATGTTGAAAAGAACGGCGGTTCCCCTTCCTCCTCCCTGGGAACCGCCGTTTTTTGTTTGTGCTTGTGTGTGTAAGGTGAAGCCGGAACCGAAGTTTCAGGAGTTTCCAATGGCTGCATATTTCATCGCCCAGATCACAATTCACGACCCAGACGGATACCAGAAATACCTTGAAGGGTTCATGCCGGTCTTTGACAGGCACGGAGGTCGCCTTCTGACAGTATCATCCAAACCAGTGGACGTGATCGAGGGCACTTGGGCTGAGGAAGGGATAGTCCTTATGGAGTTTCCGTCGATCGAAGCCGCAAAGGCATGGAAAGACGATCCCGACTATGTCGCACTGGCGAAAATCCGGCACAAGACCGCGACGGCAAACATGGTTCTGGTCGAAGGCCTTTAAAACGGAACGTCATCCTTGGCGGACAGAAAGCGCGAGACAACCTTCTTCATGCCCGCCTTGTCAAAATCGACCTCGACCTTGTCCCCTTCGATACCGATCACTGCGCCATAGCCGAATTTCTGGTGGAATACCCGTTCGCCCAGCGTGAAACTGGCCACCGCGGTCGCATCGATGACGGTGTTGCGGCTTTCGCGCGGTTGCGACATGCCATACTGACCCTGCCGCGCCTGCATCCGTTTCCAGCCGGGTGAGTTGTAGACGTTTGCTTCGGCGGCGCGGGTTTCGATCCCGGCCGTGGTCTGACCGCCACCGTAGAGACCCGGAGGCGTCAGAACCTCCACATGATCTTCGGGCAATTCATCGATAAATCGGGACGGCATCGAATTCTGCCACTGACCAAAAACGCGCCTGTTGGCGGCAAAGGATATCGTGCAGACCTCCTCCGCGCGGGTGATGCCGACATAGGCCAGCCGCCGTTCCTCCTCGAGACCCTTGAGGCCAGCTTCGTCCATCGACCGCTGCGAGGGGAACAACCCGTCCTCCCACCCCGGCAGGAAAACGGCGGGAAATTCCAGACCTTTGGCGGCATGCAGGGTCATGATCGACACTTTCGCGCCATCCGATTCCTGCTCGTTATCCATCACCAGACTGACATGTTCCAGAAAGCCCTGCAGGTTTTCAAAATTGTCCAGCTGGTTGACCAGTTCCTTGAGGTTTTCCAACCGCCCCGGGGAATCTGGATTCTTGTCGTTCTGCCAGTGCGCCGTATAGCCGGATTCGTCGAGGATAATCTGCGCCAGTTCAATATGAGTATGTTCCGGTTCGCCAAAACGAATGGGAGCGGTGCCATCATCAATGACTGAATCGTCGTCAACCTCGATCCTTGGACCCCGGGTCATTGCGTTCCAGCGGGCCAGCCCATCGACAAGCTGGCGCAAGGCCGTGCCGCCCTTGCCTTTGATCAGCCCTTGTTCGACCGCGACCCGCGCGCCTTCGACCAAAGAGACGCCATTCTGTCGGGCGGTCGCCTGAATCGTCTGCTGCGCCTTGTCGCCGAGGCCACGTTTGGGCGTATTCACGATCCGCTCGAACGCCAAATCGTCTTCGGGGCTGATGACCAGTCGGAAATAGGCCATGGCATCGCGGATCTCCATCCGCTCATAGAATCGCGGACCGCCGATGACCTTGTAGGGCAATCCAATAGTTAGAAAGCGGTCCTCGAAGGCACGCATCTGGTGGCTGGCGCGCACGAGAATGGCGATTTCATCAAGGTTCATCGGCCGCACGCCACGGGTGCCGCCCTGCATCGCATCGATTTCCTCGCCAATCCAGCGCGCTTCTTCTTCGCCATCCCAGTGGCCAATCAGCCGGACCTTTTCGCCGTCCTGCTCATCGGTCCAAAGCTCTTTGCCCAGGCGATTTTCATTGCCGCGAATGACATTCGACGCGGCGGCGAGGATATGCGGGGTCGAGCGGTAGTTTTGTTCAAGCCGGACGACATAGGCGCCGGGGAAGTCTTTCTCGAACCGCAGAATGTTGCCCACCTCGGCCCCGCGCCAGCCATAGATTGACTGGTCATCATCGCCCACGCAGCAGATGTTCTTGTGACCGCCCGCCAGCAACCGCAGCCACAGGTACTGGGCGATGTTGGTGTCCTGATACTCGTCCACCAAAATGTAACGGAACCACCGCTGGTATTGTTCCAGCACATCCGCATGTGTCTGAAAGATCGTGACCATGTGCAAAAGCAGATCACCGAAATCCACCGCGTTCAGCTCGCGCAGACGGGTCTGGTACTGGGCGTAAAGGTCGACGCCCTTGTGATTATAGGCTCCGGCATCAGCAGCAGTGACCTTGTCGGGTGTCAGTGCACGGTTTTTCCAGTCATCGATAATTCCCGCCAGCATCCGCGCAGGCCAGCGCTTGTCATCGATATTGGCCGCCTGCACCAGTTGCTTGAGCAGGCGCAGCTGGTCGTCGCCATCCAGAATCGTGAAGTTCGATTTCAGCCCCGCAAGTTCGGCGTGGCGTCGCAGCAGCTTGACGCAAATCGAATGGAACGTGCCAAGCCACGGCATCCCTTCGGCGGGCTGGCCGAGCAGGCGGCCGACACGCTCTTTCATTTCACGCGCAGCCTTGTTGGTGAATGTCACCGACAAGATTTCGTTGGGGCGCGCGCGACCGGTATTCAGCAGGTGCGCGATCCGGGTCGTGAGAGCCTTGGTCTTGCCGGTCCCTGCCCCGGCCAGCATCAGAACCGGACCGTCAAGCCGTTCTACTGCATCGCGCTGCGCCGGGTTGAGATCATCCAGGTAAGGCACGGCACGCGCGGCCATTGCCTTTTGGGACAGCGATGCGCCCTCGAAGGCGTCCATTTCGTCAAAACTGCTCATGCCCCCAAACTACGCCGGATGCGGCCCGAGGGAAAGGGTTTGTTCACGGCTTGTTCACAAAGAAATCGCAGAAGATAATATACTGGTTTCCAGACAAAACCTTTGTGTACATCCGGCGATCTTACCTTTCTGCAAAAGCTTGTTTCTGATGCCCGGTCCATTGCTGTGGGAGAGCATATGACGAAGCAGGCGACATGGGCAGTGCGAAGTTCGCGGCTGAAAATTGTAGGTGTTATGCTGATGCTCAGCGCCCTAACGGCGGCTGCGGGTTGGGGGATTTACGCCGTACCCGCGCGAAGGATGTCCAGCTCACCTTCAATACCACTGTCGAAGATAATTGGCAGGTCCGTCGATGCCTTGACCCGCGCAGAAAAAGTACGGCTGGCGGTTGAATCCGTTGCGGTCAGATATAGTGAAAAATCCCTGCCCCGCATTACGATTTCGGTTAGGGTCGCCTTTTGCCCGGCGCACGAAGTCATGCCGCAGGATCTTCCGCGCGGCGGATGAAGCGCTCTATACCGCCAAGGACCGGGGCCGAAATCAGGTGCAGGTCGCCAGTTCCGCGTCCTGCGGCGCAGACATCGGGGACAGCCTGGTTCGGAACAAGGGGGCCAAAATCAAACCGTCTTCCTCGACAGCCGCTTGAAAAACTTGCCGAATCGCGCGGCAAATCGGATCAATCCTCATGGACCTGCACAGTGCATATCCCGGCATTGCCGATTTGAAACGACTTGCGCGGCGTCGGTTACCGCGCTTTGTCTGGGAATTTGTGGAAAGTGGCACCGGCGCTGAAACCCTGATCCGGCGCAACCGCGAAGCGCTGGACCGGGTTACACTGACCCCGTCGATCCTGCATGGCGAACTGGAGTTCGACACAAGCAAGAAGCTGCTGGATCACGACTGCGCCCTGCCGTTCGGTATCGCCCCCATTGGAATGTCGGGGTTGGTCTGGCCGGATGCCGAAGGCATTCTGGCCCGCGCTGCGGCCACGGCCAACATTCCCTACACCTTGTCTACGGTCGCCAGCCAGATGCCCGAAGATCTGGCCGGCCACATCGGCGAAAACGCCTGGTTTCAATTGTATCCGCCACGGGATCCCGACATCCGCACCGATATGCTGGCCCGCGCGCGCGATGCGGGATTCCGGACGCTGGTGCTGACTGCGGATGTACCGGTTGCATCTCGGCGCGAACGGCAGGTGCGGTCCGGGTTGACACATCCGCCAAGGCTGACGCCGCGCCTGCTGGCGCAGATTTCGCGATGCCCGGCCTGGGCCATGGGGATGCTGCGTAAGGGACCACCCAGAATGCGCACGCTCGAGAAGTATTCGGACAGTAGCCTCAACCTCCCTCCTACGGCACATATCGGGTATCTTCTGAGAACGTCGCCGGACATGGAGTACGTATCCTGGCTGCGCGACAACTGGGATGGTGCATTTGTCGTCAAAGGCGTCCTGCGGCCGGAAGATGCCGTTTCGCTGCAAAAGGCGGGCGTTGACGCCATATGGGTGTCGAATCACGGTGGCCGTCAGTTTGACGGCGCGCCCGCCAGTATCGATGCGCTACCGGCCATACGCGCAGCGACGGACCTGCCGATTATCTTTGACAGTGGTATTGAAGGTGGGCTGGATATCCTTCGTGCGCTGGCCCTTGGCGCGGATTTTGTCATGCTGGGGCGCGGGTTTCTCTTTGGTCTGGCGGCGTTAGGCGAACGCGGCCCCGCTCATGTCATCGACATCCTGCGGCAGGATCTGAAGGCCAATATGGGCCAGTTGGGCCTCGCAAGTTTACAAAATGTGACATCTGCAATCACAAATATTGATGCTGCATCGCAGCATGTGTAAGTAGATTGCGCCAACAGGCGGCGTTTGCGAGCGATAACATGCCGGTTCTACCCAGAACGACTGATATACGTGCGCGTATTGTCCGCCTATGAACACGGCCACACCATAAAGACCGGGACCTGACATGACCGACTTCAAAAAGATCCTGATCGCCAATCGCGGCGAGATTGCTATTCGCGTGATGCGCGCGGCCAACGAGATGGGCAAACGCACCGTTGCCGTCTTTGCCGAGGAGGACAAGCTTGGCCTGCATCGCTTCAAAGCGGATGAGGCATATCGCATTGGCGAGGGGATGGGCCCGGTTGCCGCCTATCTGTCGATTGACGAAATCATCCGCGTGGCAAAGGAATGCGGCGCTGATGCAATCCACCCCGGTTACGGTCTGTTGTCCGAGAATCCCGATTTCGTGGATGCCTGCGTGCAGAACGGCATCACTTTCATCGGTCCCAAGGCCGAGACCATGCGCGCGCTTGGCGACAAGGCCAGTGCCCGTCGCGTCGCCATCGAGGCAGGGGTTCCTGTGATCCCGGCGACCGAGGTTTTGGGCGATGACATGGACGCGATCCGCAAGGAAGCCGCCGAGATCGGCTATCCGCTTATGCTCAAGGCGTCCTGGGGCGGCGGCGGGCGCGGTATGCGCCCGATCGAGTCCGAGGACGAACTGGAAGAGAAAGTCCTGGAAGGTCGTCGCGAAGCCGAAGCCGCGTTCGGCAATGGCGAGGGTTATCTGGAAAAGATGATCACCCGCGCCCGGCATGTTGAAGTTCAGATTCTGGGCGACAAGCATGGCGAGATCTACCATCTCTACGAACGCGACTGTTCGGTCCAGCGCCGGAACCAGAAGGTCGTGGAACGCGCCCCCGCCCCTTACCTGAGCGAGGAGCAGCGTGCAGAAATCTGTGAACTGGGCCGCAAGATCTGTGCCCATGTGAACTATGAATGCGCGGGCACGGTCGAATTCCTGATGGATATGGAAACCGGCAAGTTCTACTTCATCGAGGTCAACCCGCGCGTTCAGGTGGAACACACCGTCACCGAGGAAGTTACCGGCATCGACATCGTGCAGGCCCAGATCCTGATCGCCGAGGGCAAGACGCTGGCCGAGGCGACCGGGGCCGCCAGCCAGTCGGACGTTCAACTGAACGGCCACGCCCTGCAGACCCGGATCACCACAGAGGACCCGCAGAACAACTTTATCCCCGATTATGGCCGCATCACCGCATACCGCTCGGCCACGGGTATGGGCATCCGTCTGGACGGCGGCACGGCCTATGCGGGCGGAGTGATCACGCGGTACTACGACTCGCTGCTGACCAAGGTGACCGCTTGGGCACCAACGCCGGACAAGGCGATCCATCGGATGGACCGCGCGCTGCGTGAATTCCGCATCCGCGGCGTCAGCACCAATATCGACTTTGTCATCAACCTGCTGAAGCACCCGACCTTCCTGTCGAACGAATACACCACCAAGTTCATCGACACGACGCCAGACCTGTTCCAGTTCAAACGCCGTCGGGACCGGGGCACCAAGGTTCTGACCTATATCGCGGACATTACCGTGAACGGGCACCCCGAGACCAAGGATCGCCCCGAACCGCGCGCCGATCTGAAAGAGGCCAGGCCCCCTGCCCTGAAGGGTGAGCCCAAAATGGGCACCCGCAACCTGCTAGAGCAGAAGGGCCCGCAGGCCGTGGCCGACTGGATGAAAGCGCAGCGGCAGTTGCTGATCACCGACACCACCATGCGGGACGGCCACCAATCCCTGCTGGCGACCCGGATGCGGTCGATCGACATGATCAAGGTGGCGCCGACCTATGCGGCGAACCTGCCGCAACTGTTCAGCGTTGAATGCTGGGGCGGCGCGACCTTTGACGTGGCGTATCGCTTTCTTCAGGAATGCCCGTGGCAGCGTCTGCGTGACCTGCGCGAGGCGATGCCGAACCTGATGACACAGATGCTTCTGCGCGGCGCGAACGGTGTTGGCTATACCAACTACCCCGACAACGTGGTGCAGGAGTTCGTGCGTCAGGCCTCGAAGAATATCGACGTCTTCCGCGTATTCGACTCGCTGAACTGGGTCGAGAACATGCGCGTGGCCATGGATGCGGTGGTTGAAAACGGCAAGATCTGTGAAGGCACCGTCTGCTATACCGGTGACATTCTGGACCCCGATCGCGCCAAGTATGACCTGAAATACTATGTGGGCATGGCCAAGGAACTGCGCGACGCGGGCGCACATGTTCTGGGCCTCAAGGACATGGCGGGTCTGCTGAAACCGGCTTCGGCCAAAATCCTCATCCGTGCTCTGAAAGAAGAGGTCGGCTTGCCGATCCACTTCCACACCCATGACACCGCCGGCATCGCCAGCGCCACCATTCTGGCCGCGTCCGAGGCCGGTGTGGACGCGGTGGATTGCGCGATGGACAGCTTCAGTGGCAACACCAGCCAGGCGACGCTGGGCACCGTTGTCGAGGCGCTGCGCCATACCGAGCGTGACACCGGACTGGATATCAAGGCCATCCGCGAGATCAGCGACTACTTCGAAGCCGTTCGCGGCCAGTACGCGGCCTTTGAATCCAGCCTGCAGGCCCCTGCATCGGAAGTGTACCTGCACGAGATGCCCGGCGGCCAGTTCACCAACCTCAAGGCGCAGGCGCGTTCGCTTGGGCTGGAGGAACGCTGGCACGAGGTGGCGCAGATGTATGCCGACGTGAACCAGATGTTTGGGGACATCGTTAAGGTGACGCCGTCCTCCAAGGTGGTCGGTGACATGGCGCTGATGATGGTCAGCCAGGGGCTGACCCGCGCCGACGTGGAAAGCCCCGAAACTGATGTGGCCTTCCCGGATTCTGTCGTCGACATGATGCGCGGCAATCTGGGTCAGCCTCCGGGCGGGTTCCCCGATACGATCATCAAGAAGGTCCTCAAGGACGAAGCGCCCAACACCCAGCGCCCCGGCAAGGACGTTCCCGCCGTTGATCTTGAGGCTACCCGCGCCGAACTGTCGAAGCAACTGGAAGGCAAGGAGGTCGATGACGAGGATCTGAACGGATACCTGATGTATCCCAGGGTCTTCCTGGACTACATGGGCCGCCACCGGGTTTACGGCCCGGTCCGCACCCTGCCCACGCGCACCTTCTTCTACGGCATGGAGCCCGGGGAAGAGATCACGGCGGAAATCGATCCGGGCAAAACGCTGGAAATCCGCTGTCAGGCGATTGGTGAGACCGATGAAAAGGGCGAGGTCAAAGTTTTCTTTGAACTCAATGGTCAGCCCCGTGTCATCCGGGTGCCGAACCGTCTGGTGACCTCTACCACGCAGGCCCGGCCCAAGGCCGAGGCCGGCAACCCCAACCATATCGGCGCACCGATGCCGGGCGTTGTCGCGACCGTTTCCGTCACCGCCGGTCAGGAGGTCAAGGAAGGCGACCTGCTGCTGACCATCGAAGCGATGAAGATGGAAACCGGCATCCATGCCGAACGCGATGCAGTGGTCAAAGCGGTTCACATTCAGCCTGGCGGCCAGATTGACGCAAAGGACCTTTTGGTCGAACTGGAATAAGCCGACAAACAGGTTAATGTCAGCCGGGTCGCGCAGGACACTGCGCGGCCCTTTTTCATGCACCTGCGGAGCCACGCCATGCTGACCATTACCCCGATCTACGCCGCGCTGATTGCCCTCCTGTTTCTCGCGCTCAGCCTTAACGTCATCCGGCAGCGGTTTATGGGGCAAATCTCGGTTGGCGACGGCGGCAACAAGGCGCTGATCAAGGCCATCCGCACGCATTCCAACTGCGTCGAATACGCGCCGTTCACGTTGTTGCTGATCGCCATGGCCGAAATTCAAGGTGCGGGGGGCGTTCTGGTCAACCTGATGGGTTTGGCGATTCTGTCCGGACGATTGCTGCATGCCTACGGATTCGGGCGTACACCTCAGATCGTGATTCTGCGCCGGACGGGAATGTTGCTGACATTTGCCGCCATTCTGGTCGCTGCGGTCACCAACCTCGTGCTGGCGCTTTAGGGTCAGCCAGCCAGCACCTCGACTTCAACCGGGCATGCAGGCTGCCATATCTGTTGGGCGGTCTGCCCTTTGTCGCCACCGGCCTGCGCCACGATGCCCGCCATGAACATCGAAACAACCAGCACCGAGAGTTTCAGGGTTTCTTTCGGGTTCATCTGTCACCTCCGCCGTTCTTTCCTGACGTGTTCAGACAGTTGAACGGATGGGGTCCGGATTTCCGTCGCCAGAAAAGAAATTTTGCGGAAGATGCGTTTTTCCTCTTGCAGCTTTGCGCCAGAATTTATACTTCACGCCTCACTCAACGGCGCGGGCGTAGCTCAGGGGTAGAGCATAACCTTGCCAAGGTTAGGGTCGGGCGTTCGAATCGCCTCGCCCGCTCCATTGAGAGGTCTTTGGACCACATATGTATCTGATGCGGGCGTAGCTCAGGGGTAGAGCATAACCTTGCCAAGGTTAGGGTCGGGCGTTCGAATCGCCTCGCCCGCTCCAGATACCAACCTCCCTTAAATTTCTGGTTCTTTGTTATCTGCTGCGGCATTCTCGGGTCGCACGCAATCACGACGGAGATGCGCCATGCCAGAATACGTAATTCGCGCTCTGACAGCGGATGAGGTCCAGACGGCTGTTGATTGGGCCGGCCGCGAAGGTTGGAACCCCGGCCTTCACGACGCCGTGTGCTTCCGCAGCTCCGATCCCGAAGGATTCAAGGGCGGATTTCTGGATGGCAAGATGATCGCGTCTGCCTCGGCGGTGAATTACGACGACACCTATTCGTTCCTGGGCTTTTACATCGTCCTGCCCGAATATCGCGGATCGGGCTACGGGCTGCAGGTTGCCGAGGCCGTCAAGGCGCATTGCGAACATCGGAACATGGGCATGGACGGGGTCGTCGAACAGCAGGACAATTACCGAAAGTTCGGGTTCGAACTGGCTTATGACAACTACCGCTTTTCGGGCACAGCGGGTGAAATCCTCAACGCCCTGGGCCGTTCCGGCCACGGTCAGGTTTCACTGATCGACACACTTACGGATGAGCTGAAGTCTTATGATCGGGGCCTGTTTCCTGCCCCGCGCGACACGTTCCTGCAGGCCTGGCTGGATGCACCCAATCATACCTCGCGGGTGTTTGAGGAAGGCGGCCGGATCAGAGGCTATGCAACGCTGCGCCGGTGCTTGGCCGGGTACAAGGTCGGGCCATTGTTTGCGGACACACCCGAGATCGCGCAGGCGCTTTTGGTGTCGCTGCTGATGACGCTTCCGGCTGACCAGATGGATGCCGAGGTCTTTATCGACATGCCCAACCCCAACACGCAAGCGATGGCGATGGCGCAACAACTGGGGTTGACCAAAGTGTTCGAAACCGGCCGCATGTATTCCAGCCACGCGCCGGAAATTGATCTGCACCGTATCTATGGGATCACGACGTTCGAGCTGGGGTAGTCTTCAGAACGCCTTGAACGTCATCGTGGTCAGGGATCGTTCGATATTGGGAATCACCAGCAGGTTTTCGTTGATGAAGTGCCCCACATCCTCGGTTTCGGGGATATAGAGTTTCAGCAGCAGGTCGAATTCGCCGCTGGTCGAGTAAAGCTCGGAATGGATTTCGCGCAGGGCGATTTCTTCGGCGACCTTGTACGTGGAACCGGGTTTGCAGCGGATCTGGATGAAAACGCAGGTGGACATGGGGTTGACCCTGTTTGTTGAGTTGCGCGCAGGCTGGCATGGGCCGCGCCCGGGCGCAATCCCCTGCAACAGTTTGGCGCGCATGTGATGCTTGGTCTGGATATGCCCGGCGATCCCCGTCTATAAGCGCGCCTGTATCAAAAGGAATTCGCCCATGCGCAGCGCAAAGATCAGCCGTCAGACCGCCGAGACCGAGATCACGGTTGAGGTTAATCTGGATGGCTCCGGCCAGTATGACAATCAGACCGGCGTTGGCTTCTTCGATCACATGCTGGACCAACTGGCGCGCCATTCGCTTATCGACATGACGATCCGCGCCAAGGGCGATTATCACATCGACGATCACCACACGGTCGAGGACACAGGCATCGCACTGGGTCAGGCGCTGACGCAGGCATTGGACGACAAGAAGGGTATCCGCCGCTATGGCGAGTGCCACCTGCCGATGGATGACGCTCAGGTGCGCTGTGCGCTGGATCTGTCGGGCCGTCCGTTCCTGATCTGGAACGTGGATTTGCCGACACCCAAGATCGGGACCTTCGACACCGAACTGGTGCGCGAGTTCTTTCAGGCGCTCAGCACCCATGGTGGTATCACCCTGCATATAGATCAGTTACACGGTTTCAACAGCCACCATATCGCCGAGGCGGCCTTCAAGGCGGTTGCCCGTGCCCTTCGGCTGGCGGTTGAGACCGACCCGCGCAAGGCCGATGCGATTCCGTCGACCAAAGGCGCATTGTAGATGCTGACTGCCATCATCGACTACGAAAGCGGCAATCTGCATTCCGCTGAAAAGGCGTTTCAGCGCATGGCACGTGAACTGGATGCGGGTGAGGTCGTCGTGACCTCGGACGCAGATGTTGTCGCGCGGGCTGATCGGCTGGTTCTGCCCGGCGATGGTGCGTTTCCAGCCTGTGCGGCCGAACTGCGCGGCCATAAGGGTATCTATGACGCGATGGTCGAAGCGGTCGAACAAAAGGGCCGCCCTTTTCTGGGTATCTGCGTCGGTATGCAGCTGATGGCCTCGAAAGGCCATGAATACCGTGAAACCGATGGTTTGGATTGGATCGCGGGCGACGTGGTTCGTATCGAGCCGTCAGACCATGCGTTGAAAGTACCACATATGGGCTGGAACGATCTGGTTCTGGAAAGCAGACACCCGGTGTTTGAAGGGGTGAAATCAGGTGATCACGCCTATTTCGTGCACTCCTACCATTTCCGCGTGACGGACCCGGCGCAGAGGTTAGCCTATGTGGATTACGGCCAAGAGGTCACGGCCGTGATTGGCCGTGACACGATGGTCGGGATGCAGTTCCACCCTGAGAAAAGTCAGGATGTCGGCCTGCGTATGATCGGAAATTTCCTGACCTGGGCTCCGTGACGGCCTATTGCACGCGTGTCCAGGTTTGCCCACGGCAGATCAGGCCACCGGCAACGCAACCTTTCACGGTCAGTTGGTTCTGGCTGTCCAGCGTCATTTTCGAGTTGTAGGTCTTGTCGCGGTCCGGCGCCCAGATCTTGCCGTTGTCATAGGCCCCGCCACCTTCCGGAACCATGTCCCAGATAAACTGTTTGCCCAAATTCTCGTAGTCCAGCTGCTCATCGCCGTTGGCGTCAAACGCCGTGTCGATGGTGCCGCAGACGGCACTGCCGCACGATCCGATGGAAACATGCAGATACCCGCCGGTGTCACCGGGCTGGGTCTTCCAGATGCCATCAACCGGATCGGCCGCATAAGCGCCGCTTGCCAAGGCGGCAAACCCTGCGGCCAGAACGAATTTCTTCATGATATCCTCCCTGTTTTGCAAGCAGTCTGGCGCGCCGGTCGCCATCGGGCAAGATTGACTTTGCGTCGCGTTGCATCCCCTGCCCTGTGTGTGCGATATCCCGCGCGGATAACATTGATATAGGGCCGCCCGACATGATCCTCTACCCCGCCATCGACCTAAAAGACGGCCAGGCCGTGCGCCTGCTGCGCGGTGAAATGGACAAGGCCACGGTGTTCAACGAAGACCCTGCCGCGCAAGCCCGCGCCTTCGTCGAAGCGGGTTGCGAGTGGCTGCATCTGGTCGATCTGAATGGCGCCTTTGCAGGGGAACCCGTCAATGCCGCTCCGGTCGAGGCGATTTTGAAGGCCTGTGATGTGCCCGCCCAACTGGGTGGCGGCATCCGTGACATGGCAACAATCGAAACATGGCTCGACAAGGGGCTCGCGCGCGTCATTCTGGGCACTGTCGCCGTCGAGAACCCCGATCTGGTGCGTCAAGCGGCACAAGAGTTCCCCGGCCAAGTAGCCGTCGGTATTGACGCACGCAATGGCATGGTCGCCACCAAGGGCTGGGCCGAAGAAACCGATGTGCAGGTCACGGATCTTGCCCGAAGCTTCGAGGATGCGGGTGTTGCCGCGATCATCTACACCGACATCAACCGCGACGGAGCGATGCAGGGCCCCAATATCGAGGCCACAGCGGCGCTGGCCCGCGCCGTGTCGATCCCAGTCATCGCATCGGGCGGTGTCAGCTCGCTGGACGACCTGATCGCGTTGCGTGATTGCGGGGTCGAACTTAACGGCGCGATTTCCGGCCGGGCGCTCTATGACGGCGCGATCGATCTGAACGAGGCCATTCGCGCCCTGAGCTGACTACTGAGCGGCGACCGATGTCAGCTTGGCCAGCGCCCCGCGCATTTTCTCGATGACCGGGGATTTTTCGACCGCATCAAGTTCGTCCATGGTCTTTTTCGGGTCTTCATAGGCCAGCCAGACCTGCCCGTTTTCGTCCTCGTAGGCCTGCACTTTCAGCGGCAGGAACAGACCTGCGCGCGGGTCGGCCTGCATGGCGGGTTTGCCCAGCGCCGGATTGCCGAAGATCAGCACCTGATTTGCCGGGATGGTCATACCCACCTTCTCGGCGCCCGCTGCGTGATCGACACGCGCGAAAACCGTGGCGCCCGCATTGCCGACTGCGGCCTTGAGCGCGTCCATCGCTTCGGGCACGGATTTGGCTGTCTCCACTTTGATGATATCGTCAGCCATCGCGGCGACAGCTCCTGTGAATATGAATGTGGTCGTCAAAAAGAGGTTACGCATCTCATTGATCTCCGGATGAAATAAGGACCAGTTTTCACAGGTTCGAGAGATGTGGCAATCACAAGTCTGGCATCGGCGGGGCTTTGCCGGTAGAGGTGCGCCAACAAAGGACATGCCATGCTCAAAACACGGATCATTCCCTGCCTTGATGTTGCCGATGGCCGCGTGGTTAAGGGCGTCAATTTCGTCGGCTTGCGTGACGCGGGCGACCCGGTGGAATCGGCCAAGGCCTATGATGCCGCCGGCGCGGACGAAATCTGCTTTCTGGATATTCACGCCACCCATGAAAACCGGGGCACCATGTTCGATGTGGTGCAGCGCACGGCGGAACAGTGTTTTGTTCCGCTGACGGTGGGCGGTGGTGTCCGCACCAGGGAAGATGTCCGCGCGCTGCTGTTGGCAGGTGCCGACAAGGTCAGTTTCAACTCGGCCGCCGTGGCGAACCCGGATGTTGTGGCCGAGGCCGCCGATCAGTTCGGCAGCCAGTGCATCGTGGTCGCCATCGATGCCAAAACCGTCAGCCCCGGCAAGTGGGAGATCTTTACCCACGGGGGGCGCAAACCAACCGGCATTGACGCGGTCGAGTTTGCAAGAACCGTGGTCGGCAAGGGCGCAGGGGAAATCCTGCTGACCTCGATGGATCGTGACGGCACCAAATCCGGGTTCAACCTGCCCCTGACCCGCGCGATCTCGGACGCGGTGGATGTACCGGTGATCGCATCGGGCGGGGTCGGCAATCTGGATCATCTGGTCGAAGGCGTAACCGAAGGCGGTGCCAGCGCGGTATTGGCGGCTTCGATCTTCCATTTCGGAGAATACACCATCCGCGAGGCCAAGGAACACATGGCCGCCGCAGGCATCCCGATGAGGCTGACATGAGCATTCTGCACGAACTGGCCGCAACCATCGAAACGCGCAAGGGAACCGACCCCGAGTTGAGCTGGACCGCCAAACTGCTTGCCAAGGGCCCCGAAAAGTGCGCCGAGAAGTTCGGTGAAGAGGCCATCGAGGCCATCATCGAAGCCATCAAGGGCGATCGGGCCAGACTGACGTCCGAGGCGGCGGATGTACTGTATCACCTGCTGGTGATGCTGGCCGCGCGTGATGTGGCGTTGGATGACGTTCTGAACGAGCTTGCCCGGCGTCAGGGCATCAGCGGCATTGCCGAAAAAGCGGCGCGTCCCAAGGGCTAAGCGTGGGTTTCGTGCGCTGCTCCTGCCCGCTATAGTGCTGTGTCAGGGTGCCACGGATCAGGGAACGCGCGCGATGATCAGAGCATTGGTTTTTGTGGCGACGCTTGCCATCCTGGCGGCCTGTTCTGCGCCGCCCCGTTCCACCGGGGACGAGGTTCAACGGCTGGCAGCGAAAATCCAAAGCCTCGGACCCGATATCGACCCCGCAGAAGCGCAGCGCGCGGCGCGGGTCGCCTACAGCTACACCGCGCAGTTGGTCGAGGAATATGAGATCACCGACCCGCCGCTGATCCATAACGCAAAGGTCAATAAGGGCTTGCGTCCGCGCGGATTGTGCTGGCACTGGGCCGAAGACATTGAACGGCGCCTAAAACAGGAAGAGTTCGAAACACTGACCCTGCACCGCGCCATCGCCAATGCCGACAACCCGTTCCGAATCGACCACTCGACCGCCATTATCAGCCGACGCGGAGAAACCATGTACGAAGGGATCGTACTGGACCCGTGGCGATATGGTGGAGTGCTGTACTGGGGACCTTTGGTCGAGGACACACGTTACGAGTGGGTCCCGCGCGATCAGGTTCTGGAAAAGCGGCGTCTGCAACAGGTTGCCCGGCTGAAAACAGCAGGTGGCGGCTGACGGTCACAGCTTTGACGATATGATCCCGGTGGCAAACCCGCCCATGCGCAATTCCCCGAAAAGCCGCTGATATTCGATTTTCGGGCATCGGTTCATGACCACATCGACACCTCTGGCCTGTGCGGCTGCTGCCGCGCCTTCATGTTCGACACCGATCTGCATCCAGACTGTCCTGAGCTTTGGAAAAGCCTGCAAAGCTTCGTCCACAATCGGTGGCACGGCTTCGGATCTGCGAAATATGTCCACCATGCCGACAGGTTCGGAAATATCCGACAGCGACGCATGAACGGTCTGACCGAACAATTGCTTCCCTGCATGTCCCGGATTGACCGGAATGACCCGGTATCCTTTCAGCGAAAGGTATCGCGCCACGTAATAACTGGGCCGCACCGGGTTCATCGACACCCCGACGACCGCCACAACTTTGGTGCGTTGCAGGATGCCTTTCAGGAACTCATCGGAATAATCTGCCATGAGGGCACCCTAATCGCTGCGTTCAAAAGAAAAAAGCGCCCAGGTCGGACCTGAGCGCCAGTTGTTGGAACGAGGGACAGTGAAATGACCCGCGGCAGTTCCGTTCCGCGGTCACTGTGACATTTAGGCATGAGTTCGGCAAAAAAAAGAGGGTGCGCGCATTTTTGTGATGACAGATCAAAAAAACGCGAAGTTTCGCCTGTCACTTGTACAGAACCGAGGGCCAGTGCTCCTCGGCCATGCGAATGTTCAGCGCCATGTCTTCCTGCCACACTTTCTCGATCGCGAGCGAATGCACCAAATAAAGCCTGCCATCCACGACCCTCCACGCCATTGGGTCGGTGCTGGACAGAAGACCCAGAGCCATAGCATAGGCGCAATATCCGCCGAACTGAGGCGCAAAGGCACGCGGATCACGCTCGAACCGCTCCTGGTTCTCGGCTGATGCGAAATGCCATTCAACGCCTTTCCACATCAACGAATGCTCGGCGTGGCCCAGCACCGGTGCGTCATCCACGAAATAGGACACGGGATCATAGCCCGCCATTGCGGCACCATCTGTGGCAAAATAGACCGGCGCATCCTGCGCCTGGACGGCAGGTGCGAACATGATAGCGGCCATAGCGCCAATGAAGAAACGTCGGGTCAGCATCGTCGGTCTGAGTTCTTAGAATTCGAGACCGTCAAAATGCAACTTTTTCAGCGCCATGAAACCCCCCTTGACGCGGTTGTGAACACCCGTGTCGCCGAAGAAACAAGTCAGTCGAAGATATCTTCGATCACATCCCAGGCTTCATCCAGCACGCGCGAGAATACACCTTTTTTCCGTTTCTTGTATTTGTATTTCGGCGTTCGAGCCTTGGACTTGGCAGGACGCACTTGCCTTTCTTCCGTCAGCTTTCGTTTGGGCAACATCTTGAGGTCGTGCAGGGGGGCACCACAACTGGAACAGCTGAGCTCGTGACGTTGTTTTCCCTGCAGAACCAGCGCGGCACGCGTGCCGCAGTAACAGCAAGTGGCAATTTTCGACGGGCTGGGAATGACGCTCTCCTGTTATTTGTGCCTCGATGCATATAGGGCAATCGCAGCCGCATTTGAGACGTTGAGCGACCCGAAACCGCCCGCTGCGTCAATTTTCACCAGATGATCGACCGTTTCCTTGGTTTTCTGCCGCAAACCGGGGCCTTCGGCACCCAACACCAGTGCAACCGGCCGGTCCAGCTTGCCGGCCAACGTGGTTTCGATGGTCTGATCCGCCTCGCCGTCCAGCCCCAGCACCAGAAACCCCATATTCTGCAGCTCGACGATTGCGTCCGCCAGATTGCGCACCCGCAGATAGGGCTGGCGTTCGAGCGCGCCGCTGGCGGTTTTCGCCAGCGCTCCGGTTTCCGGCGCCGAATGGTGGCGTGTGCCGACAACGGCGCTTGCACCCAGCACCTCGGCCGAGCGCAGAATCGCCCCGACGTTGTGCGGATCGGTGACCCGGTCCAGCAGAATGACACGCGGGTGTTCACGACCGATGCAGTTTTCGGCCAGCCCACCCCAGTCCAGCGGCTTGACCTCAAGCGCCGCGCCCTGATGCACCGACCCCGGATCGATCGGCGCGGTGAACTTGCGTGGATCAACCAGCTCGGCTTCAATTCCTGCAAATTCAATGGCTTCCGCCAGCTTGGCCTGCGCGTTCAGGGTAACGATCAGACGCAATTTCTGACGCTTCGGGTTCATGAGCGCGTCACGGACGGCGTGCAGTCCGAACAACCAGACAGTCTCGGACGCGGCTGCTTTGCGCGCCTGTTCCTTTTCGACGACCCATTTGGGTTTCTTCATTTTAAGGGCCTCCGGGCCGGGAATTCGGTTTCCTGCGCCAAAGCGGAATTTTCCTGTTGACGCTCCTTTAAGGCGCTAGTAATCACGCCTCCACGTCAGGTGCAACGCCTGACAGTGGGCGACAGGCCGCAAGGTGTGGCAGGGGACTGTAACTCCCTCGCGGAGACGCACGCCTGGTTCGATTCCAGGGTCGCCCACCACTTCTTCAAGCAACTCAAATTTAGATCATTGTGTGCGGCAAACGTCCAGACGCGGTTCGTCGGCGTTAACCGGCTATTAGCGGTGTCAGTCGTGCGGCGGGTTTCTGGAGGCCTGAATTTCCTGCGCACGTTCAGACCAGGTTGATCGAATGTAGGCTAAGATATCCCAGATATCATCGTCGGATATTACTTCCTCAAACCCGGGCATTCCACTTGCGAAGTCGCTGATTCCGCGTACCGCCAAAGCTTTTTCTCCACCTAATTGGGTGTATTCAAAAAGAAGTAGGTTATCGTGATGCCAGGTGTGCCCCGTCTCATCATGGGGAGGCGCGGGCAAGACACCGTTTTCGTCTGGCGTTTGCCAGTTCGGTTGTCCTTCGAGGTTTGCACCGTGACAGGACGCGCAATGTTCAGCGTAAAGGGCCTGACCGCTGGCCAAGTCCCGGCCATCCAGTTCGTGACCTGCGATTGCCCCGGTTGCAACGCTAAAGGCTGCGATGATCAGAACGCGTTTCATGCGACCTCGACCCAGGTTTTCATGCCCGCCGCCTGATGGCCCAGCATGTGACAGTGCATCAGCCATTTGCCGGGGTTGTCGAACACGCAAACGATGTCTCGCGTTGCACCCGGATCAATCAGCGTTGTATCCCGGAATGCACCTAAATTACCGTCGGCTTCGACCTCGAAAAAGTGATGCCCGTGCAGATGGATACCATGTGGAAAGCGGGTATCGTTCACCAGTTGGATGCGCGCAGTCTGTCCGCGTTGGAAGCTGTGGAACGGGGTATCTGCAAGGCCGGACTGTCCGTTGAACGCCCAGATGCCCTCTTCCATCAGCCCCTGCATCATTCTTTGGCTCATGGCCCCGCCCTCCATGGTCAAGGTCAGGGAAACGGCATTGTCCAAGTCGGGCCGCACCGTCGCGTTTGGCGGCAGCGCGGATATCTCTGATGGTTGTCGCGCTGTGTTCTCTCCCTCAACCGGGATTTCGCCCAGCTGGTAAGGATCATCCCGGGTCGGAAATACAAATGCGATTGTTTCAGCGGAAGTGACATCCGCTATGATATCAACCCGTTGGGCCGGGGCCAAAACCAGGTCAGAAACCTCTTGCGGATTGGAAAGCGGCATACCGTCCAGTGCAACTGTCTTGCCGTCAATGCCTTCAAGTTCAATTGGGAAAATCCTGTCAGTCGCGACGTTGATCAACCGCAAGCGCACACGGTCACCAAGACGAACGGACGCGTCCGGTTCGAAAAGCGCACGGGCATAATTGCCAAGCCGACCCTGATGCGCCTGATCGTGCATGTTCTCAAAGCCATCGGCGAGTGTGCCGTCTTCGGTCAGGCGCCAATCATCAATCATGACGATCACGTCATGGTCCACATCAGGCGGGGATTGCTCCTCGACGATCAGGGGTCCGTAAAGCCCCTTTGCAACCTGTTCCCAGGACCGGTTATGCGAGTGATACCAGAAGGTTCCGGCGTCCGGCGCGCGAAAGCGATAGGCGAACTCTGCACCCGTTTCGACAACGTCCTGTGTCAGGCCCGGCACGCCGTCCATCGCATTGTCTGTCCGCAACCCGTGCCAATGAACCGCCGAGCCGTCGTCTATCTGATTGAGAAAACGGATGTCGAAAATCTCGCCCTGACGGACGCGAAGGACCGGACCGGGCGTGCTGCCGTTGAAGCCAAGCATCGGCGTTGCCGGATCGCCTTCCGGCAGGATTTGCGCAGAGACTGGCTGTGCAATCAGGTTCAATGGAGCCGCCGCGATGACGACGCCGGGAACCAATGCCATTGAACTTGTCGTGATCAGGAATTCTCTTCGGTTCATCTTAAACCTCAATTCGGAAGGGTGAGGACGCTGGTAAGGGTAGCGGTTGCGGCGAACACGACCAGTATGACCGCAGTTTCTATTTCGATGGAGCGTGCCAGATGCCGCGCTGCGTCGTGATCACCTGCCTGCATGGCAGGGACAAACCGAAACTTGTTGGCGGCAGCCATCACCAGCACCAGCGCCACCAGCCCCAGTTTGATGAGAAGCGCCTGCCCGTAGCCCGAAACAAAAAGGCTTCGAAGATCACCCAACAGAAGCCAGGACATCAGCAAGCCAGCCAAAATCAACACCGGGACAATGACCGAAGCGGCTTGCCCGAAACGATCTCCCAGCGCTGCGGCCTCGTCCAAGTATTCGGGCTGTAACGACAAGCGCCGTAACGGACCAAGAATGCCGATCCAGAACGCAAGGCAAAGCAGATGCAATAGCAACAGAAGCCTTACGCCGCTTTGTTCCAGGCCGGGCACATGCCCAATCTGCGCGAATGACCACAGCGCCAGCACACCGCCGGCAAGGGATATCCATTGACCGACATACGGCACGAACAACCCGACAAGGATCATGGCCACGCCGACCAGTCGATAGACCAGAACATCACCGACCGGTGTTTGCCACAAAAGCCCCAGCATCTCGGGATCGCTCATCCCATCAGCGCCGCCGGTCAGGGCGGCCCCGCGCAGCATGAATCCAATGACAGACGCGACTATCGCAAGCCCAGCCAAGAGCGCAGTATGGATGCGCATCCGGCCGCTCAGCGACGAGAGGAGATCAGCAAAAGCGGCGCGCATGATCACCAACCCGGCGGATCCTGCAATGCCAACATACAGCAGGAGTTTTGACAGGATCGCGGCAATGCCCCAGACGTCCGGCATCCTCAGTCAACCGTAAAGGAAAATTCGCCCTGCATCGCATGGCCGTCCACGCCCAGACCGCGCCATTCTATGCGATAGGCGCCTGCCCCCATATCCTGAAGCGGGAGGGTGAAGAGGCGATCAAAACTGGTCTGGTTCCCAATGTCGAGCGGGACCGAATGAAGATCCTGATGGGTCATCTCCACTCGGGTCAGACGGATGTCGTCCGCAAAGTTGAAACTGATTTCAGACGGGACTTCTGCAATCGTCGCACCGTTTTCTGGCGTCGTCGTGTCCACGCGGGAATGCGCAAGCGCACCCGTGGCAAGCGTGGCAAGCAGAGCAAGGATCGTGAGCGTCTTCATAGAGTGTTCCTCAGTTAATTCTGTTGGCGCGCTGGATTTCGCGGACATAGGCGACAACCATGGCAACGTCGCCACGGGTTAAGCCTTCGACCGGCGGCATATCTCCGAACGACCAGTGATGGCTTCTTACACCTGTCGCAACTGCGCGCTGAAAGGATTCGTCGGCGTGATGGCTGGGTTCATAGATAACATGGATCAGCGGAGGTCCGGCACCTTCAATTCCGACAGCATTGGTGCCGTGGCACGCGGCGCAGGCCTCGTCGAAGATGCGCTGTCCAATGGCAGCGTTGCCCTCGATCGGGGGCATTTGAATGGCCACCATGGCATCCCCTGCGGCAGGGGACGACGGAGTGGCAATTTCAGACGTACCGGGCCGCAGCATAATGGAGGCAGCAGCAACCGCCACGGCACACACACCGATAACGAGATATTTTCGGTTCATGGTTCTTCCTGACCTTATGAAACAGAATATTGACCGCGCTGAGCGGCGGCCAAGCAGAAACACCAGGCGCGTGCACCCGGCGTCGAAGTGCCGTTTCAGAAGTTAGGTGGTCTGTCAGGATGTTCCGGCTCACGCAGCGCCGAAAGTTCGCTTACCTGCCAATTCAATACCTGTTCGAACTGGTCTGGTGATGCATCCGACGTCTCGGAGGCAAGTAACATCAAGTTGCAGAGGAAAGGATTGCATCCATCATGGTCTGCGCCGTCCGTTTCGTGATGGCCGGTCGGCGACAAACGAACCAAGTGCGGAGATCGCTCCAAAGACGGAACTTCGTCACAATGTCCATCGTTGCAATGCAGCGGCATGTCATGGGCAACACTTGCGAACCCGGTCAATAAGACCAGAATTGCTGCCAGGACCACCGATATTATCCGCTGCAAAATCATTTCGGCGGAAACCTATTACGCAAATTGGAACAAAACAACACAGGAATAGACCTTGGCGCAGGCATACACGGGGTCGTCAATTGGCCTGTCTCGTCGATAAAGTGGTTGGTGGCAACTGGGAAACCAAAGCGGTTCTGTCACTCCACCGCGCGATCACGGTAGCAGTTGCGCCGAAATGCCGCAAAAGGGGCAATTGCCAAACGTTTGCTCGTTGAGTTTGCGACATTTTCCCTATTCTTTCGGTCGCAGGGTCCGGCGCACGGAGATGCCTCCAGCGACGGTTTCGCCTCCAACAAATGTCTGTAAGACCGCCCGGTTGCCAGAATCGCGGTCTTGGGTGATCCTTCAAGAAATTGAAGGATCGCAATATGTTTAGCCCACATTCCCCAAGTAAGTCGCTGTTTCCGCTGTCGTGATCGTGTTATTTCCGATATAAATCATGGTGTTGGTG
>NZ_JBXWOP010000011.1:0-174784 GCF_059610965.1 Ruegeria sp. CDSB136
GCCTGCGGTCGCCCGCACCAGCCAGGACATGTCGAACGGAGACTTCCTGCCGAAATCGGCCAGCGGCGAAACCCTGAGGCCGGTGCCGACCAATGCCGATACCTGCCCGGTGGCACCCGCCTCGATCTATGCCTCGACCAAGCTGATGCAGGAATACCTGCTGACCCAGGCCTTCTGGGGCACCCCGACCGAGGTCGGCATTCTGCGTCTGCAGAACGTCTATGGCCCGGGGCAGTCCATGTCGAACCCCTATACCGGCGTGATCTCGATCTTTGCCGACCAGATCATGCAGGGCAAGACGCTCAACATCTTCGAGGACGGCGACATCACCCGCGATTTTGTCTATGTCGACGACGTTGTGCGCGCCTTTGCCAGCACCGTCGCGCTGGACAGTTTCTCGGATCAGATCGTGGATATCGGCGCGGGCGAGGCGGCGACCATCATCGACGTGGCCCGGCAACTGATCGACCTTGTCGGGGACGCGCGCAACGGCGTCCAAGTCACCGGCGATTTCCGCGCCGGCGACATTCGCTATGCTCTGGCCGATATCTCGAAGGCACGCCGCCTGCTGAACTGGTCCCCACAGGTCTCCGTCAGGGACGGCCTCAACCATTTCAGCATATGGGCAAAAAAGGAGCAGGGGTGATTTGGCAGCGGAGACGAGGATGAGTGACGTCGTTCTTTATGACTATTGGCGGTCATCGGCCAGCTACCGGGTTCGGATCGCCCTTAATCTGGCTGGCATCCCCTATCGGTCGGAAGTCGTCGATCTGGTTGCGGGCGAACATAAATCCAAAGCCCACCTGGCCCGGAATCCACAGGGTTTCGTTCCTGTTCTGGAGATTGACGGCCTGCGGCTGACCCAGTCTCTGGCAATCCTTGAGTATCTGGATCAAACGCGAAATCTGGGGCTGCTGCCAGCTGACGCAGGCAAACGTGCCAAAGTTCAGGCCCTGGCGCATTCCATTGCCGTCGACCTGCATCCCGTCTGCAACCTTTCCGTCGCGCGCCATGCCACCACGCTGAGCGGCGGGGCCGGTGACATGCCCGGGGATTGGATGCGTCACTTCATTCGCCCCGGCCTGCTGGCGTTTGAAGACCTGCTGGGCGGGTTCGATCAATCCTCGTATTGCACCGGAGACGCGCCCGGTCTGGCCGATCTGTGCCTGATGCCGCAGATGTACAATGCGCGCCGCTGGCAGGTCGACCTGAGCGGAATGCCCCGAATCCTGCAAGTTGAGGCCGCGTGCACCAAACACCCGGCGTTTGCAGCGGCACATCCTGACGCGCACGCCCCAACCTGATTCAGCGCACAGTCTCTGTGTGTTTGGCAAGGATGGCTAGGAAGCCGTGCAGCCGGTACACTTTGGCCGATGAATGATGATCGAGGCCCTATATGACTGAAATTACCGGCTATCACGCCCATGTCTATTTTGACGCAGATACACAGGAAACCGCCCGGCGTGTCTGTGAAGAAGCCGCGCGCCTGTTTCCCGTTCAGGTGGGCCGAATGCATGCGCGCAATGTCGGCCCCCACCCCCGGTGGAGTTGCCAGTTGGGCTTTGGGCCGGAGGCATTCGACCGGGTCATTCCCTGGCTTATGATAAACCGCAGGGGTTTGACCGTATTTACCCACCCCGAGACCGGCGACCATCTGAGCGATCACCGTGACCGCGCGATCTGGATGGGAGAGATGCTGCCTCTCGATCTGTCAATATTCGATGACGCCAGGACCTAAGAAAGCCCTCGCGCCTGATCACGCAGCTTGAATTTCTGTATCTTGCCGGTCGAAGTCTTGGGCAATGCGCCGAAAACTACCGTTTTGGGCGTTTTGAAATGGGCCATGTTGTCCCGGCAGAAAGTGATAATTTCAGCCTCAGTTGCTTCCCTGCCCGGCTTCAGTTCGACAAATGCACAGGGTGTTTCGCCCCACTTGTCATCCGGGCGCGCGACCACTGCCGCCTCCATCACGGCGGGATGCTTGTAAAGAATCCCCTCAACCTCGACGGATGAGATGTTTTCGCCCCCCGAAATGATGATGTCCTTGGATCGGTCCTTCAGCGCGACATAGCCGTCGGGGTGCATCACCCCAAGATCGCCCGAAGCGAACCAACCACCCCGGAACGCCTTGTCCGTGGCATCCGGGTTTTTCAGGTACCCTTTCATCACGACGTTGCCCTGCATGAAAATCTCACCCATGGTTTCGCCATCGGCCGGAACAGGTTCCAGTGTTTCCGGATCCGCGACCATCAGGCCGGACAGCGCCGTGTATTTCACACCCTGCCGCACCTTCAGCGCAGCGCGTTCATCCGCGCCCCTCTCATTCCATTTCTCTTTCCACGCACAGACAACCGAAGGGCCATATGTCTCGGTCAGCCCGTAAACATGGGTCACTTCAACGCCCATGGCCTCCATCTTTTCGATGACGGCGGCGGGCGGCGGCGCACCGGCGGTCATCACCTTGATGGGATGATCAAAAACCTTGAGGTGGTCCGGGGCATTTGCCAGCATGTTCAGAACAATGGGGGCACCGCAGAAATGGGTTACTTTCTCCTCTCGGAAAGCGGCATAGATCGGCTCATCCCGCACTGCACGCAGGCAGACCGAAACCCCGGCATTGGCCGCCATGGCCCATGGGAAACACCACCCGTTGCAGTGAAACATCGGCAGGGTCCACAGATACACCGAGTGTTTCGGCATGTCCCAGTCCAGAATATCCGATTGCGCGTTCAAGGCGGCACCCCTGTGGTGGTAGACGACGCCCTTCGGGTTTCCGGTCGTACCGGAGGTATAGTTCAGCGTGATGGCGTCCCATTCATCTGCAGGCAACGACCAGTTGTAGTGCGGATCACCCGTGGCCAGAAAATCACCATAGGTGACTGATCCGATCTTTTTGTCGCCGGCAAAACTTGGGTCTTCTATGTCGATGACCAAAACCTCGTGATCGACCTGTTTCAACGCCTCGTTGACCACGCCTGAAAACTCGGGATCCACCAGCAGAACCTTGGCTTCGGCATGGTTCAGGATGAACGCAACGATCGGAGCATCCAGCCGGGTGTTGATCGCGTTCAGCACTGCCCCTGCCATTGGCACGCCAAAATGCGCCTCGTACATTTCAGGCAGATTGGCCGCTATGATCGACACCGTATCCCCCTGCCCGATTCCGTGCGCCGCAAGCGCCCCGGCAAGCTGGCGGCAACGCGAGTAGGTTTCCTCCCACGTATACCTGCGATCACCGTAAACCACGGACGGATAATCCGGATAAACCTGCGCCGTCCTTTCGATAAAGCTCAGCGGAGACAACGGTGTGTAGTTCGCGCCGCTTTTATCCAGATGGCGGGTATAGATGTTGGTGCCTGACATCCGCTGGTCCTCCCAATTCGTGCCGGTAGACTTCACCACAAAGACAGGGCTGTGCAAATCCGTAAAAATACTCTGGCGTATGCTCTGGAGATACGGGATGATGCGATCTGGCCCTATCTACAAAGCACCTTTCAAGGTGATCTGGGCCATCGGAAACACTTCCCGGGACAGGGCTGATTTCGCCGCCGGGCACTGCATTTTGGAAAGGACATGTCATGGACGGCACGTTCAACGAAAACGATCTTTCGCGCGTAGTCGAAGCCGACCGCGCCCATATCTGGCACCATCTGCTGCAGCATAAACCTTTTGAAACCAGTGACCCGCGCATCATTGTCGAAGGCAAGGGCATGCGCGTCTGGGATCAGAAAGGCAAAGAGCATCTGGATGCCGTATCCGGTGGGGTCTGGACGGTCAACGTGGGCTATGGCCGCGAATCGATCTGCAAGGCTGTGTACGACCAGCTGATGAAGCTGTGCTATTTCGCCAATACCGCAGGTTCGATTCCCGGTTCGATCTTTGCTGAAAATCTGATCGAAAAGATGCCAGGAATGAGCCGCGTTTACTACACCAACTCGGGCTCGGAAGCGAACGAGAAAGCGTTCAAGATGGTCCGGCAGATCGCGCATAAGCGCTATGGCGGCAAGAAGACCAAAATCCTGTATCGCGACCGCGACTATCACGGCTCGACGCTGGCGACCATGTCGGCAGGTGGCCAGGACGAGCGCACCGCGCAGTATGGTCCGTTTGCGCCTGATTTCGTACGCGTTCCGCACTGCATGGAATACCGCAAGCACGAGCTGGACGGCGCGCCCGAGGAAAACTTCGGTGAATGGGCCGCAAACCAGATCGAAGAAGTGATCCTGCGCGAAGGTCCCGACACCGTTGGCGCGCTGTGCCTTGAGCCCGTGACCGCCGGTGGTGGCGTGATCGAAGCGCCGGAAGGCTACTGGCAGCGGGTGCAGGAGATCTGCAAGAAGTACGACGTGCTGCTGCATATCGACGAAGTCGTCTGCGGCGTCGGCCGGACCGGCACATGGTTCGGCTATCAGCAATACGGAATCAAGCCGGACTTCGTGACCATGGCCAAAGGCGTTGCCTCGGGCTATGCGGCGATTGCCGTGATGGTCACCACCGAGGAAGTCTTTGACCTGTTCAAGGACGACGCATCCGATCCGCTGAACTACTTCCGCGACATCTCGACCTTTGGCGGCTGCACCGCAGGTCCGGCGGCCGCGATCGAGAACATGCGCATCATCGAAGACGAGAACCTGCTGGGCAACTGCACCGATATGGGCAACCGCATGATGGGCAACCTGCAGGCGCTGATGGAAAAGCACAAGGTTATCGGCGACGTGCGCGGCAAGGGCCTGTTCCTGGGTGCCGAACTGGTAACCGACCGCGCCACCAAGGACCCGATGGACGAGAAAAGAGTTCAGGCGGTCGTGGCCGACTGTATGGCGCAGGGCGTCATCATCGGGGCCACCAACCGCTCGATCCCCAGCCGCAACAACACGTTGTGCTTCTCACCCGCGCTGATCGCAACGGCAGATGACATTGACCAGATCACCGACGCCGTTGACGGCGCGCTGGGGCGTGTGTTCGGGTAAACAGACCTGAGGTGATACGCAAATTGAGCCGGCGCTTTTAGCGCCGGTTTTTTTTGACCACTATCTGGTTTCTTGTCAGCAAAAACCGCAGGGCCAGCCATTATTCGGAAAGCGCATCCAGATTGATTTTCATGAGAACAGCGTTTGCCGAGTTTCCAGCATCCCTTGCGCGATCATCTAACTGGAACCCGCTCGCCCGATAAAGGGCCAGAGCTTCGTGGTGGCGCGGCAGGGCGCTCAGCGTCATGGTTCTGAAGCCCATTTCCCGTGCCCGCCGTTTGAGTTCCTGGACCAGAGCCCGGCCTACCCCCAGCCCCCGCGCGGTTTCGCGAACGAACATCCTGTTCATTTCGCAAGTCCCCTCTCCGAGATCCTTCAACATCAGAATTCCGATCGCTTGCCCATTATTGACGGCAAGCAGGCATTCCCCTTTTGGCGGGCTGAAATGGATCAGCACATCTCGGATCTGCTCATCAAACTTCTGGTGTTTGAGGTAAACATCAATATCTGCCGCCATTTCCGGATAGCGTTCGCGCAGCCAGTCCGTGAACTCGTATGCCAACGAATAAACGGCATCTGCTTGTGTTTGGGTTCTGACAGCCTGAGTTTCCAGCATCGCTCCCTCCAGAGCCCCAGCTTCAGCCCAGCATAAGACAAGAATTTCCCTGTCAGAAGGAGTTACTTTCTGGAGATGCCGAAAATGCACTGCAACGAGAAAAAAAGCCGCCCCAATGGGACGGCCCTTTATTCACTGTCTCTTTTCAGAGGATCAGGCAGTCAGAGCAGCCTGAGCTTTGGCTACGATCGCGCCGAACGCTTCCGGTTCGTGCACGGCCAGGTCGGCCAGAACTTTGCGGTCCACTTCGATACCGGCCAGGTTCAGGCCGTTGATGAAGCGGGAATATGTCAGTGCTTCGTCATGCGAACGGACAGCAGCGTTGATACGCTGGATCCACAGCGCGCGGAAGTTGCGCTTGCGGTTCTTACGGTCGCGGGTTGCGTACTGGTTGGCCTTGTCGACGGCCTGACGGGCAACCTTGAAGGTGCTCTTGCGGCGGCCATAGTAACCTTTGGCGGCCTTGATAACCTTCTTGTGACGGGCGTGAGTTACGGTTCCACCTTTAACGCGGGACATCTCTTAATCTCCTCTTAGCGGTCGTAGGGCATGTAGCCCTTGACGATCTTGGCGTCGGGGGCGGACAGGGTGGTGTTGCCACGGGCGTCGCGGATGAATTTCTTGGTCCGCTTGATCATGCCGTGCCGTTTGCCGGCCTGGCCAGCAAGGACCTTACCGGTCGCAGTCACCTTGAAGCGCTTCTTGGCGCTCGCTTTTGTCTTCATCTTAGGCATTTCCGTCTCCTTTTCCGGGTTCGGTTTCAAACGCGACTCGGCATGCCATCTCGGCCGGTCACGCGATCAGAAGCGCCGTTTACGCAAGTTCGGCCATACTGGCAAGGGGGTTTCGAGCAAAATCTTGGCTTTTCCACCCCTGCTCAGGCACCCCTGCGACATGGCGGGGCACCGTTATCTCTTCAACCGGGGTCGGTGTTGTAGATCAACCGTTCGTCACAGGGGGCAATGCGCAGAATATTGGTGGTGCCCGGCACGTTGAACGGCACCCCTGCGGTAACCACGATCTGATCGGACTCGGACGCAAACCCACCGGCGCGGGCAGCACGGGCTGCGTTGACCACAGCACCTTTGAACCGCTCAAGCTCGGGCGTCATGACACAATGGCAGCCCCAGCTCAGGCACAGGCGCCGTGCGGTGCCTCGGGCCGGCGTCATGGCGATGATCGGAACACCGGGGCGCTCACGGGCGGTCAGCAAGGCTGTTGTGCCACTTTGGGTAAAGCAGCAGATGGCCTTGATATCCGTCTTTTCAGCAATCTCGCGGGCGGCGGCGACGATACCATCGGCGATCGTCGTCCCCTTGGCCGAACGCGAGGCCGCGATGATCTGCGTGTAGGTCGGGTCGGCCTCGACCTCGATGGCAACCTTGTTCATGGTCTGAACCGCCTCGACAGGGTAATCACCGGCAGCGGATTCCGCGCTGAGCATGATGGCATCGGTACCCTCATAGATCGCCGTGGCCACGTCCGAAACTTCGGCGCGCGTCGGCATCGGGCTTTCGATCATGCTTTCCAGCATCTGCGTGGCCACAATCACCGGCTTGGCCGCGGCCCGGCATCTGCGTACCAGTCGTTTCTGGATCGGGGGCACAGCCGACACCGGCAATTCAACGCCCAGATCGCCGCGTGCGACCATGATCCCATCAGACGCATCAAGAATGTCCTCGAATGCCTCGACAGCGGCGGGCTTTTCGATCTTGGACAGGATCGCGGCCCGGCCATCGGCCAGCGTGCGGGCTTCATAGACGTCCCGTGCCCGCTGCACGAAGCTGAGCGCCAGCCAGTCCACGCCCAGTTGGCAGACAAATTCCAGATCGTCACGGTCCTTGGCCGAAAGGGCCGCCAGTGGAAGCACCACGTCCGGCACGTTCACCCCCTTGCGGTTCGAGATCGTACCGCCGACCTCGACCGTGCAATTGGCGAAATCCTGACCGCAATCGGCAACGATCAGGCGAATTTTGCCATCGTTGACCAATAGGCGCGCACCCGGTTCCAGTGCGGCGAAAATCTCGGGATGCGGCAGGCAGACACGGTCAGCATCACCCGGCGCCGGATCCAGGTCCAACCGGAACGCGGCCCCTTCCTGCAATTCCTCTTCGCCATTGCCGAACACACCGACCCGCAGCTTCGGGCCCTGAAGGTCGGCCAGAATCGCGATCGGGCTTTCCAGGTCCTTTTCCACCTGCCGGATGATCCGGTGCCGTTCGCGGATTTCATCATGGCTGCCGTGGCTCATATTCAGGCGGAAGACATCCGCTCCGGCTTCGTGCAGGGCGCGAATGGTGTCATAGTCGTTGGACGCCGGCCCCAGCGTCGCCACGATTTTCACATTTCTCAGGCGTCGCATCGGTCTTGCTCTCCTCGATGACTCAATGTTACCGCAAACAGTGCTTCGATGTGCTTATTGCGCAATTCCCTTTCCGAAGCAACTGCCCTACACCTGCGGCAAACTTGATGACAGGCTCATGACGTACACTCCGTTTTTCATTCACGGCGAGGATCGCCCGTCCCGCTGGCTGATCACCTGCGACCATGCAACCAACACCGTACCACCCGAAATCAACGGCGGAGACCTTGGCCTGCCACGCGAGGATATGGAGCGTCACATCGCCTATGACGTAGGCGCCTACGAGGTGTCGAAACATCTGGGCGAAATTCTCAACGCTCCGGTGATCGCCGCCAATTTCTCGCGTCTGGTGATCGACCCGAACCGTGGCGAGGACGACCCGACGCTACTGATGAAGCTCTATGACGGTTCGATCATCCCCGGCAACCGCCAAGCGGACGCGGCCGAAAAGGAACGCCGCCTGAACATGTGCTACCGCCCCTATCACGAGGCGCTGGCGCAGTTGGCGGCCCTGCCGCACGCGGTGATCGTGTCGATGCATTCGTTTACCCGTCAGTTGCGGGGCCGCGAACCGCGCCCCTGGCATATCGGAATCCTGCACACGCCGGATGAACGTTTCTCACGTCCGCTGATCAACCGGCTCGAGGCAGAGGGCGATTTGTGTGTTGGCGTTAACGAACCCTATACCGGGGTTCTTCCCGGCGATGCGATCGATAAGCACTGCACCAGCTTCGGTCGCCCGAACGCGCTGATCGAACTGCGCAATGACCTGATCGCAGACCATGCCGGACAGCGTGAATGGGCCGAACGTCTGGCCCCGATCTTGCAAAGCGCCTTGGAGGACAGCGACCTGTGACGTTGGGTCACCTCGGGCCGTTTCCCGACCTCATGTCATTGTGAGCACACCTCGCGAACCCCATATATTACGGGAAAGGAGACGACCATGACTCAGGAAATCCTGACGACCGTCTTCGGCTGGATGACGGTCCTGAACATCGCCCTTTTGGGCTTTACCACATTGATGATCATAGTCCTTCAGGACTGGATCGCGGGGATTCACGGCCGGATGTTCCAGATGGAACGCGCCGACGTGAAAAGGGCATATTTCAGGTATCTCGCCAACTACAAGATCCTGACAATCGTATTCTGCCTGATGCCCTGGCTGGCACTGAAACTGGCATGAATTCGATTTCAAAGGCTGGGAGGGGTCCGTTAGGCCCTTCCTGTTTGTTGTAACAAAGCCGCCGGATTGTTAGGTCAGGCTCAGAACACAAGACAGTCACTCGGAGCCATCTCATGGACAAGCAAACCGAAATCGAACTTCAGGCTGCGGCCTTCCGCCGGTTGCAGAAGCACCTGATGGAAGACCGCACCGATGTGCAGAACATCGACATGATGAACCTTGCCGGATTCTGCCGCAACTGCCTGTCGCGCTGGTATCAGGAAGCGGCCAATGAAAAGGGCATCGAGATGGGCAAGGAAGAAGCCCGCGAAGTTTTTTACGGCATGACCATGGATGAGTGGAAAGCCAACTACCAGACCGAAGCCAGCCCCGAGAAACAAGCCGCCTTCAAGGTCGCCTTTGAAGAAAATGTCACCAGGAAAGGCTGACGCCTGAAAAAAGGCCCGCCGATGCAGCGGGCCTTTTCTTTAGATCGCGGCCTTGCGGCTTTCGTCCAGATAGATCTCGCGCAAACGCTTGGCAATCGGACCCGGCGTTCCGTCGCCCAACGCCACACCGTCAATCTCGACGACGGGCATGACAAATGCACTGGCCGAAGTCGTGAAGGCTTCATCCGCCTCTTTGGCTTCGTCGATGGTGAACAGCCGCTCTTCGATTTCCATCTGCGCTTCTGCCGCCATGCGCAGCACGGCCTTGCGGGTGATGCCGTGCAAAATGTCGTTGGACAGCGGACGGGTGACGATCTTGCCGTTCCTGACGAAATAGGCGTTGTTGCTGGTGCCTTCGGTCACATAGCCGTCCTCGACCAGCCACGCATCGTCACAGCCCGCTTTCTTGGCCATCATCTTGCCCATCGACGGATACAGCAACTGCACGGTCTTGATGTCGCGGCGGCCCCAGCGGATATCCTCGATCGAAATGATCTTGGCACCCTCTTTTGCGGCCGGGCTGTCGGCCAGACCCGGCTTGTTCTGAGTGAACAGAACAAGGCTGGGTTTTGTATCCGCAGACGGGAACACAAAGTCCCGGTCGCCGTCTGATCCGCGGCTCACCTGAAGGTAAATCAGACCCTCATCAATGCCATTCAGCTCCACCAGCTTTCGGTGGATATCAAGCAGTTCCTCCTTGGTGCATGGCTCGGCCATCTCCAACTCGTCCAACGAACGTTTGAGGCGCACGGCATGACCTTCAAAATCAATCAGCTTGCCGTCCAGAACGCTGGTGACTTCGTAAACGGCGTCTGCAAACAGAAAGCCTCGGTCAAAAATGGATACCTTGGCCTCGGTCTCCGGCAGGTACTCGCCATTCACGTAAACGGTACGGGTCATGTATGTCTCCTCAGCCCCAAAGTGCCGCCACGGGCGGGTGCACTCCGGCGTCATCAAAAATCAGCGGGTTGTCGCGGTCTTCAGCCAACAGAAGCGGACCGTCAAGGTCTGTTACCATCGCACCCTGCGCCAGCAATGTCGCAGGCGCCATCGCCAGCGAACTGCCGACCATGCAGCCAACCATAACGCGATAACCTTCGGCCAGTGCGTGTTCGCGCAACGCCAGCGCCTCTGTCAGACCTCCGGTTTTGTCGAGCTTGATGTTGACCACGTCATATTTGCCCTTCAGCGCAGACAGACTGGCCCGGTCATGACAGGATTCATCCGCGCACACAGGCACCGGGCGGCCCATCCCGATCAGCGCCTCATCATCACTTGCAGGCAACGGCTGTTCGACCAGCGCCACACCCAGACGCACCAGATGCGGGGCAAGATCAGCATATACCTCTGCAGACCACCCTTCGTTGGCGTCCACGATGATTTTTGCGTCAGGCGCGCCAGCGCGAACGGCTTCAAGCCGCGGCATGTCGTCCGGAGTTCCCAGCTTGATCTTCAACAGCGGCCGGTTCGCGTTTTCGGCCGCCTGCTTTCGCATCGCCTCAGGCGTGTCCAGCGACAGCGTGTATGCCGTGATTTCAGGTCCCGGAATCGGCAAACCGGCCATTTCCCACACACGCTTGCCCGCGCGTTTTGCCTCCAGATCCCAAAGCGCGCAATCAACCGCATTCCGCGCGGCACCAGCGGGCAGCAAACCAGTCAGCGCCTCCCGGGAAATATTCGCAGGCAAACCCGCGATCTCGGCCTCAACCGAATCCAGCGTTTCGCCATACCGGGCATATGGCACGCATTCGCCCCACCCCTGATGCGTCCCGTCTGAAATCCGAACCGTCAGCACCCTCGCCTCGGTTCGCGACCCGCGCGAGATGGTGAAGACCTGCGCCAGCCGAAACACATCGCGAGAAACTTCAATCTGCACGAACACGCTCCTTCATCTTTTTCCAAATACTCCCGCCGGAGGCAGAACAGCGGCTGCCGCCGGCGAAACGTTCAGATCACAACGCAGCCAGCGCGTCCACCAGCTTGCCCGACCCAAATCGGAACGGGTCCGTTGCCGGCAGGCCCATGTCGGCTTCGATTCTGGACAGATAAGCGGTCGCATCTTCCTCGGACATGTGCTGAGTGTTGACCGATACGCCTACAACCTGACAGTCCGGGTTCGCCACTTTCGCAAGTGCCAGCGCCGTGTCGCGCAGGTCTTCCAGACTCGGCAGCTGGTAAGTCGGCAAGCCGCGCATATGCTCGCGCGTCGGTTCATGGCTCAGGATCAGCGCGTCAGGCTGGCCGCCGTGGATCAAGGCCATGGTCACGCCCGAATAGGACACGTGGAACAGGGATCCCTGCCCTTCGATCAGGTCCCAGTGATCCTCGTCATTATCAGGTGTCAGCCATTCGACAGAGCCCGCCATGAAATCCGCAATGACTGCGTCCAGCGGCACACCGTCACCAGTGATGAGGATCCCTGTCTGACCGGTTGCGCGGAAGGTGGATTTCATACCGCGCTTGCGCATTTCGGCATCCATCGCCATCGCCGTGTACATTTTGCCCACCGAACAATCCGTACCCACGGCCAAACAGCGCTTGCCCTTGCGCTTGATGCCGTTGGCAATCGGGTAGTCCACCTCGGGCACCCGGACATCATGCAGCGTGCGCCCGGTGGCTTCTGCCACGGCAACCAGATCGGGCTCATCCCGCAACAGGTTGTGCAGACCCGAAGCCAGGTCAAACCCTTCCTCCAACGCCATGACCAGAACTTTTTTCCATTCCTGGCTGATCACACCGCCACGGTTTGCGACCCCGATCACAAGTGTCTTGGCACCAGCCTCACGCGCTTCGACCAGCGACATGTCGGTCAGACCCAGATCGGCCTTGCAGCCTTCCATCCGATACTGGCCCACGGCATTCTCCGGTCGCCAGTCCTTGATGCCAACAGCCACTTTGGCCGCCAATTGGTCGGGCGCATCGCCCAAAAACAGCAGATACGGTGTTTCGATCATCGCCATGCACTCCTTTGATTCCGGCGCAGGCTAAAGAACGCAGCAAACGAGCGTTTCGCATTTTCGCCCGGACGCACCCCACGCAATAGGATTATCTTGCATTAACCCGCAGAATTTCGGGACAATCTTGCAAGTTTTCAAACTGATTAAACTTTAGTCACCGTCAACGCACCGATTTTCGGCGAATGCTGCAACAGCATTGCCGCAGCTGCACAAAGGCGCTTGCGCCTGACCGCGCAATTTAATACCTCATTGAGCAAGAATACCGCAATTTCCTTTCTCGCACGAGGTCCCGATGAGCTTTCGCATCCAACCCGCCGCCCCTGCACGCCCGAACCGCTGCCAATTGTTCGGGCCGGGATCGAACACCAAGCTGTTCCCGAAAATGGCCGCTTCGTCTGCGGATGTCATCAATCTGGATCTTGAGGACTCGGTTGCCCCGTCCGACAAGGATGCAGCCCGTGCCAACGTGATCGAGGCGCTGAACACCGTCGAATGGGGTTCCAAATACATGTCCGTGCGGATCAACGGGCTGGATACACCCTATTGGTATCGTGATGTCGTGGACGTGCTGGAACAGGCCGGGGACCGCCTGGACCAGATCATGATCCCCAAAGTGGGCTGCGCCGAGGACGTCTATGCCGTGGATGCCCTTGTCACCGCCATCGAACGGGCCAAAGGGCGCACCAAGCCGATCAGTTTCGAAGTCATCATCGAATCCGCTGCCGGTATCGCGCATGTCGAGGCCATTGCCGCGTCCTCTCCTCGTTTGCAGGCGATGAGTCTTGGTGCCGCTGATTTTGCAGCCTCGATGGGCATGCAGACAACCGGCATCGGCGGAACGCAGGAAAACTACTACATGCTGCGCGAGGGCGAAAAGCACTGGTCCGACCCGTGGCACTGGGCACAAGCCGCCATCGTCGCCGCCTGCCGGACCCATGGGATTCTGCCGGTGGACGGGCCGTTCGGCGATTTCTCAGATGACGAAGGCTATATAGCGCAGGCGAAACGTTCGGCCACATTGGGCATGGTCGGCAAATGGGCAATCCACCCCAAGCAGATCGCTCTGGCCAACCAGGTGTTCACCCCGTCAGACGAAGCAGTGTCCGAAGCGCGTGAGATTCTGGAGGCGATGGAACAGGCCAAAGCCAATGGCGAAGGTGCAACGGTCTACAAGGGCCGCCTGGTCGACATCGCCTCAATCAAACAGGCCGAGGTCATCGTCGCACAGTCCGAACTGATCGCCGCGAACGGCTGAACGTCACCTCTTTTTCGATGTAGTCTTTTGATAATGCGCCTCCCATCAAAGGAGGTGCATTTTTTGTGTCCTCGCCAAGCCTTCGGACCACGCGCCCGCCTACCCGTTGTCGGATACCGCTCCGTTGTCTATCGCCTCGGGATACCGGCCGCCGCGCAACAATGTCAGGCGCTTGGCGGCCTTCCTGACATTTTCCTCGATGATGCTCTGATGCGCCTCGGTCGCCCGAACGGCGGGCAGAGCCACGGCCACGGCCCCGCACACCTTGTTGCTGGGGCCAAAATACGGGGCCGCTATCCCGATCACACCTTCCTCAAACGTGCCGCTTGAAATCGAAAGGCCTGTCTGACGGATCTGATCCAGTTGCTGCCGGATTACAGCCGCATCGGTTTGGGTTTGCGTCGTATGCGACTGCAAGGCGCCCCCTTCAATAAACGGCTCGACAAAGGCAGGGGCCGCGAAAGCCAGATAGGCCAGCCCCGAGGCCGTCGCGTGCAACGGCAGCGACTCGCCTGATCCTATGATAACCCGGTTCATGCTTTTGCTTTCGATCGTGGCAATATTGGCCAGCGTTTGGCCCGCGATGCGCGACGCATGCGCCGTTTCGCCCGTGATCGCATTCAGATCCCGCAACACGATCTTTACCGCATCGACAAGCGGAAAACTGGCCTCGCGCAATTGGGAAAACCGCAGAAACGCGGGGCCCAGATTGAACAAACGTGTTTCCTCGTCCTGTTCGACAAAGCCCTTGGATTCCAGCGCGGCTAAAAACCGCATCGTCGTCGCCTTGTTGTAACCGGACAATTTCGAAAGCTCACTCAGGCCGATACGGTGGCGTCTTTCATCAAAAAACTCCAGCAGGGACAGCGCCTTATGTACTGTTGATGGGCCTTCCGCCATGTCACCTCGCAAACCAGACCTGATGATCCTTACCCCATGCATGGATAGCTTGACAGAGCAGAAGGTCAAAGCAATATTTGATCCATCGGCTCAATATTTGAATTGACGCGCAGCGCAAGAAGAAGCAAATAGACGTCAGCGGACGTGTCGGTCTGTCTCAGATCAAGGCGGCAGAACCCGTCGTTGGCGTATTCGCATGTCAGGGCGAAGGCAGCACAGGCTGACCGCCCGGATCGAAACTTATGGGACCTACCCGCCGCGCTGCGGTTATTGCTGTGCGGATGACAGAACGTCAAAGGAACAGGAAATGGCCAAGGCATTCGCCTCGCAGGGCGATCTGAGCGAAAAGAAAATCACCTTCGATGAAATCGGCGACGGACTGTACGCTTTTACCGCCGAAGGGGACCCGAATTCCGGCGTCATCGTCGGCGATGACAGCGTGATGATCGTCGAGGCACAGGCCACACCGCGTCTGGCAAACAAGGTGATCGAATGTGTCCGATCCATTACTGACAAGCCGATCAGCCACGTGGTGCTGACGCATTATCACGCCGTGCGCGTTCTGGGTGCCAGCGCCTTTGACGCCGGGCAGGTGATCATGTCGAACGCAGCCTACAACATGGTTCTGGAACGCGGGCAGGAAGATTGGGACAGTGAATTTCAACGCTTTCCGCGCCTGTTCGAAGGACATGAGAGCATTCCGGGCCTGACCTTCCCGACAACGACCTTCTCGGACAGCATGACCGTGTTCCTTGGCAAACGCCGCGTCGACATCAAACAGATCGGTCGCGCCCACACGGCAGGCGACGCCATCATTCACGTGCCGGATCAGAACGTGATGTTTACCGGCGATATCGTCGAATATCACTCGGCCTGCTATTGCGGCGACGGGCATTTCGCCGACTGGGGTCAGACCCTGGACAACATCAAGGCCTATGACGTGGACGCCATCGCACCGGGGCGCGGCGATGCGCTGGTTGGAAAGGAGATGGTGGAAAAGGCCATCGAAAACACCCGCGACTTTGTAGACAGCACCTACCGGCCTGTTCGCAGGATTGCTGCCCGCGGCGGATCGCTGAAAGAGGCATGGGATGCCGTGCGCGCCGAATGCGACCCGAAATTTGCCGATTACGCGATCTATGAACACTGCCTGCCCTTCAACGTCGCCCGCGCCTATGACGAAGCCCGCGGTATCGCCCATCCCCGCATCTGGACCGCCCAGCGCGATCTTGAAATGTGGGAAGCCCTGCAAGGCTGACGAATTGGGGCCGGTTTGATTCAGATCGTGGCGACCCGAATCAGACGGTGAAACTATTGACCTGACGCTCTGGCGCCTGCGCGCCAGGGTTCGAATTTCTGCGCCCTGTTGCGCAACACCTGGGGAGAGAGCCTGTGAACAAGATTTTCGAAGACCCTCTTTATGCATACGAGCCCAGCCCGGATCAGACCGCGCCGACACCGGTGCGTCACAAGGTCATTGTTGTCGGCGCGGGCCCGGTCGGGTTGGCCGCTGCCATCGATCTTGCACAGCAAGGGGTCGAGGTTGTGGTGCTGGATGACAATGACAAGGTCAGCTTTGGCAGTCGGGCCATCTGTTTCGCCAAGCGTCCGCTGGAAATCCTCGACCGGCTGGGATGCGGTCAGGCGATGGTCGACAAGGGCGTCGTCTGGAACAAGGGCAAGGTGTTCTTCGATGACCGGCAGGTCTACAACTTCGATCTGCTGCCCGAGGACGGGCATCAGCGCCCGGCTTTCATCAATCTTCAGCAATATTACTTCGAGCAGTTTCTGGTCGAGCGGGTTCGCGAAATGCAGGCGCAGGGCGCACCGATCCAGATCCGGGGCCGCAACAAGGTCGAGGCGGTCGGCACCCATCCCGATCACGTCAGGCTCGAGGTGGAAACGCCCGAAGGCTCGTACACCATCGAAGCGGATTGGGTGATCGCCTGCGACGGGGCCGGATCGCCAATGCGGGCCATGTTGGGCAAGGACTTTGTTGGCCGTGTGTTCGAGGACAACTTCCTGATTGCCGACGTAATCATGGAGGCCGACTTCCCGTCCGAGCGCTGGTTCTGGTTCGATCCGCCCTTCAACAAGGGGCAATCCGCGTTGCTGCACAAACAACCGGACGGCGTCTGGCGCATCGACCTGCAACTGGGCTGGGACATCGACAAAGAGCGCGAGAAGCGCCCCGAAAACGTTATCCCGCGTCTCAAGGCTATGTTGGGCGATGATGTCGAGTTCGAGTTGGAGTGGGTCAGCATCTACACCTTCCAGTGCCGCAGGATGGAACAGTTCCGCCATGACCGGGTGATCTTTGCCGGCGACAGCGCGCATCAGGTCAGCCCGTTTGGCGCGCGCGGTGCCAACTCGGGCCTGCAGGACACGGACAACCTGTGCTGGAAACTGAAGCTGGTGATCGACGGTCTGGCCCCGGAAACGCTTCTGGACAGCTATGATATCGAACGTATCCACGGGGCGGATGAGAATATCCTGAACTCGACCAGGTCCACGGACTTCATCACACCGAAATCCCAGATGTCCCGCATCATGCGCGACGCGGTGCTGGATCTGAGCGAACATTATGAATTCGCCCGTCCGATGGTGAACTCCGGTCGGTTGAGCGTTCCCTGCACCTACGATGGCTCGCCCCTGAATTCGGCGGATGCGCTGAACGGGCCGGCTTCGACCCGTCCGGGCTCGCCCTGCCCAGATGCGCCATTGGGGGACGGCTTCCTGCTGCCGAAACTGGCCGGGAAGTTCACCCTGATGACCATTGATGCCGATGCCCCGGATGAGATCGAGGTGGACGGCATCACGGTTTCGCGTCTGGCCCTGTCGATCAAGGACGACCGGACAATGGCCCTGAAACGCCGCTATCTGGGTGATGCGCCGCAGGGGGTCTATCTGATCCGACCGGATCAGCATGTGGCGGCGCGACGCGACACCTACGAAGAAAACGCATTCCGGCATGCGGTCCGCCGCGCCACAGGTAAGGAGTAATCGCCATGGCCGATCTGATCCTCACGCCAAATTTCGACAATACCGATGGGTTCTACGCCGATCTGCTGGATTCACATGAAGGGCTGGACAAGGCACAGGGGGACGCGCTGAACGCTCGCCTGGTGCTGGTCCTGGCCAACCATATCGGGGACAACGACGTGCTGCGACAAGCCCTGCGCGCCGCGTCGTTTCAACAGGAGGACAACACGTGAAAATCGAGAAAATCCACCACGTCGCCTATCGCTGCAAGGACGCCAAGGAAACCGTCGAATGGTACGGCAAGATGCTGAACATGGATTTCATCCTGGCCATTGCCGAGGATCACGTACCATCGACCCACGAGCCTGATCCCTATATGCATCTGTTTCTGGATGCGGGTGACGGCAACGTTCTGGCCTTTTTTGAGCTGCCGACCAAGCCCGAGATGGGGCGCGATCCCAACACGCCGATCTGGGTACAACACATCGCCTTCAAGGTGAAAGACCGCGAGACGCTGCTGCAGTTCAAAGACCATCTGGAAGCCAACGGTGTCGAGGTTCTGGGCGTCACCGACCACTCCATCTTTCACTCGATCTACTTCTTCGACCCCAACGGGCACCGGGTCGAACTGGCCTGCCCCGATCCCGAGGAAGAGGCGATGCTCAAGCGCATGGACGAGGTCAAATGGCTGATGCTGGATGAATGGTCAAAGACCAAGAAGGCCCCGAAACACGCCGACTGGCTGCATGCCAAAGAACTGAACAAATAACGTGGCAAAAAGGCCGTCTGTTTTTTTGAATAACAGACGGCCTTTGTTCTTAGCTATCTCGGAACTTCCAGCCCGTATTTGTCAAGAATGGCCGAGGCCGCGGCAATCCAGCGATCGCGCAGTTCGGCATTCCCGGTGCGGCGCAGCCCCAGCGCCTGAAGATCTTTCAGCCGCGCCGCGTCATCCCCCCCGAAGCAAACGGCGACACGTGGCCACCAGTAGTCGACCGACGCCTGAATCGCGGCCGTATCACCATCCTCTGCCAGTCTGGCCACACCTTCCTCGGCCAGCTCGGCGTGGCGCGCCTCAACCGGTGCGATTGCACGAAAGGCTTCGGCCAGAGGTTGATACGAGACACTGCTGAATTCGGCCAGTTGCACGCCGACAGCGCACCCCATGATCAGGTTCATGACCACTGCGTCCGTCCACCCTTCAAGCGGATAATTGAAGACGGCAAGTCGCATATCATGTTCGTTGCGGGTCGCGCCAATATCGGCTGAACGGTCCAGCCGCGCAGCCCAGGGGTGGTGCGTCGCGTAGCGTTTCGTATTGACACCGAACTCACCCATGATGGTCAGGACACGATCGGCGTTATCGGTTTTCTCCAACACGATCTTGGCGGCGGCAATACGTTCCTTGATGCCCGGGCCGGTGTTAATGACGTCGGCAAACCCGGCGGCACCGGCCAGCTCGCTGTCCACAAAGGTCGCCATCAGCTTCATCAGTTCGGCGCGATACCGCGAAGGCACGTTCGAAGGGTTTGTCAGCACCCCACCCTGCGCAAGGTAGCTTTCAATGCTCATATCATCCGGCATGACAGGTCCCCTTCTTTATTGATCATAATCGACGACGACAGTGTCGGTCAGTGGAAAGGACTGACAGGACAGAACATAGCCCTTCTCAACCTCATAGTCCTCCAGCGCATGGTTGGTCACCATCTCCACCTCGCCCTCAATCACTTTGCAGCGGCAGGTCGAACAGACCCCGGCCTTGCAGGCATAAGGTGCATCCATTGCGTTCTGCAAAGCCGCGTCCAGCAGCGTCGTGTCCTTGGGCATATCGATGGTCTGGGTTGCGCCGTCCAGCGTGATGGAAGCCTTTGCCGTATTGGCGCTGCTGGCGGCATCTTTGGCCTTGGCCTTGCGCTTCAACCGACCGGGCTGGGCACTGGCGAAAAGTTCGAATTTGATCTGACCGTCATCCAGCCCATGGTCGCGCAATGCACGGGCTATGCCCAGCATCATCGGCTCAGGGCCGCAAATGAATGCGGTATCGACATTTTCGATGTCGATCCAACCGGTTTTGAACAGTTGCGCGCATTTCTCTTCCGTCACCATTCCGGTGAACAGATCGATTTCCTGTGCATCCGTCTCGAGCACATGGATGACGTTGAAACGTCCCATAAAGCTGTTCTTCAGGTCCTCAAGCTCCTCGCGGAACATGATCGAATTCACGCTCTTGTTGGCGTAAACAAGCGTGAAGCTGGAATTGGGTTCACGTGACAGGGTGGTTTTCAGGATCGACAGCACCGGGGTAATGCCGGACCCGCCCGCGAAACCCAGATACTGCTTCTCGTTTCCGGCATTCAGTTCAGTAAAGAACCCACCCATCGGAGGCATCACCTGAATGGTATCCCCCACCTTCAGGTCTTCGTTGGCCCAGGTCGAAAACGCGCCGCCATCGACCCGCTTGATACCGACCTGCAGGACACCGTCATCCTTGCCCGCGCAGATCGAATAGGATCGGCGCAGTTCCTCACCGTCAAAGTCGCGGCGAAATGTCAGGTACTGGCCTTGCGTAAAGTCGAACTCGGCAGCCTCACCATTCTCGGGCTTCAGCGTCACGACCACTGCATCGCGGATCGTTTTGCGGATGTCTTTGACTTCAAGATCATGAAAGCGCGCCATGGGTTCCTCCCTCAGATGCACTTGAAATAGTCGAACGGTTCCAGGCAGTCGCAACACCGCCACTGCGCCTTGCAGGGGGTCGAGCCGAACTGGCTGAGTTTTTCCAGATGGTTGCCACCACAACGCGGGCAGCGTTCGGGTCCGCCTGCCGGTTGCGGCGGTGCGATGCCGAACTCTTCCAGACGCACGCGCCCTTTGTCCGACAGCCAGTCGGTGGTCCATGCAGGTGAAAGCTGACGGCGCAGTTCAAGCCTGTCGATCCCCTTTTCGCGCAGCGCCGTCTGGATATCCAGATTGATGACGCTGGTCGCCGGGCAACCCGAATAGGTTGGTGTGACCGTGACAACCAAAAGATCATCTTCCCACGCGACGTCGCGGATGATCCCCAGATCCACCAGAGAGATCACGGGGATTTCCGGATCGGGCACATGGTCCAGCCACTGCCAGATTTCGCCGACGGAGGGCCGCGCCATCACTGTCACCACCGGCAACCGGGATAGGCACGCGGCAGCCACTGCATCCTGCACAGCAGATGGCCCAGATGTTCGGTATGCATCTGGCCGGTGCGGCCACCCTTATGGGCAAAGCGGCCTTCGGGAATGGTCAGCGTCGCCTCGGACAGGACCCGGCCCACCAGCGTGTCGTATTCTTCACGCAACTGGCCGGGGTCGCTCGAGATACCGGCCGAAACCACGGCCTGATCGACCGCGTCGCCTTCAAACATTTCTCCGACATAGGGCCACAGGTAGTTCAGGGCGGCCTGCATCCGGTTATGGCTTTCCTCGGTTCCGTCTCCCAGACCGACAACCGTGTCGGCAGATCTTTCCAGGTGATACGCCACTTCTTTGCTGGCCTTTTCAGCGATCTCGGCCACAGTCCGATCCGACGATCTGATCAGCCGGCCCAGCATGATGGAATGCCACGCATCGAATAGAAACTGACGCATCAGGGTCTGACCGAAATCGCCATTGGGCATCTCGACCAGCAGAACGTTGCGAAAATCCCAGACGTCGCGAAGAAAGGCCAGATCGTCCGCCGACTTGCCTTCGCCCTCAATTTCGGCCGCATAACCCAGCCAGAGCTGCGTCTGACCGATCAGGTCCAGCGCCGTATTGGCAAGCGCGATGTCCTCTTCCAGCACGGGCGCATGACCGCACCATTCGGACACCCTGTGCCCGAGGACCAAAGTGTTGTCGCCCATCCGCAGCAGAAATTGCAGCAGGGTCTGTTTGTCGACTTCTGCCATCACATATGCCCCACTTCGTCCGGGATGTCATAAAAGGTCGGGTGGCGGTAGACCTTGCTCTCGGACGGCTCGAACAGGGGGCCCTTCTCGCCGGGTGCGGTAGCCGCGATGTGCCGGGCTTCAACCACCCAGATCGACACGCCTTCGTTGCGGCGCGTATAGACATCGCGCGCGTTCTTGATCGCCATTTCGGCATCTGGTGCATGTAGCGAACCAACATGCCGGTGGCTCAGCCCATGCTGGCCGCGGATGAAGATTTCCCAAAGGGGCCATTCATTTTTCATAGCGGAACCTCCTGATTACTCTGCCGCGTGCTTGCGGGCGGCTTTCTTGCGGGCATGTTCCAGCAAGCCGTCGCGCACCCACGCGCCGTCGTCCCACGCCTTGTTGCGCGCAGCCAGCCTGTCCACGTTGCACGGACCATTGCCCTTGATGACGTTGAAGAACTCGGACCAGTCCGGGTCGGTGTAGTCGTAGTGGCCGCGATCCTCGTTCCATTTGATGCCGGGATCTGGCAAATCGAGGCCAAGGAATTCGATCTGCGGAACCGTCTGGTCCACGAACTTCTGGCGCAGCTCGTCATTGGTGTTGATTTTGATTTTCCACGCCATCGACTGCGCCGAGTGCACTGAGTCCTTGTCAGAGGGGCCGAACATCATCAAAGACGGGAACCACAGCCGGTTCAGCGCGTCCTGCGCCATTTTCTTCTGCTCGGGCGTACCTTCAGCCATCTTGCGGATGGCGTCATAACCCTGCCGTTGATGAAAGCTCTCTTCTTTGCAAATGCGAATCATCGCGCGCGAGTACGGCCCGTACGATGTGCGCTGCAACGGCACCTGATTCATGATCGCCGCACCATCCACCAGCCAGCCGACGGCACCGATATCCGCCCAGTTCAGGGTCGGATAGTTGAAGATCGACGAATACTTCATGCGCCCGTCCAGCAACATTTCGGTGATCTCGTCGCGGCTGACCCCAAGCGTTTCCGCCGCACAGTAAAGATACAGACCGTGCCCGGCCTCATCCTGCACCTTGGCCAGCAGGATCGCCTTGCGTTCCAATGTGGGCGCACGGGTGATCCAGTTGCCTTCGGGAAGCTGGCCGACGATTTCTGAATGCGCATGCTGTCCGATCTGGCGAATCAGGGTCGCGCGGTAATCATCCGGCATCCAATCCCTTGGTTCGATCTTGATATCGCGGTCGATCTTGTCCTGGAACTCACGCTCCTGATCCGTCATCTCGTCTTTGGATTTGACGCCGGTTCCGGCCGTTTTCACAAGTTGAGCATACATCTGGGGTCTCCTCCCTTAGACGCGTTCAAGGATCAGGGCGACGCCCTGACCCACGCCGACGCACATGGTGCAAAGCGCAAAGCGCCCGCCCGAGCGTTGCAGTTGATAAGCCGCGGTCAGCACGATGCGGGCCCCCGACATGCCCAGCGGATGACCCATTGCAATGGCACCGCCATTGGCATTCACGTGCGGTGCATCATCGGCAACACCAAGCTCGCGCAGCGTGGCAAGGCCCTGAGCCGCAAACGCCTCGTTCAATTCTATCACATCCATCTGATCGATACTCAGACCGGCGCGGGCCAGCACCTTGCGGCTAGCCGATACCGGGCCGATGCCCATGACGCGCGGCTCGACACCCGTAGCGGACATTCCCACCACGCGCGCCATCGGTGTCAGGTTATTCTTGTGCGCGGCCGCCTCGCTGGCCAGAAGCAGCGCCGCTGCGCCATCGTTCACACCCGAGGCATTACCCGCAGTCACGGTTTTGTCGGGGCCATTCACACCTTTCAATCCGGCCAGCTTCACGGCATCAGTTCCGGGACGGGGATGTTCATCCGTATCCACGACAACCGGATCGCCCTTGCGCTGCGGGACCGAGACCGGGGTGATCTCATCCCGGAAAATCCCCGCCTCATGCGCTGCTTGCCAGCGAGCCTGACTGCGGGCCGCGAAGTCGTCCTGATCCTGACGGCTTACGCCATAGTCTTCGGCCACGTTGTCAGCCGTTTGCGGCATGCTGTCCACGCCGTACATGTCTTTCATCTTCGGGTTTATGAACCGCCAGCCAATCGTTGTGTCATAAACCGCATTAGCGCGGCTAAAGGCACTGGTGGCCTTGGGCATGACAAAGGGCGCGCGGCTCATACTTTCCACGCCGCCCGCAATTGCCAGATCAAAGTCGCCCGCCCGAATCCCACGCGCGGCCATGCCCACCGCATCCATCCCGCTGGCGCAAAGCCGGTTCACGGTGGTTCCCGGAACATCAACCGGCAAACCGGCCAGCAGCGCCGCCATACGCGCCACGTTCCTGTTGCTTTCACCGGCCTGATTGGCATCGCCAAAGATAACGTCATCCACACTGGCCCAGTCCACCTGCGGATTCCGGGCCATCAGCGCGGCGATCGGCACCGCCGCAAGGTCATCTGTTCTGACCGAAGACAACGCGCCACCATACCGGCCAATCGGGGTACGTGTCGCGTCACAAATGAATGCGTCCATCAAAAGCCTCCTGTCGCAACGGCCAGAAACACCAACCGTATGGTCGGTTAATACGGGCCGCGATGATTCGAAGCAAGAAATATGTTACGAATTTTTTGCCATTTCTGAATCAATGTAACTTATTGTTCCACACACCGACCGTCGCCACCGGGAAATACCGGGACCACTATCCGGTCAAAGCCGATTCAAGCGCCTTGATCGAAGGGCGCGGCAACCTGTCGAGGATCTGGAAAACAACCTTTCGGCAGGCCGGACCCTTCCACGCCTCGGGCAGAAACTCTGACGGCAAGTCCGGGTGCCGCAAAACGATGCGGCGCCAGCTGTGAACGATCAGGACCCGCAAGACCGCCGCCTGAAACGGATCGCCGACACCCGAGGCCGGAATGCTCTCCTGAACCGCCCGCAATCGGGTCAGAAGCTGTTTATATCCTTCGTTCAGCGCATCTGGTCCGCAACGTTCGCGCAGCCAGCGGGGAACCGAGAGGTCGCCGCTTTGAACAATAAACAGGTCTTCGATACCTTCCGGAGCCTCACCGGGAGCCATCGCTGCCGTGCTGCTCAGTGGAATGTAGTCACCGGTCAGCAGCAGATCGGCCAGTTCCTGCCGGGACCCGTCCGAACTGTCCGCGATAAGGACATGCCAGGTTTCCGGGCGCACGCTTTCGCGGGCGTAGATGCGCGGCACCGCTGCGGCGCTTTGAGCGCGCCCGAACGCCGTCAGGCTATGCGTGCTGTTGCGCCCGCTTCGGGTGCTTTCGATCCAGCCCTCCTTGCGCAGTCGGTGCAAAGCAACGCGGGTCGCTTCAGACTTTATCCCGGCAAGCCCGGTCAGCCGGGTGATCAGGGCACCGCTGATCTGATCGGTCTCGTTCTGGGCCAGATCGCCGAAAATCGATACCAGCACCGACCAAACCCGCTGCGTGCCGGACGCCGTCAGCTGGGCAATACAGGTTTCGAACCAGTCAGAATGCGGATCCTTCATAGCCTAAGTATAGCCCGGCCAAGGGAAATTGCCATCCGGCCCGCTTCAGTAGGCTACCATTGTCAGCAATTCATATTCCGCCACCAGATCACCATCCTGGTTGGTCAGCGACACGTGCCAGCGCACTTCTCCGTATTCATCATTGCGCCCGGTCTTCTTCATGACAGTCAGCCGCACTTTGATCGCATCGCCCGCTTCCACCGGCTTCATGAAACGCAGTTTGTCCAGCCCGGTATTGGCCAGAACCGGACCTTCGTTGGGTTCCACAAAAAGACCCGCCGCAAACGAAAGCAACAAATAACCATGCGCCACACGACCAGGGAAGAACGGGTTCCGCTCGGCCGCGGCCTGATCCATATGGGCGTAGAAAGTGTCGCCCGTGAAATGCGCGAAATGCTCGACATCGTCCATGGTGATGGTGCGCGGTGCCGTATGAATGGTCTCGCCAATCGCCAGATCGTGATACCGACGGGTAAAAGGATGCGCCGGGCCTTTGATCTCGGTCGCACCGGAAACCCACCTGTCGCCGATCGCGGTCAGGATATCGGGCGAGCCCTGAATTGCCGTGCGCTGCATGTAATGCTGCACCCCTCGCACACCACCCATCTCTTCGCCGCCTCCGGCGCGACCGGGGCCGCCGTGGACCATGTGCGGCAACGGAGACCCGTGGCCCGTCGCTTCCTTCATCGAATCCCGGTTGTTGAAATACAAACGCCCGTGATAGGCCCCGGCCCCCATGACAATCTCACGCGCGACGGATGGGTCGCGGGTGACCACGGACGCCACCAGTGAACCCTGCCCCTTGTTCGCCAATTCAACCGCATGGTCCAGATCACGATATCCCATGATGGTGCTGACCGGGCCGAAGGCCTCGGTATCGTGCACCCGCCGGGCCGTGTCAGGGCTGGCGCAATGGAACAGCATCGGTGGAACAAAGGCGCCCTTTTCGACATCCGCACCGTCAATGGCGAAGTCTTCAGGATCGCCGAAAACCCGCTCGGCCTCCTGCCCGATGATCGCGGCTTTTTCCAGAACATCGCGCCTCTGGCCTTGTGAAACGAGCGCGCCCATGCGGGTGGTTTCAAGCCTCGGATCGCCGATGACCGTCTTTGCCAATCTGTCCGAAAGCGCATCGATCACAGCCTGAACATGTGTTTCCGGTGCGATGATCCGGCGGATGGCCGTACATTTCTGCCCCGCCTTTGTTGTCATTTCGCGCTGAACTTCCTTGATGAACAGGTCGAACTCGGGCGTTCCGGGTTCCGCATCCGGTCCCAGAACCGAGGCATTCAGGCTGTCCTGTTCGGCCACAAACCGTACCGAGTTCTCAAGGATCACCGGATTGGCACGCAGTTTCAGTGCCGTTTCGGCCGAGCCGGTAAAGCTGACCACGTCCTGCATTCCCAGCCGGTCGAGCATATCGCCCAATCCGCCCGTCACCAACTGCAAGGCACCCGTGGGCAAGATGCCTGAATCCAGCATGATGCGCACGCACAACTCTGTCACGTAGCAGGAGTTGGTGGCAGGTTTTACAATCGCCGGAACCCCGGCCAACAACGTTGGCGCCAGTTTTTCCAACATGCCCCAGACCGGGAAGTTGAATGCGTTGATATGCACCGCGACGCCCTGCAACGGGGTGCAGACATGCTGGCCCAGGAACGTTCCGTTGCGCGACAATTGCTCAACCTCGCCGTCCAGGAAGACATGCCCGTCAGGCATCTCGCGACGCCCCTTGGACGCATAGACAAAAGTCGTGCCGATGCCGCCATCGATGTCGATCAGGTGGTCGGATTGAGTCGCGCCTGTATCGAAAGACAGATCATACAGTGCCTGTTTGTGCTGCCCCAGATGCATGGCCAGCGCCTTCAGCATCTTTGCCCGCTCGTGGAACGTCATTCTGCGCAGGGCGGGCCCGCCTACATCCCGCGCGTGGTCCAGCATTGCCTGCACGTCCAGCGCGTTGTTACCCGCGGTCGCGATTACGTCTCCGGTGACTGCACTGGCGATGGAACGGGCGCCTTCACCCGGCGCAATCCATTCACCGGCGGCAAAGCTGGAAATCTGTTGGATGGTCATATGTGCCTCCTCATCCTTGGCATCCGGTCGGCGAATTTGGCCGGGTCGTTCGGATCAAACTATTATTAACCGATCGGTCGGTCAAATATAAAACAGCAAAAATGCCTATCTATGCCGCATCTATGCCACCTGTGCGGGCAGACGGGCAAAGCCGCGAAACCTGATGCGACTTCCTCTTTGCGCACCCTCCTGCAACTCAAAACCGGGAAAGCGCTCGAGAAAACGGCCAACGGCAACACGCCCTTCCATTCGCGCCAGTGTCAGCCCGACGCAGGTATGCGGTCCGCCGGCAAAGGCGTGATGTTTGTTGGGACGGCGATCCAGTTTCACGGCATCGGGGTCGTCAAACTGGCGCGGATCACGGTTGGCAGCACCAATACAGAGGTGAATATCCGTGCCCGCCGGGATCATGTGACCATGGAATTCAACTGCCTCGGTGGTCAGGCGATTGCCGAACTGGTTCGGGCTTTCCAGCCGCAGGAACTCGTCCACTGCAGTCGTGATCAGGTCGGGTCTGGCCAGGAGTTCGGCCCGTTTATCAGGGTGCCGGTGCAACAGATCAAGCGCGTTACCGATCAGGTTTGTGGTGGTTTCGTGACCGGCATTCAGAATGAAGATACAATTCTGATACAGCTCAACCTCGGTCAACCGATCGTCCACATCACCCTGCATCAGACGGGTCAGGACATCTGTCTCCGGGTCGCCCGGACTGGCGCGGCGGTCGTCGATGATCCGGCGCAGATATTCGACGAAATCGGCGACAGCGCGATTGCCCTGCTCCTCCTGCTCGGGCGTCAGCTTGGGCTCAAGCGCCCCAAGTATCGCGAGCGACCAGTCCCGCAAAGGCTCACGCTCGTCACGGGGAATGCCCAGAAGATTTCCGATGATCTCGATGGGAATGGCACCGGCAAAATCTTCGATCAGTTCGACTTGGCCCTTGGCCTGCATCTCGTCCAGCAGGCGATCAACCAGTTCGACCAGCCCAGGCTCCATTTGCGCCAGCGCGCGGGGGTTCAGCGCGCCGACCATCACCTTGCGCACACGGGTGTGCAACGGCGGATCGTTGAACACCAGACTGGTGGTGTGGTGTTCGTATAATGCGCTATCGACCCCGTATTTCGGGCCAAAAACCGCCTTCTTGTCCGAAATGAAACGGCGTGTATCGCGATACACCAGATCCAGATCTTCGTATCTGGACAGGATCACGCTGCCATCCGGCTGCAGACAAACGGGCGCATCCTCGCGCAAAGCGGCGTAGGTCGGATACGGGTCCTGATGGAACCCCTCGGGAAGTGCGGTCAGCGCGAACATCAGTGCCCCATCGCGCCCATCTGCTCGGGCAGGACCAGCACCAGCCAAGGCACCAGAACGATCAACGCCAGGCGGAAGATGTCGGCAACCCAGAATGGTGTCACGCCCCGGAAGATCGTTCCGGTCGACACATCGCCCACCACGCCTTTCAGGATGAACACGTTCAGACCGACGGGCGGAGTTATCAAGCTGATCTCGGTCACAACGACCACGACAATGCCGAACCAGATCGGGTCATAGCCCAGCGACGTGACCAGCGGGAAAAAGATCGGCACCGTCAGCAGCAGCATCGAAAGCGATTCAAAAACGCAGCCAAGGATGATGTAGATGCCCAGGATCATCAGGATCACCACGAAAGGCGACACTTCATATGCCGTGACCAGCGCAATCAACGCTTCGGGCAAACCAGCCAGGTTGATGAAATTCGAAAAGATCTGCGCCCCGATCAGGACCGAGAACAAGGCCGCGGCTGTATAAGACGTCTCCTTCAGCACCTCGAATGTCGAACTCAGCGTCAGGCCGCCGCGCGACAGGGCGATCAGGAACGCGCCCATTGCACCCATGCCCGCCGCTTCGGTCGGGCTGAAGGTCAGGTTCAGCGGGTGAAAATCAAACGCACCGTAGAGGCCCCCGATAACCAGGAAGAACAACAAAAGCACGGCCCAGACGGATCGCAGCGCCGTCAGACGCTCGCCCCAGCCGTGGCGTTCACCGGCAGGGCCTGAATCAGGCTTGCGCCAGACGGTCCAGCGCACCGCGAACAGGTAGAACAGGATGCCCATCATCCCCGGCAATATCCCGGCGACAAACAGCTTCCCGATCGAGGTTTCGGTCAGCAGGCCATAGATCACCAGAATGACCGAAGGCGGGATCAGAATGCCCAGCGTCCCGCCTGCCGCAATCGAGGCGGTCGACAACTCGTCCGAATAGCGATAGCGGCGCATTTCGGGCATCGCGACCTTGGACATTGTAGCAGCCGTGGCCAGAGACGACCCGCAGATTGCCGAAAAACCACCGCAGGCGGCGACGGTCGCCATCGCGATACCGCCCCGAAAATGCCCCAGGAAGGCGTTAGAAACCGCGTAAAGCTCACGCGCCAATCCACCTTTGTTGACGAACAGTCCCATCAGGATGAACAGCGGCACAACCGACAGGCCATAGTCCTGCGCGGTGTCCGTGATCTGGCGGCCCACCATCGACATGGCGGCCTTGAGCCCCCGTTCCGAAAAAATCGCGCCGCCGCGTTCGTAGGCGAAGCCAAACGTGCCAACCAAACCCATCGCAAAGACAATGGGCAAACGAAGCAGCACCAGAACCAGTACCAGTGCGAAACCGATCAGGGCTGCGGTCATTGGGTCTGCTCCGACAGGGCGTGGGGTGCAAAGATGTACATCAGCCCGGTAATCACCATCGCGATGGCGGCAATAACGGTGAAGAAGGTGATGAACCAGCCGACATAGAAGACCGGGATCGACAGGTATTCTGTGACGTCCCCGTAGTCGCGCGCGCGCTCGGACAGTATCCAGACCCTATTGATTGGCCAGATCAGCATGATGCCTGATGCCAGGTAAACCACAGCGTCACGGGCCCGGCTAAGGCGAAGACGGGAAAACAGACCGTCTGTGAGATCGACCGCGATCTGGCCTTTTCCCGCGGAAATCATGGGCAGGACCGAAAACACGAGGATGGCCATCAAAATCCGGGTCAGTTCGGTCGCAGCCTCGATCGGAGCATTGAAAACCGAGCGCAGGATGACATCGCAGAATGTCATCACCATCAGGATGAACAGGGCCACACAGGCCAGCAGCGTCGGAAAAAAACTGGCGCGCCGCGCCCAGATCACGAGATTTCGCATGATTATGTCTCTTGCCGGTAAAAAATGGCTGGTGGGAAACCCCACCAGCCGGACAGCCTTACTGAGCCGCCATTTCTTGCACGATCAGGTCATAGGTTGCCTGCGCGTCGATACCGGTTTCATTGACTTCGCCAATCACCTTGCTTCGAACGTCGGCCGCAATCTGATTGAACTGTTCAAGATCTTCTGCGGACGCGGCGTTGATGCTGTTGCCATCCGCCGCCTCGGTCGCCTCGCGCCCGATGGCGTCGATCTGGTCCCAGATCTTGCCGATCTCACGGCTCAACGGCTCGCCGAAGACCTTCTCTTCCAGCGCCTTCTGCAGATCTTCGGGCAGGTCGGCAAACGTATCTTCGTTCATGATGAACGCAAACGAGCCGCGATAGAGCCCGCCGGGCACTTCGTAAACGTTCTGTGCAACCTCGGTCAGCTTGAAGCCCTTGCGGGATTCAAACGGCATGACAACGCCATCCGCCGCTTTGGACGCGAGCGTTTCATAGACCTTGGGGGCTGGAACCTGAATGCCGGTTGCGCCCAGCGCCGTTCCAACGTCGCCACCCACACCACCGGGGATACGTACCTTCAGCCCCGAGACCTGATCCAGCGATGTCACCGGAGCGCTTGAATGCAGCTGCGCCGGACCGTGCGTGTGCAGCGCGATCAGCTTGACCCCGCGATGCTCGTCGGCCGCTTTCAGGTACTTCTCATAGGCGCGCCAATAGGCGACCGATGCGGCCTCGGCCGATCCTTCGTACCCGGGCAGTTCGATCATCTTTGTAGTGACGAAGCGGCCCGGCTGGTAGCCGTGGAAAATGATCGAGGCATCTGCTGCGCCATCCATGATCAGGTCCATTTGCGCGGGCGGTGGTGCAAGGCCAAGTTTCAGCTCGGCGGTGACTTTACCATCCGTGGCTTCTTCGACCATTTCGGTGAATTTCGGCCACATCATTGCGTTGATGCCATGGGTCGGCGGGGCCCAGCTGGAAATGGTCAGCGTGTAATCCGCCGCCAACGCCACAGTACCCGAAACGGCCAGCGCGGCCGAGGCAAGAAGGGTACTCAACTTAGTGAACTTCATGGATCTGTCTCCTCCCAGTGAAACATGAGTTAAGAATGCGTTAATGGTCCTTTTTGTAACCATCAACGGGTTTAGAGCTTTCGGGTACCGCCGCCAACTTCCAGGACGCAGGGCTTTCGGACGCCACCAACTGCATGGCTTCCAACGTTTTTTTCCATCCCACCTCAGTCGCGTATTGCATCGGGCCGCCGCGCCAGCGTGGGAAACCATAGCCATGGATCTGAACCATATCGACGGCATCCGTGGTTTCGGCGATACCTTCCCTGACAATCAGCGCCCCTTCGTTGGCGAGAACGGCCAGAATGCGGGAGGTGATTTCCTCAGCCGAAAACTCCCGGCGTGTAATGCCCTGCTCGGCAGAATATGTTTCGATCAGCGCCTCGACCTCGGGGTCGCGGATCGGTGCGCGGTTGCAGTCTTCGTAACGATACCAGCCTTTACCGCTGCGCTGCCCAAAACGCTCCAACACGCAAAGCTGATCGGCGATGGTGACGTACCGCTCTTGCGGATCACGCGTGACCGCATTGCGTTTTCTGTTGGCCCAGGCGATCTGCAACCCGGTCAGGTCTTGCAATTCATATGGCCCCATCGGCATTCCAAAAGCGCGCATCGCGGCGTCAATCTGATACGGCATGGCACCATCGGCCAGCAGGTAATCCGCCTCGCGCCGGTACGCGGCCAGCATTCGGTTTCCGATAAATCCGTCACATATTCCCGACAGGACCGGAACCTTGCGCAACGTCTTGCCCAAAGCAAAACCTGTCGCGATCACCTCGGCACTGGTGTGAGGGGTTTTCACGATCTCAAGCAGTTTCATGACATGCGCCGGGCTGAAGAAATGCAGCCCCAGACAACGGGCGGGATTTTGCACCCCTTCGAATATGTCGACAGGATCAAGATAAGACGTGTTGGTGGCCAGAATGGCGTCCGGCTTCATGTGGGCGGAAAGGTCTGCAAAAACCGTGCGCTTGACGCTCAGATCCTCGAATACCGCCTCGATCGCCAGATCCGCGTCTGCGGCGCCAGAATAATCGTCCACGGCGCTGAAGGCCGACAACCGATCCTGCATCTGCGCTTCGGTCATTCTGCCGCGCTTTACCGCCCCGTTCAAAAGCTCTGAAACGCGCGCCTCTGCCGCTGTCGCCGCCTCGGCATCACGCTCGATCAGGGTTACAGCAAGACCACCGTTCAGCGCGGCCGTGGCGATCCCGGCCCCCATAAGCCCGCCGCCGACCACAGCGATTCTGTTAATCGCGCGGGGTGAGGCACCCTGAATTGCCGATGGCTTGGTCACCGTCCGCTCCGCAAAAAAAGCATGACGCAATGCACGGCTTTCCGGGGTTTGTCTCAGTTCCAGGTGACGCGCCCGCTCTTTCGGCTGGCCTTTCGAAAATGGTTTCAGCGCCCATGACAACGCCGTCAGGTTCTCCAGCGGGGATTGCTGACCTTTGGCACGTTTTTTCAGCACCTCTCGCGACACTTCAAAAAGATCGGGCGCTATGTCTTGCACTTTCCGCTGACTGACGGGAACAGGCCGCGAAGGAAGATCCGCGACAAACTCTCTGACCGCCAGGTCGATGTTTTCAGCGACCAAATCGACACCCCCAAGCTCTTGCAGGACTTCGGCTGTCAGCAGCTTTCCCGAACAGGCCATATCAATTGCAACGTCCATCCCGGCAAGGCGTGGCAGTCGTTGTGTGCCTCCGGCACCGGGGATCAGCCCTACATTGACCTCGGGCAGCCCAAACCGTGTGCCCGGCGCAGCGATCCGCCAAGCACAGCCCATGGCAATCTCGAAGCCACCGCCCAACACGTTGCCATGCAACTGGGCGACAAACGGAACCGGGCTGTCTTCGATCATCTGCACGACATCAGGCAGGTGAGGTTCAACAGGCGCTTTGTCGAATTCCGACATGTCGCCACCGGCAATGAAGGTCGAACCGGCGCAGCGCAGAACGGCAACCCGGGCATCCTTGACCGCATCAACCGCATCCGCCAGCCCCTGGCGCACCTGCAACGACGTCGCATTCACCGGCGGATTGCTCACCGTGACCCAGGCGATGTCGCCTTCCAGATCCACTTTGACCAGCGGGGATTGCGTCATGCCGGCTCCCAGTTCGGTTCAGATTCGCAACTCGGTTATTTATTGACCAACCGTTCGGTTAATGCAATATGGAACTTGCCGGATTTCAAACACGAGGTCGCCATGAGCGATACCATTCTTGCCATAAGTCACGGGAATTGGGTCGAAATCATCCTGAATCGCCCTGACAAACTGAATTCCTTCAACGAGGAAATGCACCTTGCCCTGCGTTCCGCGCTGGAAAAAGCGCGCGACGACGGAGCGCGGGCCATCTTGCTGACCGGCGCCGGGCGCGGTTTTTGTGCAGGGCAGGATCTTGGCGACCGGGACCCTTCGAAAATGGAAGGGCCGCCCGATCTTGGGCATACCGTGCGCACCTTCTACGCGCCGCTTGTACGGCTGATCCGGTCGCTCAACTTTCCGGTCATCTGCGCGGTGAACGGTGTTGCCGCCGGCGCGGGCGCAAACCTTGCATTGGCCTGTGACATGGTCCTGGCGGGCGAGTGCGCGAAGTTCATCCAGAGCTTTTCCAAGGTGGGGCTGATACCCGATACCGGCGGAAGCTGGCACCTGCCCCGGTTGCTGGGTGAAGCGCGGGCCAAGGGCCTGGCCCTGACAGCGCAACCCCTGCCTGCCGCGCAAGCCGCCGAATGGGGGCTGATCTGGAAAGCGGTGCCGGACGATCAACTGATGCCCGAGGCTCGCGCGCTGGCTGAACAGTTCGCAAATGGCCCGACGCTGGGTTACGGGCTGACAAAAGAATGCATTCACGCCGCTGCTAAAAACACCCTTTCCGATCAGCTGGATCTGGAGGCGCAAGCCATGAAAACCTGCGGTCAGAGTGCGGACTATGCCGAGGGCGTCGCCAGCTTTCTGGAAAAGCGCGCACCGAATTTTCAGGGCAGGTGACCATGAACGCGAAAGAACGGGCAGAAAAATCAGCGGCCGCCATGTGGGCCAGCGATCAGGCAAGCAAGTGGTTCGGCATGGAAATCCTTGAGGTCGATGAAGGCCGCGCCGTGCTGACCCTGACCGTCGCCGCGCACCATTGCAACGGTGTGGGCATCTGCCACGGCGGCGTCAGCCACGCCCTTGCCGACAGCGCCTTTGCGTTTGCCTGCAACAGCAGAAACACCGTCACCGTGGCGCAGCATACGGTGATGAGTTATCTCGCCCCCGGCCAGTTAGGCGACAACCTGACCGCCACGGCGACCGAAATATCCCTGACCGGGCGGAGCGGCATCTACGACGTCCGCGTCACCAATCAGGACGACAAACTGATCGCCGAGTTTCGCGGCATGTCCCGCGCGATCAACGGCCAGTTGTTCAAAGAATAACTTCGCGTTTGGAGGAGACCGCGATGGAAGATCTTAGCCCCAACAAAGCTGACCTGGACCCGATTGAAAACGCATCAATTGACGAGATAAGGGCGCTGCAGCTGGACCGCCTGAAATGGTCGGTGCGTCACGCTTATGAAAACGTGCCGATGTACAGGTCGCGTTTCGATGAGGCCGGCGTTCACCCTGACGACCTGCAAAGCCTGTCTGATCTGGCAAAGTTCCCGTTCACCTACAAGAACGACCTGCGGGATAACTACCCATTCGGGCTTTTTGCCGTTCCACGCCGCGAAATCGTGCGCATTCATGCGTCTTCAGGAACCACGGGCAAGCCGACCGTTGTTGGCTATACGCAAAACGACATCGACAACTGGGCCGATCTGGTCGCCCGCTCAATCCGCGCCAGCGGGTTACGCAAGGGTGACATGATGCATGTGGCCTATGGGTATGGCCTGTTCACCGGCGGTCTGGGCGCACATTACGGGGCCGAACGGCTTGGCTGCACGGTCATACCGATGTCGGGCGGACAGACGGAAAAGCAGGTCGGCCTGATCACCGATTTCCGTCCGGACGGGATCATGGTGACGCCGTCCTACATGCTCAACATTCTCGAACAGTTTCACAAGGCCGGGCTTGATCCGCGCGAAAGCTCACTCAAGGTTGGCATCTTCGGCGCCGAGCCATGGACCGACGCCATGCGCAAAGAGGTCGAAGCCGCCTTTGACATGCATGCGGTCGACATCTACGGCCTGTCGGAAATCATGGGGCCGGGTGTCGCCAACGAATGCGTCGAAACCAAGGACGGTCCGGTGATCTGGGAGGACCACTTCCTGCCCGAAATCATCGACCCGGAATCAGGGGAGGTTCTGCCGGACGGGGAAATGGGCGAACTGGTCTTCACCACGCTCACCAAGGAAGGCCTGCCGATGATCCGCTACCGCACCCGCGACCTGACGCGTCTCTTGCCGGGAACCGCCCGGTCGATGCGCCGGATGGCCAAGATCACCGGGCGCAGCGACGACATGATCATCCTGCGCGGCGTAAATGTCTTTCCCAGCCAGATCGAAGAACAGGTCATGGCGACCGGCGGACTGGCACCCTATTACCAGATCGAGCTTTACAAATCGGGCCGCATGGACGCGATGCGGGTGCTGGTCGAGGCCAATCCGGATTCGACCGATGAGTTGTCCAAAACCGCGGCGGCGCGCATGCTGACCAAGCGGATCAAGGACATCGTTGGTGTTTCGACCGAGATTATTGTAGAGGACCCCGGACAGGTTGAACGCTCGCAAGGCAAAGCCAAACGGGTCGTCGACAACCGTGATAAGGAGTAGACCTTGGCCCGTACCATCGCCAAAGATCACGATCAGAAACGTGCTCAAATCCTGAAATCGGCGGCACGGGTATTTGCCAATGAAGGGTTCGACCGTGCCTCAATGTCCTTGCTGGCCAAGGAGTGCGGGATATCAAAAGCCAATATCTACCACTACTACGACAGCAAGGATGCCATCCTTTATGATATCCTTGAAACCTACCTGCGCGATCTGCGCGACAGGATTTGCGGCATCAACACGGATGGCCTGACGGCTGAACAGATGTTGCGGGCCGCGATAAAAGAAATCCTGTTCGCCTATCAGGGCGCGGACGATGAACATCGCGTTCAGGTCAGCGGCATGTCCGCACTGCCCGACGAGCAGCAAAAGGTCCTGCGTGGCTATCAGCGGGATCTGGTCAATTTCGTCAGCGACATCCTGAAAGAACTGGCTCCGGGCGTTCTTGGAACAGACAAGAACAAGCTGCGTGCCGCGACCATGTCCGTTTTCGGCATGTTGAACTGGTATTACATGTGGAACACTGGTGCAGGGTCAAAAGCGCGCGAAGACTACTCGGACGTGGTCAGCACATTGACCCTTCACGGAATTCAGAACCTGTAGAAAGCGTGTGTCTATTGGGCCAAGACCGAGGCGCGCAACTCGTTCAGGGCCTGACTGTCCGGCACTTTGCTCAGGGCCTCCTCCAGAATGGCCAGCGTCGCCTCGCGCCCATCGACTGCTGCGGCAATCCGGACCAGCATGACCCAGGCTTCTTCGCGTTGCGGATCCATGCGCACAACCTCGCGAAAGGCGCGTTTTGCTGCGGGAATGTTTCTGAAGGTCAATGCCATTCCACCCAGTACCAGATGGGTTTCCGGAAAATCCGACCGCGCCCGCAGCGAGGCCCGCCACTCGGACATCGCCTGCTGCAACTTGTCCTGCTGCTGCTCCGGAAGACCGGCGGCAGGAAAATCCAGCATGGCCTTCGCAGCCTCGATCCGCACCATCCTTTCCGGGTCGTCGAGCAGATCGTTCAGCCTGTCCGCCTGTAGCCGGGGCGGCGCGGCCCTTTGAATTGCGATGGCCGTCGCCCTTATCAGCGGATCATCATGCACCAGCAGAGGTGCCATATCCTCGGCGGTAGTCTCATCCGCGACCTGAGACAAGAGCCATAGGGCTGTTGCCCGGACCAGGCCCGCCTGACTGTCATCAAGCGCCAGAGAGTTCAGGTCCGGCTTGGCACCCATTGGATCAGACCGCCCGGCCGCCAGCGTGACGCCGTAATGCGGGCGCGCTGCTGCATTCGGATGGTGTTTTTCTATCTCCGCCGCCGCCCATTCTGCCGACCGATCCGCGTGGCAGTCGGTGCACGCATCCGGTGCACCGGTCACGTCTGCCAGATCCGGCCTTGGGATACGAAAACTGTGGTCCCTACGACCGTCTGTCCCCATATAGACACGCTCGATCATGTGGCAGTTTTTGCACTGCGCGCCCTCGGACCCCGCTTCATGGAAATGATGCGAAGGATCATCGTAGGGCTTTAGCGGCAAAGACGTGAAATCGGGATTGCCTGCCGGGGAATGGCATTGCGTGCAGACGCCGTTTCCGTCTGCCTTCAATTCGGCGCTGTGGGCGTCGTGGCAATTCAGGCAAGTCACGCCCTTTGAGTACATCCTGGATTGAAGAAACGACCCGTAGACATAGACCTCGTCCAAAATCTGCCCATCGGCGTGGTAGAGGCCGGGGCGCAACAATGACAGGTTGTAAGCCTCATGAAAACTGGTTCCGGGCATTGGATTTCCCTCGCCAAACGGCTCACGCCGGGAATGGCAGGTCGCACATTGCTGTATCGCAGCCTCAGCCCCTGCCCCGGCGAAATCCATCGCAAATCCGTATCCCGCCGGTACAGGCACCGATGAGGCAACGGCAGATTCCGCCCAGTCGACATGCGCCGAACCGGGGCCGTGGCAGGCTTCGCATCCGACCCCCGTTTCGACCTGAACCGAAGCATAGGCCTGACGGCGTTCGTCATAGCGCTTTTCGAAACCGGTCGCATGGCACTCCGCGCAGCGGGCATTCCAGTTCTTGTATGGTCCGGTCCAGTGCAACCCGTCATCCGGCGGCAATGTCTGGTCGGGGTACAAGTGGTACCAACGACCGTTTTCGACATCCCAAACGACATCAAAGCTTTGCAATCGGCCCGGCTCGGTTTCGATCAGATACTGTTGCAGCGGCGCGACCCCGACAACGGAATGGACGGAATAGTCTTTCACCGTGCCGTCGGTCTCGGTCAGGTGAATGCGGTAGTTTCCGTTGTCGGCTGAGAACTCGTATTGCACCCCGTCGTGCTCGAACCGGGTTCCGTCAAAGTCGGCCAGGACGGTATCCGGCGCGGGGCTGGTCCAGGCAAGCGCGTGATGCGACCCCATCCAGGCGTCAGTGGCATCCTGATGGCAGCCCGTACACTGCTCCGATCCGACATAGTGCTGGTCCGTGTTCTCCGACTGTATCTCTTGTCCCCTGACGGCAGCGGCAAGGTACGCCCAAGTTGCCAGAGCAAGGATCAGTACAACACCGAAATCCGAAATCCTGCCCAAGCAACCGGGCAGGTCAATGCGCCGGGGAACCGCCCAGCGAGGCTTCCAAAAACAAGTGTGCCGTCGCAATTGGAATGCTCCCCGGGCCCGTCGGATCACGCGGCGGTCTCGCCAACCACGTCTTCACCACCTTCTACACGATTGATGTCGGTGTTTGGAAAAAACTCGGACCAGACATGCCAGAACACGCCGGCCCGCAGCGTCTCGACCCTCTGCAACTGGCCCTGATCCGAAACACCCCAGAAATCGCATCGGGTCACGGGCTGGCCGCTGTCGTTGTACCAGACACCCAAACTCTCATAACGAGGGTCCAGACTGACAACGACGTCGCGCCCGCCAACCCGCGCGTTCACGATCCAGTCATTCTCGACAATGAAATCGTCGGTCCAGCAGGCCGCCTCATCCCCGATTGTGATCCCCCAGACATAGGTCTTGTTCGGCAGCCGATTGTCCGAGCGGTCCATGTTGTCCATCACCGGCGCATCTTCCTGATGCTGGCGGGAAATACCCCAGCCAAAAGTGATCTCCGTCACCATGTCCAGAAGGCGCAGCAGCGGGTTCGAAGAGGGTTTGTTCAGGTAAACCTCGCCGTCGGGAAAGGCCTTCTGAAACCCGCGAAACGTCATCCGAAACGTGGGCCATGGCTTCATCCGAGCTTCCGGCCGCAGGGGGCAGGCAGGTCCGTCCGCATTCGGGTCGCGATCCGCTTCGCGGAAGCCGTAGATATGCTGAATCGGCTCGCCGGTATCATTGTCACGCAGGATCAGGTTGTTGCCGTGCTGGGCCAGAACCTCGAGGTTCAGCCGCTTGCCTTCGATGGCCGGCGAATATCCCTGACCGAGATTGGCCATGGCACAGTAGGTCATCACGACGTCTTCGCCGCCCAGACCTTTTTCATTGCCCGCCAGATGCGGGCGCATAATCTGCGCATCCGGATGGGCGCGGGCATGCCCATTGTTTTCGATCACGATAACCGGCGCCGTCGACCCGACGTATTTCCGCGCTTCGCTGATCGGAAAATACTGCGCCGTGTTAAGCTGGTTCCGCAAACCCAGATGCACCCAGACATAGGGAAACCCGTACAGGAATATCACCAGCAGCGCGGCGACAAACCAAAGCCAGAACGGACCACCGCCAAACAGGAAATGCGCCAGCGTTGAAACGGCAAAGCCACTCAGCCCTATGCCGATGAGGCGGTATTCGTTTCGGATGAACCGCACCATATTTTCGCGCTTCACCTTCAACAGCATCTGCGAGATGTCGCCAAGATCGCGGAAATAGACAAATCCGATCCCAAGCGAGGCGATCAGGCCAAGAGCGAAGAGTATGTTTCCGACCATCTGCACCTCGTGATCCTGTTCCGGTTTTTGCGTTATTGCTGCGCAGAGGCGCGTTTGGTCATGAACGCATCTACGGCCTGTTGCGTTTCGGGGCGTATGTTCTCGATCCCTTCATAGGGCACACCGTAGGCAGGCGTTGTATCGGGATATTTCTCTTTTCTTGCCATGTGACGCCCCAGAATCCGCGCGAACTCCTGACCGCCCCAGGCGCCAACCTCGGTCGAGACCGAGTATTCTTCGCGTGTGTCCCGGTAGAGATCAAAGAACTTCGCGAGAATCGCACTTTCCCCGGGCCCCGGCAGTTTCAGCTTAAGCTGGTCTTTCACAACGGCCTCAGGCTTGTTGACCGAATAAATGATGACATGATCGCGCCGCGCCTTGGTTTCATCGGCAAACAACAGGGCGGCCGATTGGTCCACCCCGTCAACCAGACGATCTCGTGGGATATGCTGATCGGCCCGGGCGAACCGGGAGAGCGTTGTGTAAAGATCCGAGACGTGAATGATGCTGTTCAGCAGACCATCAGCCTCGATCATACCAGGCCAACGGATGAAGGCATCGACGCGGACACCGCCTTCGGTCGTGTCACCTTTGCCACCTGCATAGATCAACGGCGTAAAGCCGGATTGTGGAGCGTATTTTGTGAAGTGTCCGTTATCGCCCATCACTACGACAACGGTGTTGTCGGTCAGCTCAAGTTCATCCAAGCGGGCAAACAGATCGCCCAGCCACTGATCCAGCAGCTGCATCTTGTCGACATAAAGTCCCCCATTCACGCTTTCCGGTCCCGATCGTCCGGCACGGGTGTTGTCCAGCGGGATCATCGGCCAGTATTGCAGGAAGAACGGATGCTCACCGCCTGCAAGGCGATCCAGTTCCTCCAGCGTCTTGTCCTGGAACGCCTGGTTCATCTCGTCATATTTAGCGGCATTCCAGCGTTCACCGGTTTCCATGCGGATTTCACGGATTGGGCCGCCGGTTTCACCTTCGATCACGGTCATCATTGCAGCAGCATCCGGCCGGAACCAGCCGTCCAGCGTGTACTTGTCGTCGTAATCCCGGATCGCGACCGAAACCTGTTCCCTGATCGCGTCGTCGTTGAAAATGGTCAGCTGCCCCTGCTGGTGGATTGCGTGCTGAGCGTAATCAAATCCCTGGTTCATCGCCCAGCTTTCAGCGATGTCGCCCATATGCCACTTGCCCACATGACTGGTCGCATAGCCCGCCTGTTTTAGGACCTCGGCCAGCGTGACTTCGTTCTCCGGCAGGCCAAAACCTGCGATATCGACTTTCGTGTCGCCCATGCCCATCCGCACCGGCAACCGCCCGGTCATCTGCGCCACCCGCGTCGGCGTACAGGAGGGTTCGGTATACATGCGTACCATTCGCATGGCCTGATCCGAGAAATCGTTGATATTCGGCGTTTCATATCCCCGCACGGCGTTCAGCTCGGGTATTCCCATGTCGCCAAAACCCATATCGTCGATCAGCACACTGACGATGTTCGGTGGGTTGCCTCCGTTGCCGTCCCGAAATGCGGCCAGAGCGTCGTTGACCGCAGCGTCATCCTGTGCCCATTGGTCTTCATGCTGGGACTGAAGAATGTAAAACTCGGCATCGTGTATGATCGGAGCATCCTGCGCAAATCCAGGCGACGCGAAAAGACCTGCCGTCAGCACCCGATAGCAAAACTGTTTCATACCCTACCCCCCAGATAGACATTTTTTCGGCTGAACGCCGGATGTTTCACATCGATACATTGCGATACTAAATGTGAACTTCCTACCCGCGCAACCTTCCCGGCAAACGTCAGGGGCGGAATCGCCTGGGCTCAGCTAGCTTGGCCCGGTTTTCGGAGCCGCAACCCAAAGCCCACAATGGCACAATCTTCAGAATGGGCGATGAGCGGGTCGACTAATTTCCGATGGCTTGTGGTATGATATGCTCACGGGTCGGCGACCTTGATTGCCGCGGCAAAACCACCTCAATCGTACTCGAAAAATTTCAGGAGTTAAGACTTGGGTAGAAGCCAACTGCGCTTGTTCGGGCGCTGCCCCGCAAGGCTTGCGTACACGCGACCGCCCGGCCATCAAGCCGTCACCGTGGCGCATTTCGACCTCGTGCATTGACAGGCCCAACTGCATTGGCCCCATAAAACCACTCGCCGAAACGAAAAAACAAAAGCCGGATCGGCCAAAAGGCAATCATGCCAATGGCCGAACCGGCATCCTTTTGCACCGTTGTCGTGCTTTAGTATGGCGCCTCCAGCGGCGTCATGCGGACATAGACGGATTTGAGCTGGCTGTAATGTTCGATCGCAGCCTTGGAGTTCTCGCGCCCGACCCCCGATTGCTTGACGCCACCAAACGGCGCTTCGACCGGCGCATCATTGTACGAGTTGATAAAGCAGCTTCCGGCATCCAGTTGCGCGATGACCCTGTGCCCACGTTTCAGATCGCTGGTGAACACACCGGCGGCCAAACCGAAATCGGTGGCATTGGCGCGCGTGATCACCTCTTCCTCGGTTTCGAAATCCAGCACGGCCATCACGGGACCAAAGATCTCTTCAACCGCGATCTTCATGTCGTCGGTAACGTCGGCGAAAACCGCAGGCGTCATCCAGTTGCCCGGACGTTCAATCCGTTCGCCGCCACAAACCAAGCGGGCCCCTTCGGATTTCCCTGCCTCGATATAGCTTTGGGCGATCTCCAACTGACGCGCGCTGACCAGCGGGCCAAAATTGGTGGCCTCATCCTGCGGGTCACCGATGATCGCGTTGGCAAGCCGCTCCTGCAGGCGGTTCAGAAACGCGTCCTTGATGCCCTTCTGAACAAACACACGTGTCCCGTTCGAACACACCTGCCCCGAAGAATAGAAATTGCCAAGGATCGCGCCACTGACGGCGTCTTCCAGATCGGCATCGTCAAACACGATCATCGGAGACTTGCCGCCGAGCTCCATCGTGACATGTTTCATGCCCGCAGCCGCAGCGGCATAGACCTTTCGCCCGGTGGGCACCGAACCGGTCAGCGATACCTTGTCCACCCGGGGATCTGTGACAAGGGCCGCGCCGGTTTCACCCCGCCCCTCCAGCACGTTGAACAGACCCGGCGGCAGGCCTGCCTCGGACAGGATTTCAGCAACCTTGAGCGCGCAAAGTGGCGTTTCTTCAGAAGGCTTGAAAATCACGGCGTTGCCGCAGGCCAGTGCTGGCGCGGCCTTCCAGCAGGCAATTTGCGTGGGGTAGTTCCAGGCACCGATGCCGACACACAGTCCCAGCGGTTCGCGCCGGGTGTAGACCCAGTCTTCGCCAAGCTGTATGTGCTCGCCGGTCAGGCTGCCTGCAATACCGCCAAAATACTCCAACGCATCTGCGCCCGATGTTGCGTCGGCAACCAGGGTTTCCTGCAGCGGCTTGCCGGTATCATAGGTTTCCAGCACTGAAAGCTCATGGTTGCGTTCACGCATGATGTCGGCGGCTCGGCGCAGGATGCGCCCGCGTTCGGTGCCGGAAATGGCGGCCCAGGCTTTTTGCGCCGTCCGGGCCAGCGCGATCGTCTGATCGACGAGTTCGGGAGAGGCCTCGTGCAACCGCGCGATCACCTCTCCGGTTGCTGGGTAAATCACATCAAGGGATCGACCGTTTTCATCTTCAAGATAGGCGCCATTCACGTAATGGCTGGCCTGAGGTTGCGCGATCATGTTCTGAGGTCTCCGAAACATGGCTGATGGGTAGTCCGGAACTGTTTTTCTCCGGCGGGTTTGTATTGCGAACGCATGGTTCTGAGCAGACGGGCCAGCGCGGATCGAGCCGGCCATTTTATCTGTGGGGATGACCATGGTGGATTTTTATTGATCAGTCAATCAACTAACCGGATGATCCCATGCACACCGCCAGAGACCACGTTCGCAACTGTTTCCGACACCAGAATCCTGTTCGTAAAATCCCCAGTTGGGGAAGAACCCTGACCGACCGGCTGGCGCGGGCCGCCCCAGTTCCTGTCGCCGCAAAATGGGGGAATCGATAGCCGACCGGTCGCCCCGGACCCAGCGCCGAAACGGGGATCCGAATTGGGGCGTTCGCAAGCACAACCCCGGCGGCAACCCAATCAGCCAAGCCAAATTGACCATCAACGCAATGTGCGCGAGCGACCCGGACTAACAAACCCGCTGCGTTGTAACCGCCCGGACAACCTCGGGATGTGCGCAACTTATCAACCTTTTACACGTGACCGGACCGGAAAACCTCCTTCTGCAAACGATGGATCATTGACGCAGAACCGGGCTGGTGCACAGGCAAGCCGGCCCTTTCGGCGTCCGGCGGACTCTGTTTAGAATTGAAAAAACCAGTCTAAAACGCTATTATAATCGCGTTAATACGAGTTATTGAATGTAGACGGCGGGCACCACTTTTTCTCCGCTCGGTGGCCTCAGAGCCATTGTTCCAAAGGATTGCGGCTTGAACTGCGGCTGGACCTGACCGAAGCATACAGCGCCCCTTCGACAGCAGGCTTTTCTGCCTCTGACGGAACGCCACCGCTTTCGGATGAAACACCAGACACGTGCCGTGGCATTAACAAGTTAGTCCGTATTCTTTTGACCTGATGCTTTGATGCCCGGGCGAGCCCGCATCTGCGCAGGTATTGAAAGCAACGGTCATGAGCACTCCCCGCTCGAATCTTCGACGAGAATTTGATATGGCTCCGTGTATTACGCCGGATCCCGTACGAACCGAGGTTGTGAAATGGCACTCCTTCACAATACAGGTGTTGAGAAGACCACAACGAATCGAACCGCCTGGATCCACCGGGGGCATATTCTGTCGCGAGACCATTCGTCAGACACCACCCACCCTTTGCAAAGGGTCCGGCCGTGAATATGCGCGTTATGGTCGAGATCACCGCGTCTGCACATTTCGATTTGCAGGATCCCGAAGCACTGGCCACTCAGATGAGAAAGCTGGGGTTCGAACTCGACCCGGATCTGGAACCTGTTCCGATGAACGAGACGGGCCACGGCGCACAACGGCAGCCGACCAGCGTGATACTCAGCGGAACCATTGCCGACGCGGAAGCTCTGGACGCACTCAATCAGCGGCCGGACGTCATAAACATTTGGGGCGATACGCCAATTGCGCCTTTTGCCCCGTAGGCCGCGTTCAACCTGCTGAACCGGATTTCTTCCACCGCTCAAACTCAACCAATCCCGAAATCTGTCGTGGCGACGTTCGCCGCGACCGGCAACCTGCGCAACCAGTTTCCAGTGCAACAAATTTAACCCAATGGAGGTATAAAGATGGCTGCTAAAAAAACCACGCGTGGCAGGAAGTCCAACGGCGACAACGGCTCGCCCCCAAACGGGGTTCCGCAGCCCACTGACGGCAAGGGCCGGCTGAGCATACTGGTCGAAATGCGCTATACGCCTGGCGGCTCCGGTCCCATGGCGATGTCCTCGGCCGAAGGTTTCTCGGGGGACGGCTTCGCTGTCGACAATGAATTCGAACCTGTCAGCATGGGCGGCACCGGAAGCGCCGAATTTGCCGCTTCGGGTCAGGCCCCTGACGAAACCTTCGTGGTGCGCGGCACCGTTGCAAGTGAAGACGCAATGGCAGCCTTGCGCAGCCGCCCCGAAGTGGCCGGTGTCTGGCGCGACGTCCCAATCGACGGCTTCCCCGTCGACAATCCGTACGGGCCGCAGACAGGCGGCGGCATGGCAGCATGCCCGATCCCGCCCTGCGACTGCAGCCCCGGCACGCCAAAGGGCAACATGGCCGACGTCGCCACCTATCTGGGCGTCGATCAGGTCTGGGCGGCGGGGTTCCGTGGAAACGGAATTGTTGTCGGCGTTTTGGACAGCGGCATCACCGCGCAAGGCCGACCGGTCAAGAACGGAGAGACCTCGCGTCGCATCCCGCGCGTAATCGGCGGATGGCCGTCAGACTGGGGCACCGAATCCGGCAAATGGGGCAATCACGGCAACATGTGCGCCACTGATGTTCTTGGCATGGCGCCCGAAGCCCAGCTTTACGATCTGCGGATTGCCGGATCTGGCGGCTCGCCCGGGACAATCAGCCGGGCATTGCAGGCGTTCAACTGGTCTATCAACCAGTTCCGAAGCAATGGCACTCCGCAAGTTCTGACAAACAGTTGGGGTATTTTCCAGGAAACATGGGATACCACCTATGCCCGCAACCCCAACCACCCGTTTACCCGCAAGGTGGTCGAGGCGATCAACGAAGGCATTCTCGTGCTCTTCGCCGCTGGTAACTGCGGAGATACCTGCCCCGACAACCGTTGCGGCGCCGATAACGGCCCGGGACGCAGCATCTGGGGTGCAAATGGCCACCCGCTGGTGATGACCGTCGGCGCGGTGAACAAGAACGAAGAGTTCATCGGATACAGCAGCCGCGGACCTGCCGCTCTGGATTCGAATAAGCCTGACTTCTGTTCCATCAGCCATTTCACGGGGTATTTCACAAGTGACTCCGGCACCTCGGCGGCGACGCCGATCCTTGCGGGTGCGGTGGCGTTGCTGAAGCAATCCCAACCCAGCGCAACGCAGGCACAGCTGAAATCCATACTGAAGGCAACGGCCAAGGATATCGGGGCCAGCGGCTTCGACCAGCATTCCGGATCCGGCATTGTCCAGATCAAGGCCGCGTATGACCGGTTGCACCGGCCTGTCCGCAGAACGATCGTCGGACCCGCATGCCCGCGCAGAACGGTGGTTGGACCCCTTTGCCCGCGCCGGACCCTGACCGGGCCGTGGTGTCCGCGTCCGACAACCGTCGGGCCGCGCTGCCCGCGCCGGACCCTGGTCGGGCCGTGGTGCCCGCGTCCGACAACCGTCGGGCCGCGCTGCCCGCGCCGGACCTTCACCGGACCGTGGTGTCCACGCCCGACTTTCGCCGGATGCCCACGCCCGACCCTGAGCGGGCCGAGATGTCCTCGGGTCACGCTGGTAGGCTGTCCGCGCCCGACACTGGCCGGATGTCCGCGTCCGACGCTCGCAGGCTGCCCACGTCCTACGCTGGCTTGCTTCCGCGCTGGTGACGAAGATTACTATGACAGCGGCTGGGACGACGGATACGACGACTGGGACGACGGTTACGCGATGTACGAAGACGCCTATGACGATGAATGGGTGGATGAGTACGGCGCCGAGTCCGACGCCGACTATTGGGACGACGACTACGGGTATGATGACGAGTACTAAGTCATCCTGCCGGATGTAACGACCACGCACCCTCGGGCCAACCGCCCGGGGGTGTTCCTGAGGGCCTTACGACATGACCGATGCCGCCATTCGTTCGAACACAGAACCATCGCTCAGGCCGCGTGCGGAAGAACGGGTCGCTTCTGTTCTGCGCAGGCGTAACCTGATCCCCGCAACGCGGATCGTGCAACAGGGCATGCGCATCATGGCCACCCGGCGCGACCGCGCGACAACAGCCACTGTTCATCTGGGCGGACAGGGAACGTTTCTGGTCAAATTGGGCACCCGATCAGCCAGCAACTGGAACCGGCGTGAGATAACCTGCTATCAGGCGGTACAATCGCTCAGCCCCGGCATCGCGCCCTATCTGGCGCATTCCGATCCGGATCGAGGTATCCTGATCGCCGAACTTCTGGACCCGGCCACAACCCTGCACGACTTCATGGGGCGCAACCCCTTGGATGACCCAGCCATTCTTGATGGTCTGGCAAACGTGCTGGCCCGTCTGCATCAGGGACACGTAGATGACACGCACCTTCCCTCGGCTCGTCCCTGGATGCTGGACGGGGATTCCGGAGGGCTGCACGAGCAGTTGCATCACCTCCTGCCCAATCCGGCTGCGCGTGCGGCGGTCATGGCCTGCATCAGCCGTGCTCAGGCAGCATGGCGGGAAACCTGCCTCATCCATGGCGATCTCAAATGGGACAACTGCCTGCTGCAGTCCGGCCCGGATGGCACGGTGCAGATCCGGCTGGTCGATTGGGAACTGGCGGGTCTCGGCGATCCCGCCTGGGACGTCGCAACGGCCGTGCAGGAGTACCTTCAGCTGGCGCAACTGCCCGCCAGCCCGGGCAACAAGCCACTGGCCTCTCTTCCTGAAAACGAAGCCTGCCGGGCTGCGGTTCATCTGTTTTCAGCCTACACGCGCGCCACCGGCACTTTAGGATCCGCAAATACGGATTTCCTGAAAAGATGCAGCCTCTACACCGGTATCCGACTTGTCCAGACCACACTCGAGTTGCAATCGATGGAAAGCCCGGACGGGACGCGCAGTCAGGTAGCCTTGGCCATGGCGCTGAGGGTGTGCCAGACTCCGAAATGGCTTGAAACCCTTCTTCGGGACGGGCCGCGAATTGGAACAGGATCGGTATAGCAATGGGTGCTGATGCGCTGGACGAGGCCTTACCTGCAGCGTTTGACGTCATTTCGCGGGTATTGGCCAGTGGACCCCTTAGGAGCGGCGATCCCGCCCCCCTGACGGATGCGCTCTATCGGGACTGGTATTGTGCAGTCGGTGAAAAACCGGGCCTGAATGCAGAAGACCGCGATCTGTGCGAGTTGCTGAGAACAGCGCACGCATCCTCGCACCGATGGGAGGAAGGGTGGCATGTCGCGAAAGTGTCCAGACGCGGCAAGGTTGCCGTAACGCGCGGACGCGAAAGGCGGGTGCTCCACGTGATCGATTGCCTGCCCGAAGATGGCCGTGGCGCCCGTATTCGCCCCGGCGGCACCGTTTCGGTTGTGGCCCGCCGGGATTCCGAAACCATGAACCCTGGCGATTACGTCACCTTCTCGAAACCCTGGCATGCAAACCGGCACCCGATTGTCCGGGTGTACTGGAACGCAATGCCAATAGGTGCGCCTGTTCTGGTTCACGCGCTGAGTCAGGCTTTGGGCGACGCATTCCCATATTTCCTCAAGTGCCCCAGACGCCCGGCCGAATATGATCGCCGGGATGCGCTTGTCCTTTATCTGCCCCGACCAGATTTCGCAAAGGCAGCCGAGGCCATCGCCGCTACCGCCAGGCGTGCATGCGACGACCTGTGTGATCCGGTTCCACCCCTGACCAGAAAGCTTTGCCCCGGGGTCAGCGTGGCCGACGACCCGGCAGCACGGGGAGAAAGCTTTGGGTCGTCCCGATGCGCGTTGGTGGCGCGGGGTGTCCTGCGCTGCGTTGATCGAGGTATCGAACAGCCCACGGACTGGGTCAAATCCGTGCGCGCCGTATTCTCGTCCGAAGGCATCGCACCGGATCGGCCATGGGCCGAAGCTGCCGACAGCCCGGAGTACGCATTGCCGTGAGAAAACTGGACCCATCACCCCCGCCTCCCGGCGGCGACCAGGGCCCGGCCTTTCTTGCGGTCGCCACTGCTATCGCGGATCAACTGGTGCGCGAGGCTATCCGGGACGGCGATTGCGGCACCTGGCTTGGGTATGAAATGGAATTGGTCGACGGGGAATGGCGGTCCGTTTACCAGACAATCGACGAATCCCTTTACGGCGGACTGGCCGGGGTTGCGCTGTTTCTTGCGGAGATGTGGCGGCAGACCCGCAATCCAGACTACGCCAACACCGCATCAAGCGCAGCCAACGGCGCCATGCACCTGATACGTGAACGGCGCAGCGTCACACCGCACGGATGGTTCAGCGGTCTCATCGGCACTCTGAGCACCGTTCGGTCCGTGTACGACATGCTGCCAGAAACGGAGATGGCAGACGATACGAATCTTCTGCACGAAGTTCTGACAGCGGCACCACCCCAGGATGGCAGCTTTGACCTGATCGCCGGGCCATCGGGAACGATTGCGGGCTTGCTGACACTGCACGGCTCGGAGCCTGGCGATAATATCTTGCGCGCCTGTCACCTCAATGGCGAATGGCTGTTGGACCGGGCGCAGTCCGGACCTGGCATCGGACTGTCATGGCAAGAGGAAAATGCGGAAACGTCACACGCCTTTCCGCATTGCGGCCTCGCACACGGTGCCTCTTCCGCCGCGCTGGCGCTGCTGGAGCTTTGGGCCGCGACCCGGGACGAACGTTATCGCAAAGCCGGTTTCCGCGCCTTTGAGTACGAGCGGCAATGGTTCGATCGCCACCAATGCGGTTGGCCCGATCTGCGCGATGTCAGGGCCGATCAGGCCGGTGACCCCAAAGCGATGGTTTACCCCACCTACTGGTGCTACGGGGCGGGCGGCATCGCGTTGTCGCGGCTTCGGGCCTGGCAATTGACAGGCGACAAGACAGCCCTTGCAGAGGCCAACGCCGCCATCTTCGCCTGCAAGCGACGGGCGCGGCAGGCTCTGACCACCGAACGCTCCGGTTTCGAAGAAAACGCAAGCGTTTGCCATGGCCTTGGAAGTATCGTCGAACCCCTGATCTACTCAACTCATCTCCGCCCTGATCCCGAGGCAATAGCCCTGGCCCGCGAACTTGGTCTGGCAATGCGACCCCCTGCAAACGAGAAATGGAGATGCGGCCTGGTCGAAGGCGGTGAAACACCAGGCCTGATGCTTGGTTTGGCGGGGATCGGGCGCATGTATCTGGGCCTCTGCGACCCAGGCCGGTTCCGGCCATCCGGCCTTGTATTGCCTGCGCCCGAGCGCGGGGATTCGGCCTGATCAACCCTTGGCGCGTCCCAGCCGGCGAATGGGATACCGCGCGCGGATTTCCGCGTCCAGCCTATCCGGGATATGACCGGGGTCGGGGGCCGCCAGCAATTCGCGGGTACGCTGCCGGGCCCGTTCCAGCAGATCCTTATCTGTCGCCGCCGCCCATTCCTGTGGCGTGCGCCGGTCCGCCATCGCCGGATAGTAATAGTCGCTTTCCATCCGGTTCAGCGTCTGATCATGCGCTAGAAAATGTCCCGGCCCTCCGACACAGACATCGCGGATGGTTTCAAGGGACAACGTGTCTTCCGAAACCTCGAACCCGCGCGTTGCGCGCATCACCGACCCGATCATGTCATTGTCGAGAACAAAGCTTTCCAGCGAACAGCCCAGAAGCGAACCATACATCCCTGCCGCCTCGTAGATCAGGTTCGCACCCGACAGCGCGGACAATAGCTCGGTACAGCCCTTTTCATATCCGGCCTGAAAATCCGGCATCTTGCTATCGGTCATCCCTGCGCTGACTGCGCAGGGAATGTCATAAAACCGCGCCATCTGTGCACAGGCCGCCATCAGCAGCCCCTGTTCCGCACTGCCGCCCGACATTGCACCGGTGCGCAGATCGCTGACAAAGGGTAAGGCTCCAAAAGTGGCCGGATGACCGGGATTCAGCAGATTGACATATACCAGCCCTGCCAGCACCTCGGCGGTCTGCTGGGCAACGGCCCCGGCCAGCGGTGCGGGGCTGGTGGCGCCCGCCTGCCCCGCCGAAACCAGCTTTAACGGAATGCCATGGCGCGCGGCAGTCGCGGTGACTTCCAGCGCCTCTTCCGCAAAAGTCAGCGGCGGCACCACAAAACAGGTTGAGATACAAAGCGGCGGCCGTGCCCGCAGCGCCTCGGGACCGCCGGTGATCATCGTCAGCATACCGACGGCCTCTTCCAGAACGGCTGCCGAACCGAATGAGGTGCCAACCGGCTTGGCCGTTCCCTTCAGGCACGCGTATAGCGTGTTCAGATCCATCTCGCGCGGGTCCGTGATGTCCCGAGCCACCACGGTGCGCTGGAACATGTGGATGTTGGGCAGCGCTTCGGCCAGCCGTGCCATATCGTAAAGATCGCGCAAGGTCGTGTCGCGGATCTGACCGGTTTCGCTGTCGATGATATGAACCGCCGCACCCGACGTGCCGAAATGCGTTCGCGCACCTGACGGGTCCAAATCATGCTCGGGCCGCTGGCCAAACAGGTGAAACCCGCGGCCGGCGGTTTCCAGGACCCGCCGCACCATAGGTTCGGGAAACAACAGCCGCCTGTCCGTGGTCAGGGACCCACCAGCAGCACAGACCGTGTCGATGCAGTCCCGGGTCGCCCCTTTCAGCCCGATTTCCCCAAGAATACGCATCGCCGTGGTATCGATCAGCGAAAGTTCCCGGGCCGAAAGTGCGGCGAACTTTCCGCCTTCGATCCCCGGCCAGATCGCCTCGGTCACGCCCATTCCCGCGCCATCCTGCCTTGCGTGCCTGCGGGCGGCGCGTCCGCCGTTGCGTTTACGTGCAGTCATTGATCGATCCTGTCAAAAAAACTGGCAACGTTGTCCGCCTGCGGCCAGTTGAGTGCAGTCTTATAACTGTCCTCAGGCAATCCAGTCAGACCGGAAAACTTGTCCGCCAACTGGTCAGGCGTCATTGGGTTGGATGGATGACCCAGAGGGGCGGCGCAGGTGGCTTCGACAATCTCGCCACTTGTCAGTTCAACCCTGAGCCTGTCTGGCTGATCCGGGTCATAATTCAGCGCCGGGTTTTTGGCCTGTTCTGCCTTGACGGTGGTCAAATCGATCAACCGGGCAACTTCGGGGTCGGCCCAGAACGCATCCGCGCTGTCGCGCAGCGATAGCTGTCCCTTTGCCAGAACTTGCGCAACACAGGCCGGAGCCGAAAACAGGGCTTCGGTACGCGATGCCGGGCGATCGAATGGCAGGATTTCATAGTGGAAATCTGGCATGAATGCCTCGATGGCCGTAATCCCATGCACGCCCCCGGCCAGTCGCGAACGGATTTCCACCGCCGCAGTCATCAGGCGGTGCGTGTATCCGCACGAGGGCCAGGGTTTCAGGATCAGCCCATAATCGGACAGAGCCCAGTCCCGCCCCAACCGCGACATGACGCCTGAGAACCGTTTCGCATCATAGTCACTCAGAAGCCCTGCAAACCCGCGTTCGTGGTCCATTACATGCGGTTGCCCCGTCAGGCCCTGGGCTGCCAGCAAGGCGGCCTCAACACCGTTGCGGGCGGCCCAACCGGCCTGCAAGGGCTTGGCGTTGGACCCGAATTGCCTTGTGTAGCCCGCTGCCTGCGACACCGCGAAAGACAGGGCATGCACTGTCTGGTCCGCCGACAGCCCCAACAACCGCGAAACCGCCCCGGCGACACCGATGACACCCAGCGTGGCCGTGGAATGAAACCCACGTGCATAATGCGCCAATGACACCGCTTTACCCAATTGCATGATGATTTCGGCCCCCGCGGCATAGGCCGTCATCAGGTCCTTTCCGGAAACCGGGGTCAGATGCGCGGACGCCAGCAAGGCGGGCAGCAGAACAACAGTCGGGTGGGTATTTCCCGGCTCTTCCCAGTCATCCAGATCCCAGGCATGGCCCGCGACCCCGTTTACCAGCGCGGCAACCGGGGCCGACAGGGTCTGATCCGCACCGTAAACACGGACCGGACCGCGCGCGACCAAGGCCAACGCCGCCCGTGTTTGACGCGCCACCGCACTGTTCGCGCCAGCCAGTATGCACCCGAAACAATCGACGACCGCCGGGGCAGTCTGCGCCTGTACAGACGGGTCCGGGCGGGCCGCAACCGCAAATTGCGCAAGTGTTTCAATGGCCGTCACGGTGTACCCCCTTTCGGCTGAGTGGACCCGGAAAGCAGCGTCATCCAAATGCCCATCCTCGCACCCACTCAATCCGCGAAAGGATCAGGTTGATGCGGGTTCGTCGACAGCCAGACGGATTTGGTCTGCATGAAACAGCGCATCCCTTCCCAGCCGTTTTCGCGCCCGTAGCCTGATTGTTTCATGCCTCCAACCGGCGACTGGGTGGCTGCGTTGAAGTAGTTGTTGATATAGACGGTCCCGGCCTCGATCCGGGCCGCCACCCGCATCGCGCGTGCGACATCGCGGGTCCATATCCCGGCGGCCAGCCCGTAAACCGTATCATTGGCGATGCGAATGGCCTCGGGCTCCTCGGTCCAGGCTTCGGTGCTGACAACCGGGCCAAAAACTTCGTTTTGCGCCAGATCGGCAGAATTCGGGACATCGGAAAAGATGGTGGGACCGATGTAGTAGCCCTTGTCCCGGCAGGCTGTGCGTCCGTCCAGTCGCAGGTTGTGACCGGCCTCCTCAGCGGCGGCGATCCGGCTCAGAACAAATTCATAATGTGGCCGGTTGGCTATCGGTCCGATCTGGGTTGCGGGATCAAGCGGGTCGCCGACCCGCGCCTTTTTCACGACATCCACCAGGCGGTCGGTGAAATCTTCGATCACTTCGGCATGCACCAGCAGGCGCGAGCCGGAAATGCAGCTTTGCCCACCGGGTGGAAATATCCCGGCAGCCACGCCATTCACCGCCAGTTCCAGATCCGCATCCGGAAACACGATTTGCGGCGACTTGCCGCCCAGTTCCATAACCACCGGTTTGACCTGTTGCGCAGCCGCGATTGCTGCGGCCCGCCCGCCAGCCGTGCCGCCGGTAAAACTGACCATGCGCACATCCGGGTGTTCGATCATCGGTTTGGCGGTTGTCGGCCCATAACCTGTGACCACATTCAGAACCCCGGGTGGCAGATCGGCCTCGAGCAAGATGTCCATCAGCTCAAGCGTCGAACAACTGGAATGCTCCGAAGGTTTGATCACAACGGTATTTCCCGCCGCCAGACAAGGCGCAAGCTTCCAGATTAGCGTACCCAACGGAGAGTTCCACGGCAGCACCTGTGCCACCACGCCGAACGGCTCCCATGTCATGTAGTTGTGGATGTCCGGTGCCTCGGCCGGTATCACACGGCCTTCGAACTTGTCGCACATGCCTGCGTAATAATGCCAACTGTCGACCTGCCACTGACCCGGTTGCAAGCCCGGCGTGATCATGGAAGGCAGCTTGCCGTTGTCCTGTGTCTCAATCACCCCAAGACGCTCGGCGTGTCGGGAAATCACGTCCCCGATCCGGCGCAGCACCCGCCCGCGTTCGGCGGGCTGCATTCGTCCCCAGGGTCCGTCGTAAAATGCCTTTCGCGCCGCCTCGACCGCTCGGTTCACATCTGTTTCGCGGCAGTCCGGTACACGGGCCCATACTTCTCCGTTGGCGGGGTTTTCGCTGTTGATATATGCGCCGCCCGCCGGGTCGTGCCATTGGTTGCCGGTAAAGTACCGAAAGGTCCGGATATTGCTCATGACGCGGTCTCCATTGGATATTCAGCGGGACGAGGTGCCCGGCCAAGGATCATGTCGGCGGCTTTCTCGGCCATCATCACAACGGTTGCATAAAGGTTTCCGGTGATCTGAGCGGGCATGGCCGAGGCATCGCAAACCCGCAGCCCCTCAACCCCGTGCACGCGCAGTTGGGAATCCAGCACATCACCCATCCGGGCAGTGCAGCACAGGTGATGGCCGGTATAGGCGGTTCTTCGGATGGCATCGGTAATCTGCGCATCGGTTTTGGCCCCAAGCCACGGGCCGATTTCACCCGTCAGATATTGCGCGATCTGGGGTTGTGCCATCACCTCGCGCATCGTGGCAACGCCACGCTTCAGACACTCCAGGTCGCGGGAGTCGGCGAAGTATTTGGGGTCGATGACCGGGTGCAGAAGAGGGTCCGGGCCGGACAATCGAACCGTACCCTCCGAGATCGGGCGTTCCAGATTGATGTCGATCTGCACACCAGGTCGCGCCATCTTTCGCCCACGCACCAGTAACTTGCGGCCTAATCGGTTCAGCAACGGCACAGTTTCATGCGCACCGTCACCCAGGTTTTCCTCAACCACCATCGGGGTCATGTGCACCTGAAGCTCGGGCCATTTGGGGTCGTCGAAGGCGTGAAACAGCACTGTCGAGAAAAAAGCGCCGCCCCCGGGGCCCGATCCGTTCAGCAACCATCGTCCCATCAGCAGAGCTGCCCTGTCCAGACGCTGATGTTTGGCGTGGCTCAGGTCCGCGCGGTCCGATCCGAACTGCATCGACACATTCGGGTGATCCGAAAGATGCGCGCCAACCGAGGGCAGGTCGGCCAAAACCTCGATATCATGAAACCGCAGATGATTTGCCGGTCCAATCCCCGACAACATCAACAACTGCGGCGTCCCGATGGCGCCCTGACACAGGATCACTTCGCGCTCTGCCCGGATGACCTCACCCGTCAAGGTCAGCAGTCCGACGGCACGGCAGTCTTCGGTGACAACCCGCACAACATGAACGCCAGTGCGGACGGTCAGGTTCTTTGGCCGGGATTTCAGGTAGGCAATCGCCGCCGACTGCCGGACGCCTTTGGCAACCGTGCTGTCATTGCGCGCCACACCTGTTCTGTGCGGACCGTTCAGATCGTCCAGTTCGCGATGCCCGGCGGCTGCCGCCGCCGCGATAAACGCCTGCTCCATCAGGCCGAAATTGCGCGCCGGTTCCGTCTTCAGGGGGCCATCCGCGCCATGCCAGGCATCCCGTCTGTCACGGGCACCTTCGGCCCGGCGGAAATAAGGAAGGACCTCGGCGTAAGACCAGCCCGCCAGCCCCTTCTGCCGCCACAGATCATAGTCCGCCGCGACACCGCGCATGTAGATCATGCCATTGACGATCGAGGACCCGCCCAGCGCCTTGCCACGCGGATAGTAAACACAACGGCCCCCCAATCCGGGCTGAGCAACGGATGTATAGCCCCAGTCCAGCCTTGGGTTGCCGAACACGAATCCGTTCCCCGCAGGCATCCGAATAAACAGATCGCGCCCCTCTCCGCCCGCCTCGACCAGACAGACCGATATGTCCGGATCTTCGGCCAGCCGCGCCGCTAGAACGCATCCGGCCGAGCCGCCTCCGGCGATGACATAATCGAACGAACCACTCATTGCGGCAACCTGTCCAGAATGGCGCCGGTCATCTCGGCGCCGGTTGCTGCGCCGCCCAGATCGGGCGTCATGATCCCGTCCCGCAATGTGGCAGAAACAGCTCTGTGCAGGTGGTTTTCAGGGTCGGGCAGGCCAAAGCTGTATTTGAACATCATCCCGACCGACAGGATCGTCCCCACCGGATTGGCGATCCCCTGACCCGCAATGTCCGGCGCAGACCCGGCGGTGCTTTCATACATGCCAAACACCGGACCACGGGCGGGACTGGCGCTCAGACTGGCCGAGGGCAGCATACCCAGTGACCCCGCGTACACAGCCGTCAGATCGCTGAGCACATCTCCCATCTGATTGCAGCACAACACGACATCAAAATCAGCAGGCCGCTGCATCAACTGATAGGCGCAATTGTCGGCGAACATGTTTTCGAATTCGACATCCGGGTATTCCTGCGCCACCTCGGTCACGACGTTGCGCCACAGTTTGTAGCTTTCCATGACATTGGATTTGTCGCAGCTGACCAGACGCCTGCGCCGTTCGCGAGCCAACTGAAACCCACCATGTGCAAACCGGGCGACTTCGTTTTCGTCATAAGCGGTCAGGTCATAACCCTGCCGCACCCCATCGACCCGACGCTGGCCGCGTTCGCGGGCAAACATCGCACCGCCACACATTTCGCGCAGGATCAGCACGTTCGCCCTGTCGGCAACACCGGCCCGGAACGGGGTCCGGTTCATCAATCCTGCCCATGCCCGCGCGGGCCTTAGCCCCAGATAGGTCTGCAGATGGTGGCGCAGATACATCAGCCCGTCCTGGCATTCCGCGCCGCCGGATACCCGGATGTCATCCCAGTCGGGTCCGCCGACCGCGCCCACCAGAACAGCATCCGATGCCTTTGCAAGTTCCAGAACCTCGGGCGTGCAAAACGTGCCATGCACCTCCCACGAAGCGCCGTGCAGCAGCCCGTGCCTGACGCACAGCGCAATACCGTATCGCTGCGCCAGCACTTCGGCCACCTGCAGTCCATAGCCCACGATCTCGGGACCGATGCCATCGCCACCCAGCGCAAGAATCGTCTTTTCCATGGAACGACCCTGATTTGGTTCCGCAAACAGATTTGCCCGCTTGCAGCGAAAGAAAAAGACGGAAATGATGAATGAATATTGTTCCTACAATGAATGATTGTGACGCATGTCCATTCCCCTGCACCAGATCAACGCCTTCGACGCCGCCGCGCGCCACCTTAGCTTTTCCCGTGCAGCCGAGGAGTTGAACGTGCTGCAACCCGCGATCAGTCGCCAAGTCGCGGCGCTTGAGGCGGAATTGGGGACCCGGCTTTTTGCCCGCACCAAGCCTCGCCTGACCCTGACAGAAGACGGGGTTTTGCTGGCCAAGGCAGTGTCACAAGGATTTGGGGCCATCCGAGGCGGGCTTGACGCGGTGCGAACCCGCGCGCACGAGGACACGATCGTGGTCAGCGCCAGCATCGGTTTCACCAGCCTTTACCTGTTGCCGAGACTGGCCGGGTTTCAGGCGGATCACCCCGACACCAAGCTCCAGATTGTCACCCGGGATCAGAACCCAGACTATGATCCGGCAAAATGTGACGTCGTTATTCTTTTCGGCGAACACGGCATTCCGGGTTGCCCATCGCTGCAAATATTCCCCGAGCGCATGGTGGCCATTTGCCGCCCCGACCTGCTGCACGACGGGCAACCCTATTCCCGCGCGGCATTGGCCGGGCAAAAACTGCTGCATATGTCCGAGCGTGACCATAACGGCGATTGGGGGCGGTATTTCCAGGGAACCGGAAAGAAAGTGCCGCCACCACCCGACCATGACACCTACCTCAGTTTCATGGTCTATCTGCGTGCCATTCAGAATGGTCTGGGCATCGGCATTGGCTGGAGGCCCTTGATTGACGAGTTTCTGGCCAACGGAACCCTTGCGCTAGCCTGTGACCACGAGCATGAAAGCAAACGCGGCTACTTCTGCTCGGTCACGGCTTTGGGGAAAACAAAAACCGGCGCCCACCTGTTTCAGAACTGGATCGCGCAGGCGGCATGATGCGCGGTCCAGTGCCCCGCCGACAACAGCGTTTTCACTTTTCTGCTTGCAGGTTTCTCGCCATGATCGAACCACCGTGCAGGCACAGCGGATCGCAGCAACCCGATACAGGATAGCCCCATGACCAGATCGGAAAATCCCGGCCCCACAACAACGCCGCGCACACGCGCCAAGGCCCGCCACATTCTGGATAACTATTATATCGGACCGGCCGGAGACGGCTCAGTTCTGGAAATTTGGGGCTATACGGACCGCATGTCCTATACACCGGGCGATCGGGTTGCGTTGCGGGTTTCGACCACTGCCCAAAACTGGACACTGGAAATTGGCCGCGACGGGCAGGATTACGAGCCGCTGCTTCACGAAACCAACCTGCCCAGCATGCACCAAACCACCCCGCCGGACTGTTCGGTGAATGGATGCGACTGGGCAGTCGCCTACGAATTCACCATCCCCGATGACTGGCGCCCGGGCGGATACCTGATCACCTTCAGTGCGGAACAGGACGGCGACCGGGTCGAAGAGCATCACCTGTTTCTGCTGCGCCGCGCGGCGGATCGCGCGCCCGCCCCTTACGTTCTGGTCTGTGCCACCGGCACCTGGCTGGCCTACAACTGCTGGGGAGGTTCGAACCATTATCAGGGCATCACGGGCCCAGACGGCGATGCGTTTTCGCCCGTGGTTTCGACCCGGCGCCCCTGGACCCGTGGGTTTTGTAAATTGCCCCACGGCGCCCCGCGCGCGGTTCCCGAAACCCCGCATGTGCCCGGTGGAATGGTACGTTACCCCTACATGGAATGGGCCTATTCCTATGGGTACTCCAAGAAATACGCCTCGGCAGGATGGGCCAGTTACGAGCGGCATTTTGCTGTGTGGGCCGAAGCGAACGGTTTTGATCTGGATTTTGCCACTCAGCACGATCTTGATGCTGACCCGGACCTGCTGAACCGCTACAAATGTGCGATTTTCGTGGGTCACGACGAATACTGGTCTGCCCCGATGCGCCACGCCGTGGACCGGTTCACGGAAAACGGCGGCAAGGTGGCGCGGTTTGGCGGAAACTTCCTATGGCAGACCCGGATCCAGGATCAGGGCCGTCAGCAGGTCTGCTACAAGTACAATGCCGATCAGGATCCTCTGGTAGGAACAGACCAGGATAATCTGGTCACATCCGCATGGGAGGTCGCCCCCGCCAACTGGCCCGGCGCACAGACCTTTGGCGCAAACGGACTGGGGGGCGTGTATGCCAGTCTCGGACGTTGCGCGGGTCAGGGCAGCGGCGGTTTCACCGTCTATCGCCCCCGGCACTGGGCGTTTGCAGGCACCCAACTGGGTTACGGCGACCACCTGGGGGCGACCTCACGCATTTTCGGGTACGAGGTGGATGGCGTCGACTACCGGATGGAGGATGGCCTGCCCTTTGCCACCGGAAATGACGGCACCGATCCAGAGGTCGAAATCCTTGCGCTGGGTCTGGCTACAAATGTCGAACCCGACCACGGCGTCTGGGGTGAAACCGTCTACATCGGTAACGATGATGCCACGTTCAAAGCGCAGGCAATCTTTGGAGAGGTCACTGAAGAAACGCTGGACCGTAGCACCCGCGGCAACGGGGTGATCGTGCACTGGCACCGCGGCAAGGGTGAGGTGTTCAACGCCGCCACCTGTGAATGGGTCATGGGGCTGACCCGGCGGGACTGGCAGGTTGAACGGATCACAAGGAACGTACTGACCCGGTTCGGTATCTGAACGTCGCGGACGCCGCGGTTGCTTTGCGTGCTATTGGGTGCAAGCCAAACCGGCAAACGGGTCTGTGCGGGAAACTTCCTTTACCTGACCAACATCGCCGCAAACAACCTGAAGTCGCAGCATCCCGGCGTTCGGAAACCTGTCGAAATACGCGAACTTTACTCGATCAAGCTGCTCTGCGTTCTGGCAAGTGATCCGATAGTCGGCAACAAATTCCATATGCCGTTCGTCACCTGCCTTGTCGCTCTGCCCCTGTGCGACGCTGGTCAGCGTTACATTCGCTGAGGCGTTAAAACAGCCAGCTTCGACCGGAGGTTCAAACAACTCCAGCGGTTTGGACAGGTCCGACACGGCCCGGGCTACCAGCACGCGATCGTCGTTGTTTTCCGCCGGATGTTCGAACCCGACGATGTCCGCTCCGGGCGCGGAAAATGAGAGCTGTATGCTCGTATCGGAGTGGGTAACGATCAGTGTTCCCGTACCGTGGCTATGTGATTGAGAAATATTGGATTCTTCGGCCAGAACAACGACTGGCATCAGGGAAAATGCGACCATCGCTGCTTTCATAACCAGTGCACCGTTCAAAAAGAATCACTGGCTTTATTGTATTCCGATCCGTCAATCGCGCAATGTCAGCACCCCAACCAGACCTCGCCAGATATGGGTAGGGGGCGCGGTCGGAACATAATACTGCTATTTCCGACAATAAAACTCAGGTTGACATTCCTGACTAATTAAATCAGCTATAGGCGGAACGGTGCCTGCCACAAGACACCCGAACTATTGTTTCTGACAGGAAAGATAATCATCATGACCAAACGCTTTGCCACAGCGGGTACGTTGACACTACTTGCCGCAACTTCAGCAATTGCCGCTGATGCGCCCTCCCGGGCGGACGTTCTGAACACCTACGCCAATATCGCCGAAGCCACGTTTGAAGACAGCCTGATTGCCGCGAAATCCCTGCAAACCGCCGTCGACGCACTGATTGCCGATCCGTCCGACGCCACGCTGAACGCCGCACGCGCTGCTTGGGTTGCGGCCCGCGTGCCCTATCAGCAGACCGAAGTCTATCGCTTCGGCAACGCCATCGTCGACGACTGGGAAGGCAAGGTGAACGCCTGGCCGCTGGATGAGGGGCTGATCGACTATGTCGACGCCTCCTACGGCGGACCGACCGACGAGAATGAGTTTGCGGCGCTGAACGTCATCGCCAACCCCAGTTTCGATCTGTCTGGCAACACCATCGACGCCGCCGAAATCACGCCCGAATTGCTGAGTGAAACCCTGCACGAAGCAGACGGCATCGAGGCCAACGTCGCAACCGGCTATCACGCCATTGAATTCCTGCTCTGGGGCCAGGATCTGAACGGCCACGGCTCGGGCGCGGGAAACCGTCCTTATACCGACTATGTGCAGGGTGACGATTGCACCGGCGGCAACTGCGATCGCCGCGCACAGTATCTGAGCGCCGCAACCGAACTGCTGGTCAGCGATTTGGAATGGATGGCCGCCCAGTGGCAGGCAGGCGGTGCGGCACGCGCCGCACTGGCCGAAAACGACAAAGCCGGGGTCAGCGCCATCCTCACCGGCATGGGCTCGCTGTCCTATGGCGAACAGGCGGGTGAGCGGATGCGCCTTGGCCTGATGCTGAACGACCCCGAGGAGGAGCATGATTGCTTCTCGGACAACACTCACAACAGCCATTACTACGACGGGCTGGGCATTCAGAACGTCTATCTGGGCAGCTATACCCGCATCGACGGCACACCGGTTTCCGGTGCGTCGCTGTCGGATCTGGTTCTGGCCACCGACCCGTCGCTGGACGCTGAGATGAAGGCCAAGCTGGCCAATACAATGCAGGCGCTGGGTCGTCTGAAATCGACAGCCGAGGCAGGCTTTGCCTATGACCAGATGCTGGAACGCGGCAATGAAGGCGGTGAGGTCCTGATCATGGGCGGTGTGAACGGCCTGATCGACCAGACCAAGACCATTGAGCGTGTCGTGGCTGCGCTGGATCTGGATCAGGTCAGCATCGAAGGCTCGGACAGCCTGGATAACCCAGGTTCGGTGTTCGAATAAGACCTGTCTGGTCGGACACCCCCTCCCGGCCTGACTGAACCGGAAGCATCTGAAAGCGGGTGCTTCCGGATATCCGGATCACCGGGGATTGATGTGAAAAACCACATCCGAACCCCCAACTGACATCAAAGCTCGACCGTAAAAATGGGCGCATTACCATGATCATCTGCCACTGCACGCATATCTCGGACCACGACATCCGCGCTGCGATCGACTGGATGCGCGCGTCTGACCCGCACACGGTGATCACGCCCGGAAAAATCTACCATGCGCTTGGGAAATCAGCGGATTGTGGCGGATGCATGCCGCTTTTTCTCGACTCGATGCGGTCCTGCGATAATCTGGAAGTCCCCATGCAACTCCGCGCCCTGCGCAGCGGAGCAACACAGGAGAGTGCAGATGAAAGGCGACCCCAAAGTCATCGAATACCTCAACAAATCCCTGCGGCATGAACTGACTGCGGTCAGCCAGTATTGGCTGCACTACCGCCTGCAAGAGGATTGGGGCCTTGACCATATGGCCAAGAAAAGCCGCGAGGAAAGCATCGAAGAGATGGGCCATGCCGACAAGCTCATCGAACGGATCATCTTCCTGGAAGGGCATCCCAACCTGCAAAAACTCGATCCTCTGAGGATCGGCCAGACCCCGAAGGAAACGCTGGAATGCGACTTGGCGGCAGAACAGGATGCCCGCGCGCTTTATGTCGAAGCCCGGGAATATTGCCGCGAGGCGGGCGACTATGTGTCGATGTCATTGTTCGAGGATTTGATCAGTGATGAAGAAGGCCATATCGACTTCCTCGAAACGCAGCTCGACCTGTATGAAAGGATCGGCGAAGCCAATTATGCGCAGCTCAACGCGTCGAAAATGGACGAAGTGGACTAAACTCTGTCTTTTGTCGGTGGTCACGTGCGTGGCCACCCCCTCCCTGTCCGCCGAACTGCGTGACATTCACCTGAACTTCCAGCCCAGAACCGAGGAAGAGCGCAACCGGATCTCCGCCGTCACGGCGTTGCCCGATGATTTCAGCGCGCCGCAACGGTTCGAGGACCTGCCCGCCGGGGCGGCCACCGTGCGGGCGCGCCAGAACGCCGATGTCTTTTCACAACCCTCGGGCAATCTGAGCTTCGAACAGGAGCTGGATTTCCGAGTCGGCAACGGGCTGTTCAGAAAGATTTGGGTCTCGTCCCCCGCATCTACATTGGCCTCGGACGGTCTGGGCCCGCTTTACAACGCCCGATCCTGTCAGCGATGCCACATCAAGGACGGGCGCGGCCATACGCCCAACGGCCCGGACGACAGCGCGATATCGATGTTCCTGCGCGTGTCTGTTCCCGGTGGCCCCGACGACGGGTACTCCGAGATCGAGGACTACATCGCCACCCGACCCGAACCGAATTACGGCGGCCAGATGCAGGACCTGGCCTTGCCCGGCCATCCGGCCGAATACCGGCTGGATATCGCATATGAGGATGTCCTCGTTGAACTGTCGGAAGGCGAAACTGCCATCCTGCGCCGCCCGACCTACAGCGCGGCAGATCTGGGATACGGCCCGTTGCACCCGGACGCGATGCTCAGCCCCCGCGTGGCGCCTCAGATGATCGGATTGGGGTTGCTTGAAGCCATCCCGGTCGACGATCTGCTGGCCAGCGCCGATCCCGAAGATATGGATGGCGACGGAATTTCCGGACGACCGAATATCGTCTGGTCAGCCGAATTTGGTGAACCAATGATGGGCCGGTTCGGCCATAAGGCCGGAATGCCGACGATAATGGAACAATCCGCCGCCGCCTTTGCCGGTGACATCGGCATTTCCAGCCCGCTCTACCCGGCCCCGCACGGCGATTGCACTGACCGCCAGACTGCTTGCGTTGCGGCCCCCCATGGCGATCAGGACATTCGGGAATTCGAAATTGACCAGCAGGGCATGGACCTGGTTGCATTCTACAGCCAGAACCTTGGCGTTCCGGCCCGACGCGATGTTGATGATCCGCAAGTGCTGCGCGGGAAAGAGGTGTTCTACACCTCCGGCTGTGTTTCCTGCCATACGCCCGCTTTCGTCACGCACCGCATGGACAACCGGCCTGAACACAGCTTTCAGTTGATCTGGCCGTATTCCGACCTGCTGCTGCACGACATGGGCGAGGGGCTTGCAGACAACCGCCCCGAAGCCCGCGCCGATGGCCGGGAATGGCGCACCGCACCGCTGTGGGGCATTGGCCTCACCGAACAGGTGTCCGGCCATACCCAGTTTTTGCATGACGGGCGCGCCCGGTCGCTGCTTGAAGCCATCCTGTGGCATGGGGGTGAGGCGCAGGCGGCGCGGGACAGTGTTGTTTCGATGCCAAAAGCCGACCGCAATGCCCTTGTGCGTTTTCTCGAAAGTCTCTGATTCATGCGAATTCTCACCTTACTGGCTGCCCTCATACTGCCAATAGCTGTCCAGGCTCAGGATCGTCAGGCTGTACTCGCGGACACGGTGCAATCCCACATCCTGCCGCGTTTTGCGCAGCTTGCGGGCGCGTCCGGCACACTGAAAGCATCGTCGCGGGCGGATTGCTCAACGGACGCCCCCGATCTGCGTGCGGCTTATCACGATGCCTTCGACGCATGGATTTCTGCCAGCCACCTGCGCTTTGGCCCATCGGAAACCGATGACCGCGCCTTTGCCCTGGCGTTCTGGCCCGACAGTAAAGGTTTCACGCCCAAGGCACTGTCAGTGCTGATCGCCCGGGAAGATGATGCGGTCTATTCCGCCGAAGGGTTCGCGGAAACATCCATCGCTGGGCGCGGTTTCTTTGCTTTGGAGCAGGTTCTGTTCGACCCGCATCTGTCCGTGGCAGGCGCGGATAACTATCGCTGCGCGCTGGTTCGGGCCATCGCGACAGATATCGAACGGAATGCGCGGGCTATTGACAACGACTGGCAGTCCTATGCCGGCAAAATGGCTCGACCCGGACCTGACGGCCCCTACCGGTCCGATGATGAAGCGATGCAGGAACTGTTCAAAGCCCTGATCACCGGTTTGGAATTTACCGCCGACACCCGCCTTGGCCGCCCCATGGGAACGCATGACCGCCCCCGCCCCAACCGGGCCGAGGCACGCCGGTCCGAACGATCCCTGCGCCATGTAGAATTGTCGCTGATCGCCTTGCACGATCTTGCCACTCATCTGTCGACTGGTCATCCCGGGATTGCCGATGATCTGGACGCCACCTTTGCAGGAGCCATAAGCCGGGCACAATCACTGGACGATCCGGCCTTTGCGGGTGTCGCCGATCCACAGGGACGCATCCGGGTCGAAGCGCTGCAACAGTCGATCAACGACATCCGCGCTATTGCCTCTACCGAACTCGGCCCGACCCTTGGCATCAGCGCCGGGTTCAACTCACTGGACGGAGACTGATCCGCATGACCACCCGCCGCCGCTTTCTGGTCGGTCTGACCGCCGCCGGTCTTGCCCCCATGAAGGGGTGGGCGTCGGTGGGCGGCCCGGACTATCTGGCTGCGGCGTTATTCCCGGATGATACGTACCGCCTGGCCGGGTTGGATGTGAACGGAACCATCCTGTTTTCCCTGCCATTGCCCGCCCGGGGCCACGCCGCCGCCGCGCATCCACACTTGCCGCAGGCGGTGGCCTTTGCCCGCCGTCCCGGCACCTTTGCCGCGGTGATTGATTGCGCCACTGGGGTGCAAATCGCCGAGTTGCAGGCCCCAAAAGGGCGCCATTTCTATGGCCACGGTACCTATTCGCGAGATGGAACAAGGCTTTACACGACCGAAAACGACTATGACGCTGGCGCGGGCATCATCGGCATCTGGAACGGCCAAGATTACACCCGGATCGGAGAGATTTCCTCGGGCGGTATCGGCCCGCACGACTTGCGCCTGATGCCGGATGGCGTTTCTTTGGTCGTCGCCAATGGCGGGATCGAAACCCATCCCGACACGGGCCGCACCAAGCTGAACCTGCCGGTCATGAAACCTAACCTGACCTATCTTGACCTGTCCGGCGACATTCTGGAGACGGTGGAACTGCCGCGCGCGATGCACAAGAGCTCGACCCGTCATCTGGCAGTGCGCCGGGATGGCCTTGTTGCCTTTGCCATGCAATGGCAGGGCGACGCGACCGCTCACCCGCCGTTATTGGGCCTGCATCACCGTGGTCAGGCGCCCAGGCTTTTGGCGGCACCCGACACCGATCAAGCCACGCTTCAAGGCTACGCAGGAAGTATCGCGTTTTCTGCCAATGGCGAAACCGTCGCGATCACCTGCCCGCGCGGCAACGCGTTGCATCAGTTCAATGTCGCAGACGGGCGACTGGCCAGCATCCACCAGCTTGACGATGTATGCGGGTTAAGCGCAGGGCCTAAGGGGTATGTCTTTACCACCGGCACCGGAGTGATCGGCAGCCTGAGCGGCATCAGCGCCAACAATTTGGCCCAACTGGACTGCCAATGGGACAACCACCTGATCCCTGTCCGGGCGTTTGGCTGAACCTCGGCATTTTCCGTCGCATAGATTAAACTTGGACGAATCAAACTGCTACCGTATTGGCGGGCGCAAAACCGGCACTCCAGACTTACAAGGACTGACTTGATTGAAACACACGCCCAACGCACCGCATTCCATCTACGGGGTTGAAAAATGGGGCAAAGGCCTCATCGAGGTGACGAAGCAGGGCGAGATCGGTCTGCGCAATCCCATGGCGCCAGAGGCTGCGGCAATCAGCCTGCCCGGCATCCTGAGCGACCTTGAGGAACGCGGCATCAGGGCCCCGATGCTTTTGCGTATCAGTTCCTACCTGGAAAACGAGATCGCTCATATCAATGAAAGCTTCCGTGATGCGATTGCCCGTACCGGGTACAAGGGGCACTATCGCGGTGTCTTCCCGATCAAGGTGAACCAACAGGCGCAGGTCGTGGACCGGATCGTCGAGTTCGGGAAGAAGTACAATTACGGCCTGGAAGCCGGATCGAAACCCGAACTGGTGATCGCGCTTGCCCATCGTCTGGCCAGCGAAGCGCTAATCGTGTGCAACGGCGTCAAGGATGCGGAGTTCATCCAACTGGCAATCCTCAGCCGCAAGATCGGCTTTAACACCGTCATCGTGCTGGAAAGCCCGAAAGAGGCTGACACGGTGATCGAGGTCTATAACGATCTGGGCATCGAGCCCTTGATCGGTGTGCGGGTCAAACTGACCAACCAGATCAGCGGCAAGTGGGAAGAAAGCTCGGGCGACCGGTCCGCCTTTGGCATGAACACCGATCAGCTGGTCGCTACTGTCGACAAACTGAAAGCGGCCGGTCTGCTGCATTGCCTGAAGCTGCAGCACTCGCATCTCGGATCTCAGGTGCAGGACGTCAACGACGTGCGCCGCGCCGTGGGCGAGGCTTGCCGCTATTACACCGAGCTGACGCGCGAAGGTGTACCGCTGACCCATCTGGACCTCGGCGGCGGCATGGGTGTGGACTATACCGGCGAAAAGAAAGCCGCCGAGAACTCGATCAACTACACGGTCGAGGAATACTGCGCCAATGTCGTCGAAACCGTGGCCTACGCGATGGATGAGGCCGAAGTGGCCCACCCGACTCTGGTCACCGAAAGCGGTCGCGCTGTGGTGGCAACCTCGTCGATGCTGCTGTTCAACGTGCTGGAAAGCACGCTCTACGACGCGCCCAACGGGCCCGAGGTGGAACCCGATGACCACCATATGGTATCGGACCTGGCCGCTGTGTCCAGTTACCTCAGCAGCGACCGGTTGCAGGAATGCTGGAACGACGCCACCTTCTATCGCAATGAACTGCGTGCCCTGTTCCGGCGCGGCTATGTCGACCTGCGCCAGATGGCCCGGGCCGAGCGCATCTACCTGTCGCTGATGACCCGCCTCAAGGCGCTTGCGGCCAGCGACGATCTGGAAACCGATGTGGACGACCAGCTTGAGAAAGTGGCTGATATCTACCACTGCAACTTCTCGCTGTTCCAATCCCTGCCCGATGTCTGGGCCATCGACCAGTTGCACCCGATCGTCCCGCTGCAGGGTTTGAACGAAACACCGGACCGCCGCGCGGTCCTGTCCGACATCACCTGCGACAGCGACGGCAAGATCGACCGCTTCATCCTGGCCGATGGTGTCTCTCCCAGCCTGCCGGTGCATTCGCTGCCTGAAGAAGACGAATACTACATGGGCGTCTTCTTCGTCGGCGCCTATCAGGAAACGCTGGGCGATCTGCACAACCTGTTTGGTGATACCAACGTCGTCACCATCGACCTGCGCGCTGACGGCGGCTTCGACCTGCTGCACGAACAGGAAGGCGACACCATCTCCGAAGTTCTGTCCTATGTCGAGTTTGACCCCGGCGATTGTGTCGCTGCCTTCCGCAAAATGGTGGACGAGGCGATCTCGACCGGTACTCTGAAAGCCAAGGACCGCAAAACCCTGATGAGCGCCTACCGCGACTCGATCAACGGCTACACCTATTACGAATAACCCCCTGTGAGAGGAGAAAACCCCATGGGCAAAACACTGGTTGTCGGCGCAGGCGGCGTATCCCACGCCGCCGTGCACAAGATGGCAATGAATTCAGACATCTTCACCGAGATTACTCTGGCCAGCCGCACGAAATCGAAATGCGACGCCATCGCCAAATCGGTGAAAGAACGTGTTGGCGTTGATATCGCCACCGCAGAACTGGACGCCTACAAGGTCAAAGACACGGTCAAGCTGATCAAGGAGACCGGCGCGGAAATCCTCGTGAACCTCGCCCTGCCCTATCAGGATCTGGTTCTTATGGATGCATGTCTTGAGGCCGGTATCCATTACCTCGACACCGCGAACTACGAGCCCGAGGATGAGGCCAAGTTCGAATATCACTGGCAGTGGGCTTATCAGGAGCGGTTCAAGGAGGCTGGCCTGACCGCCATCCTCGGCTCGGGTTTCGATCCGGGTGTGACCAGTGTGTTCGCCAAATGGCTCAAGAAACACAAGCTGGACACCATTCGTCAGATCGACGTTCTGGACGCCAATGGCGGCTCGAACGATCAGGAATTCGCCACCAACTTCAACCCGGAGATTAACCTTCGCGAAGTATTGGCCGAAGTGCGCCACTGGGAAGGTGGCGAGTGGAAGCACTCCCCCGCCATGACCCATAAGGTCGAGTTTGACTTCCCCGCCATCGGCCCCAAAAACATGTACCTGATGTATCACGAGGAACTGGAGTCGCTCTCGACCCACTTCCCCGAGATCGAGCGTGCCCGCTTCTGGATGACCTTCGGTGACGCCTATATCACCCACGCCAAAGTGCTGGAAAATGTCGGCATGACCCGCATCGACCCGGTGATGCATGACGGCAAGGAAATCATCCCGATCCAGTTCCTGAAAACCCTGCTGCCCGATCCTGGCGATCTGGGCGCGGAAACCAAGGGCAAAGCCTGCATCGGCGACATCGCCACGGGTCAGGCCAAGGATGGCTCGGGCGAGAAGACTTATTACATCTACAACATCTGCGACCACGAGGAATGCTATGCCGAGGTCGGCAGCCAAGCGGTCAGCTACACCACCGGTGTCCCTGCCATGATCGGCGCGGCACAGGTTCTGAAGGGCAACTGGACCGAGCCGGGCGTGTGGAACATGGAACAGCTCGACCCGGATGATTTCATGGACATGCTGAACAACCACGGCCTGCCGTGGCAGGTCCATGAACTCGACGGCCCCGTCGAATTCTGATCTGGTCTTCATCTTTTTCCAAATACTCCGGGGGTCCGGGGGCAGCGCCCCCGGCCTCTCCACCCCAAGGAGACGCCGGTTATGTCCGACATGATGACCACACAAGCCGGGGATGCCGGAGCCTTCCGCAATTTTGACCTGAGCCGTGTGCCGACCCCCTGCTTCGTGGTCGATGAAAAGGCCGTCGAGCGGAACCTGACCGTTCTCGCCGATATCGGATCCGGATCAGGCGCGCATGTGCTGAGCGCGCTCAAAGCGTTTTCGATGTTCTCGCTTGCCCCCCTGGTACGCAAACATCTCGGTGGCACCTGCGCCAGCGGCATCTACGAGGCTCGGCTGGGCCGCGAGGAATATGGCGGTGAGGTCGCCACATTCTGCGCCGGGTACAAGGACGCGGATATCGACGAGATCCTGTCACTGTCCGACCACATCATCTTCAACTCTCCGGCGCAAAAGGATCGGTTTCTCGCCAAGGCACAGGCTGCGGGCGTTCAGGTCGGCTTGCGCATCAACCCGGAACACTCCGAGGGTGAAATTCCGAAATACGATCCCTGCGCCCCCTGTTCTCGGCTGGGAACGCCCGTCAGCCAGCTCACCTCGGAAACCCTGACCGGGGTTGATGGCCTGCACATGCACACGCTCTGCGAGCAGGGATTCGAGCCGCTGCAGCGCACGTGGGACGCCGTTGAACCGAAACTCATGCCGTTCATGGGGCAACTCAAATGGCTGAACTTCGGCGGCGGGCACCATATCACCCGCGACGACTATGACCGCGACGGGCTGGTCGCTTTCATCAAGGGCATCCGCGAAACATATGGCATCGATGTCTATCTTGAACCCGGCGAAGCCGTCGCACTGGACGCAGGCGTTTTGATTGGCGAAATCCTCGACCTGCCGACCAATGGCATGAACCTTGCGATCACCGATATCTCGGCCACCTGCCATATGCCCGACGTGATCGAAGCCCCCTATCGTCCGGCTTTGATGGATGAAGCCGAGGCTGGCCACACATACCGTCTGGGCGGCCCGTCCTGTCTGGCGGGCGACGTGATCGGCGACTACACATGGGACAAGCCGCTGGAGATCGGGCAGCGCTTCGCCTTCCTGGACCAAGCCCATTACTCAATGGTCAAGACAAACACATTCAACGGCGTGCCGCTGCCGACCATCGCGCTGTGGAACAGCGAAACGGACGAACTGAAAATCATCAAAAAGTTCGGCTATGAAGACTTTAAGGACAGACTCTCATGAGCATTTTCCTCGACAGTGAACTGACCGCCTCCGAGCGCACTGAAGATGCGCGGTTCCACGTGATCCCGGTGCCGCTGGAGCGCACGGTGTCCTATGGCTCGGGCACGGCCAAAGGGCCCGAAGCAATTATCGAGGCCTCAAATGAGCTGGAGCGGATCGTCGGCAGCGCTGAACCCTGCCTGCAGGGCATCTTCACCGAGCCGCCATTGGATTGCGATGCCTCGCTGCCGGAAATCATGGAACGCCTGGCCCAACGCACCGAAGCCGCAGTGCGCGCGGGTAAGGTGCCGGTGACGCTGGGTGGCGAGCATTCGCTCAGCTACGGTGCAGTCATGGGTGTTGCCCGTGCGTTGGGTCAACCAATCGGTATTGTTCAGGTGGACGCGCATGCCGACCTGCGCAACGCCTATCAGGGCGAAAAACACTCCCACGCCTCGGTCATGCATCTTCTGGCCGAGGAAGGCATCCGACTGGCCCAGTTCGGCGTTCGTGCCTTCTGCAAAGAAGAGGCCGAGAGCCGTGTACAAAACAACGTTTTTCACGTCGATGCCGAAGAACTGGTGACCGACAACATCCACGCCATCGACCTGCCCGAAGACTTCCCGGAACTGGTTTATGTCAGCTTTGATGTTGATGGACTGGACCCGGCGATCATGCCGGCAACCGGCACCCCCGTTCCCGGTGGGCTGGCCTATTACCAGGCGCTGCATCTGGTGGAACACGCGTTGAAGGGGCGAAAATGCGTCGGACTCGATGTGGTCGAACTGGCCCCCGATGGCGATGCCGCATGGGATTTTACCGCCGCGCAGATCGTCTATCGTCTGATGGCAAGCTGCTGATCGGTTCAGGCGGGCGGCTCAGGCCCGCCTGTCATTTTTCTTAATCAATCTTGCCGTCGTCCGCCGTCTCGTTCAATTCCATGTGGCCTTCTCCCTTGTTCAGAACCCGGCGCAACATGGGTTCAAAGAACTCCAGCGGTTTGGTCGGGTAATCGGGGTCGAAGGCGCACTGGTCGTATTCGTGGCAGAAATACCGGCAGTCTTCCCAGTACGGGCTGTCACGATACTTGTCGCGGGCGTTGCGGTCGCCACCCAGGAAGTGATTGTAATAATACCCCTGAAACACGCAGTGATGCTTGAGAATCCAGTAGGTTTTTTCGCTGACATAGGGCTTCATCATCGCCGCTGACAGCTCACCATGGTTGTAGGGGGACAGGATATCGCCTGTATCATGCACCAATGCAGCGATGACGATCTCTTCGTCGGCCCCGTCGTTATAGGCACGGGTCGCGGCCTGCAGGCTGTGTTGATAACGGTTTACAGGATAGGGCGTCCACTCTTCATCGAGCGAACGGATTGCATCCAGAATGCGATCCGGCAGAGCCGCGTTATAGGCGTCTTCGTATTCCATCACCGCCAGAAAATCTTCCTTGGTGGCGTTTTCGAAACTGGTCCAGGTGGGTTTGTGGCTTTTGTCCAGCATGGCGCGTCCTTTGGCTGAAGTTGCGCATCATGATAGTGCAATCCCTGTGGCCAAAAAAATGAATTGATTTTATCGGTTCGATCAAAAAATACTTTCGGCATGCAGATCAAAGCGCTCGAAACATTTCTGTGCGTTGCCGAGGTCGGAGGCTTTCACGCCGCGGCCCGCAAGCTGAACGTGACCCAGACTGCCGTCAGTGCGCGTATCCGCGCGATTGAAGATGAAACGGGAAAGCAACTGTTCAATCGGGGCGCGGGTGGCACCACACTGACTGATTTCGGGCGGCAATTTCGCCCTTACGCTGAACAGATGCTGTCGCTTTGGTCCTTTGCTTCACACGACCTGCCGTCTCAATCCCAGAACCGCATCGCCTTGCGGCTTGGCGCACAGCTGAGCATCTGGGATCCGTTGCTGGTTGATCTGGCCGTGCGGTTCGAACGGCAGTCCGGAAAACTGTTGCTGACGCTGAACTATGACCACGATCTGAACATGGTCGACGCTGTCGCGACGCATGTTCTGGATGCCGCCCTGACCCATGAAAAACCGGCCGATCCGCGCGTGGTGTTTCACGACTTGGGCACCGAGCGCCTGATACTTGTCCGAACCCGGGGCACGGCCGACACCGGCCAGGATCTGGTATTTGTCAATCTGGAATTGGGTGAAGTCTATCAGGACCACGTGAAATCCGTGGCCCGACAGGCGCCGGGGCAGACGATTTTTCTTGGCAATTGCATGATGGCGCTGCGCTATGTGTTGCGCCGGGGCGGAACTGGGTATTTCCCGCGCTACGTCATCGAAGACCACCTGCGATCGAAGGAACTGATCCCGATTGAGGGGGCACGTGACCTGTTACTGCCGCTCTATCTGGTGACCCGCAGTGATGGCGCGGGCATCGACGATATCCTGAGCTGCCTTGCCGATCTTCGCGGCTGAACTCAGGTGCCTGCCTGCGGCATTGTCTGGCTTTCGGTTCGCCGCATCACGACAAGCGGCCGGCCCGCAACAAACAGGAACATGCAGGAAATCAGGATGCCCCCGAAGGCCGGCAGATACAGCATCGGCCACATGGCAGGATCGGCGATGACAATGGGAGAGATAAATCCGCGAACACCCTCCAGCAGAATAAGGATGGTGAAAGCCCCGAATATCTGTGGCCAAAGGCCAAACCGCGAGAAACTGCCCAGCATCAGCGTGGAATACCCCGCCATCGCGACAGCAATACAGATCGCGATCCAGGAGAACCGCTGGTGCAGCTCCTCGATCATCTCACCCTGACTGAATCCTTCCGCTGCCGAGATTGCGTCCCGGTCATTGAGCAACTCGATTGTCGGAACCGCTTCGAGGCTGCGGTCGTTCATGCCGCGCGAACTGGTCAACCCGGATATGTCGTAAGACGCGTCCTGAAACAGGGTCGAAGACAACGTCCGGCCTTCACGGTCCAGGCGCAGCGCAATCCCGTCCAGCATCACAAGATGCAGACCCGCATCATTGTTGACCAGATACGCCGTCTTGCTGGAATAGCTGGCCGAGTTCAGTTTGTCGCGACGATCGGAAACAAACACTTCGTGCAAAGTACCGTCCAGATCAATGCTGCCGATATAGACCGTCACCGAAGCGGCCGGGTGCAGAAATTCACCCTCGTTCAGCAATTGCGCGGTAACGTCCCCGGCGACTTCGGCCTGCCGCTGCTCAAGCTGATCGACGGATGCTGGGCGCAGGAAGATGCTGATGACCGCCATCATCAGCCCGGCAATGACACCAAAAACCAATACTCCGCGCGCCAGCCGCCACGGGCTTGACCCGGTGGCCAGCATCACCGTCATCTCGCTTTCCCGACTCAGCCGGTTGGTGGCGTAGACTGCGGCAGCAAATACGGCCATTGGCATCACCGTGCGGATCAGCGTCGGCAGCGTCAGGGCCGTGAATTCAAGAAACACCATGGCCGACTGACCACCGCTGATTACCCGGTCAAACAGGCTGACTGATCGGGTAATCCAGAAGACGCCAACCAGAACCAGAGTGAAAAATCCGAACAGCACCAGCAACTGCCGCAGGAAGTAACCATCGAAACGCGACATGTATCCCCATCCCGGTGCGTTCTGTCTGCACGGGACAATAGGCCATTCATTCGCCGGAGGGAACAGCGATTGCCCGTGAAACTGAACCCGCACAAGGAAGGGTATCCCCAACCTGGGCTTCGTCGACAACATGGAAGGAAATGGCAGGGGCAGCAGGGTTCGAACCCGCGACCTACGGTTTTGGAGGCCTTCAAAGATTCTTGAAACTAAACAATTTTCCCTCCAACCGACCGATTTTGCTCGCTATACAAATCAAGGGGTTACACAAAAATTCCCAACTGAAGCACCCCACCCTCATCACTAAAGGTGCCTATTGACGCACCCTTGAAGGCATCGTTGCCAAAACGTCAAAGTTGTGCTGGATTGTTCAAAATATTGCGAGAATTGAATTATGTCGGATGAGAGCCGCGCCTATTACTTCGCGTTACTAAACATTGCCCGAGAAAGAACAGCAGAGAGCCTGAACCGTAGACTGCTAAAAACAGGTGGCATTCAAAGATGGGACAATCTGACTTTGTGTTCCATCCTGTCAGACAAGGGGGATGCGCTGAAATTCGCCGAGGAAGAATGGCCAAAATACTACGGACCCGAAACTCATAACGGGTTCGTCACAAATTGGACAGAATTAGTACACAAGAACCTGAATGATACTGATCATTTCAACCTGGCTATCTGGCAAAAAGTTGAGGAGGAACAGGTTCTTGTGGCGCTAGCCTTGGGAAACCCATCGAAGCGAAGAAAGTACATGACCCTTAAATGGGTTGAAAGGTTTTTCGGGCATAACCATCTTTCAGGCAGGGCACTTTGGCCGATTTTGACTTGCGCCGAAGAGTATGCAAGGCTTCTCGGGTGCGAGAAAGTATTGATCAAAGACCCTATTGACCCGGAAAAGTATCAAAGATACGGGTATGAAACTTTTGTCCACCCCGGCGTTCGCTTCGGTGGATCTTATTTGGGAAAGGATATGACATATGGCTGAGATGAACCCGAAGCCTGTCGTGAGCGACGATGTGCAGGCCGGATTTTGGGCCGCGATCAAGCGCGCTCAGTCCATTCCGGCAGACACCAAACTGATTGACAACATGCCAGACGAAGAATGGCTGTCAGATGATCCAAACCATTGGAACATTTGCGCTGGTAGCAGCAATGGTGAAAATGAAATTGACGGTCTGGATGATGAAGTTGTGAGTGCAGCTTGATCACTTCACCTAATTAGGTTTTGAGAACCCCGCTGCAGCGGGGTTTTTCTTTGGGCGATTCTGGTATGGCTTCTTCGCCCGGCGTAGCAGCCATACCTTATACCCTGACCAGTCACCCGTCCTAATCATCAAGGCGTGGTGAGACACCGGTGAACATGCCGGTGCTGCCGCCAGTACCGTTATGCGCCAGCGGCTTGAACTTCCATCCAATGTGCAGATACCAGCGGCCTTTTGAGCGCCCACAACTCGGCTGCAGTTCGGAGTACCGCCGCCCGATGGCCTCAAGAACGATAGAAAAACAGAAGCAGCCGTCCCGGCTAGGTTCGAACAGGCTTAGTTTGGTGACCAGCCTCTGAACAGCCTCACGATATCCACTATCTCTACTGTGACGCAAAGGTTGCAGAATCGGAAATTCGCAAGCTGGAACAGAAAGAAATGCATAAATACTGCAAACTAAGCTCCCAACTGGTCTAATCCAGTCTTTGCAAAATTAGTGTAAGTGATTGATTTTAAATGGCAGGGGCAGCAGGGTTCGAACCCGCGACCTACGGTTTTGGAGACCGTCGCTCTACCAACTGAGCTATACCCCTGTGGTGCGACCCAGATATGCCAGCCGCGCGGCGGACTCAAGAGGCTTTTTGCGATTCATCGTCAGATCACCCCGGGGACAAACAAGTTGCACAGAACGCGCAGTTCTTTAAGACAAGGTCTGGTCAGCAAAAGGATACAATACGTGAGCCTCCGCAAGAAAATCGCAGACAGCGAAGCCGTTCTCAACTGGGCGGCGCGGCGGATCGCCAGCTACATCCGGATGGTTCATCGCAACACGAACTGGCAGCGCCTCGGGTTTGAGGAAATGGACAAACTGGTGGAACAGGGTGAGCCGGTGATTGTTGTGATGTGGCACCAGCGGCTGACGCTATCGCCCTACCTCTTTCCATTGGACAAGGGACGGGTTTGTACCATCACGTCGGCCGCGCGCGCCGGCAGCATGGTGGGCCGGGTGCAAAAGCTGTTCGGATTGGACTCGATCGCCATGACCAGCCGGAAACGCCACGTCGCCTTGTCGCGCGAGGTGCTGGGGATGATCAAGCAAGGCATTTCGATTGGCATTGCCGCCGACGGTCCGCGTGGGCCCGAACGGGTGTTGTCGACCGTGCCGCTGGTTTGGGCCCGCACCTCGGGCAAACGGGTGTTTGGCATTACCTTTTCTACCCGCTACGGGCGCGAGGCCGGAACGTGGGACCGCATGCTGCTGCCCCGCCCCTGGCGCAATCAGGGCGTTTTCCTGTGTCGGGAATGGACCGAAACCGTCCCCCGCAAAGCCAGTGAAGAACAGATCGAAACGCTCAGGCAAAGCCTTGAGCACCACATGAACGATATCACGGCAGAAGCGGACCGGATGGTCGGGCGTGAACCCTGGCAGGGTTAACAGCCAAGCATCAATTCCAGCCAAAACAACCGGACTTCAACTGCTTCGAACAAGGTGTAGTTGATTTGTCTTCTTGCAACAGTCATTTCGAACGGCAGGTTTCGCCGGTACTGCATTCTCGCAGCGGTTGAAATTTTCAATTAACGTCGGTGCCGAATCACGAGATACGACACCATGACTGATTCAAAGCAAAAGCAAGATTTTTCAGAACGAATACAACGCATTCAGCAGAAACACGGCACCCCTCCGCCACCGCAAGTCCAAACAGAAGCTCCGCCCAGTGAACCGGCGCCGAAAGGTCATAATCTCCGCAACGCTATGATCTGGGCCATATTGGCGGCCATGGCCGGGGTTGCCGGGTTCCACGGCCTGATGATGTTCGACGAGTGGAAACTGTCGCAAGCAGCGGCCCCAGACAACCAGCCGGCCCCACAGCCACAACCCAAGCCTGTGCAGGACGTTCGCCAGATCACCGATCAAGGCTGGAGCATTCCCAGCCCGGGTCTGGCAACTGCGGGCCGGGGACAATTGACCGTGTTGGATGTGGCGACGGGCTTTGAATCTTCAGTGAAGGACGCCCCACCCAACGTGCTGATCCCTTTTGCCGTTAACTCCAATTGCACCTTCAAAAGACCGCAGCCGAATGATGTTGCCTATAACGTGCGCATGGAGACCGGCACGCTGCTGACAACGACCCATGTGTTCTCGAACCGGGCCATCGCAAATGCACTGATCGACCAAATCAAGGGTGTGCAGGTTTCGGAAAAACACTATCAGACCGGATCCCGGGCGCAGGGACGGATGTTTGCCGTGGACGTGTTTGTCACGGACACGTCGGCACCCGTCTATCTGGTGCTGCAAAGCTTCCGCCAGAACGTGATCTGGAACCTGCAACTGGCCAGGGGTGTCACCCTGTCGCATGTCGCGATGATCGGCGAGAACTCGGGTCTTGTGGTGCCGGAACAGGACATGCCGCTCGAGGCAATCAGGATCAGCGACTTTGTAACGAACTTTGAATTTGGCGCGAATGATGACCCGGGGCCTTGCATGGTTGCACCATGGCGAAGGCCACAGGTGCATTAGCCCGCGCAGACCAAGGCGGATAACGGAAATGATCTGTACACGAACCAAATTTACAGCTTCAACACCGGTTACCGCGCGTTTGACGCATGGTACCGGCAGGTCATGGGTGTGCCTGCGGACACCAATGTAACAGCCCCCCCACAGTGCGGCCCATGTCCTGGTGGGCGACCTGCCGGACCAGCCAATCGAATATCGCAGCATGGCCGGACGTGATGTCTATGTCTCGGAAAACGATTTTACGCTGATCGGAGATGACACGTTTGAGGACACGCATGTCATGCTGCTGACCGCCGCGGTCGGTGGTGACCTTGCGCTGCTTGATCCCGCGCCGCAGGAGGTTTCCCGGCAATGAAACTGATAGGTACGGCCCTGACTCTGTCGATCCTCGCCCTACTTGCGGTTTGGTATCTGCCGACGATGTACTGGGGCTATCAAATCAGCCGCGCGGTTTCACAGGCGCAGTCCGACGACGACGCGGCGTTTGAAACCGTGGGTGAACTTGCCGAAGGCCCACCACTTGTTGCCTGGCTTCGCAACAACAAGAAGCTGAACGCAGCATTCAACCCCACGGACCTGACCACAGGCCGCTATGTGTCATACAAGCTGGAAATGCCGTTTGAGGCTTTGCTGAAGCCCGGAGAAACCCTGCCAGAGCCGGATTTTCAGGAACTTTATGCCCATGCACGCGCGCCGCAAACTCTGGCGGGATACTGTTTCGAAGTACTGGGCAACCTGGGAACAAAATGTGATGTTTCCAAATCCAACGCCACGCTTTCACGGGATGGAACCGTCAGGATCATCGGAAACCTGCAATATGTCCCGGATTACGAAACCGGCGATCCGTCAGTCGTCAAGAACGGCGAACTCATCTCGGCCAGGGTGCGGCTGATTGCTGGCCGCGATCTTCACAACACTCTGGGCAACCGCGCAGAGGTGTTCGAAAAGGTACGCAAAATCTGTACTGAAATCCGCGCCTTGCTGGGAAACTGCATTATTTCTTCGATCAGTTTCGATATCACCCCACGGGACGGCGTTCAAATTCTGCGGGCCTCGGCCCGTTTCGACGCCTTCGCCGACAGCACACAATATCGACGCGACTCTCTGCAAACCGCCGTGGATCAAATAGCCGAAGGTCTAGTGAACTGATCGTTGCCCCTTCCGGGTCAACCTCGCTCAGCCGCCACGCAGGCGTTGCATCAGGTAAATCTCGCTGCCTTCCGGAATCGGTTCGGTCAGTCCCGAGGCGATGACGCGGCCGTCGATGGCGATTGATACCCCGGCATCAATCGGTGCCTGCAATTGCGGATGCGCGCGAACAAGTTCGCGCAGCAACTCGCCGGTGGTTTTGGCCTGCACCTCGACCACCTGCCGGCCCCCGGTCAGAGACCGGAGGCCGGACCAGAGATGGACCTCAACCATTGTCCTTGAGCGCCGCCAGAATGCGGGGCGGCGACATTGGCAGTTGCTTCATCCGCACGCCCGCCGCATTGGAGACAGCGTTGGCGATGGCCGCCAGCGGCGGCACGATGCCGGTCTCGCCCACGCCGCGCACACCGAACGGGTGGCCGGGGTTGGGCACTTCGACAATCACCGTGTCGATCATCGGCAGATCACTGGCCACAGGAATGCGATAGTCGAGGAAAATCGAGTTCTGCAACCGGCCATCCTCGCCGTAGATATACTCCTCATTCAGCGCCCAGCCGATGCCTTGCGCGGCACCGCCCTGATACTGACCTTCCACATAAGTCGGGTGGATGGCCTTACCGGCATCCTGAATGACCGTATAGCGGGTGATCGCGGTTTTGCCGGTTTCCGGATCGACCTCGGCATCGACGATGTGGGTGCCAAATGACACGCCCGCCCCTTCCGGAGTGGCTTCGAAATGCCCCGAGATCGGACCACCGGTCGCACCCATATCTGCGGTGATATCGGCCAGCGGCATTGGATCGAAATCGCCTGCGTTCGGACCCGAAGGCACGGCACAGCCGTTTTCCCATTTCACCGCATCGACCGGGATACCCCATTTGGCCGCCGCGCGTTCACACAGACGTTCCACAGCGTTTCTGGCTGCCTTGATGGTCGCCAGCCCGCTGGCATAGGTCACGCGCGAGCCGTGGCTTACGTCATTGTAGCCCAGCGTCGCCGTATCCGCGACGGTGACACGAATGTTCTCGTATGGGATACCCAGCACTTCGGCCGCCATCAGGGCCATCGACGCACGCGAGCCACCGATGTCAGGTGTGCCGACCATAACCTGGGCCGAGCCGTCCTCGGACAGCGCAAGCGAGACGCTGGTTTCACCACCGTGATTGAACCAGAACCCGCACGAAATGCCGCGCCCCTGCCCCGGTTTCAGCGGTGCCGAATAGTGGGGATGGGCCTTGGCCGCCTCAAGTGTTTCGACCAGACCGATACGTTCGTAAGTCGGGCCATAACTGGCTTTGGTGCCTTCGTGCGCCGCGTTCTTCAGACGCACGTCCACCGGATCCAGCCCCAGCTTTTTGCACAGCTCATCCAGCACGGATTCCACCGCAAAGGCCCCCATGGGCGCGCCGGGCGCGCGATAAGCGGCTTGTTTCGGACGGTTGGCCAGAACGTCATAGCCGACCTGACGAACATTGGTCAGGTTGTAGGGCGCAAAAGCGCACATGGCGGTCATATCCCCGGGCGCTCCCGGAAAGGCACCGCCCTGCAGTCGGAAGATACCTTCGGCCGCCGTGATCGTGCCGTCTTTCTTCATGCCGATTTTGATATCCATCGACGCGGACGAGGTCGGGCCGGTAGCTCGGAACACCTCAGAGCGGCTCATTACGATCTTAACAGGCCGGTTGGCCTTGCGGCTCAGCGCCAATGCAACCGGTTCGATGAACACGGTGGTCTTGCCACCAAAGCCACCACCGATTTCCGAGGCGGTCACCCGCAGCTGCGCCGTTTCAATGCCTAGCAGCGTGGCGCAGTATTTCTGCGCGTACCAATGGCCTTGCGTGCAGCACCACAGCTCACCCTTGCCGTCACTGCCCAGAGATCCAAGGCAGGCGTGCGGTTCGATATAGCCCTGATGCGTTGCCTCAGTCACAAAACTGTCTTCCAGGATCAGATCCGCCTCGGCAAACCCGGCCTCGACGTCGCCATGGCCGCTTTCGTGATAGCGCACGACGTTGGGGTGCATCCCTTCGGGCACGGAATAGTCCGCAGCCCCTTCGCGGATTACCGGCGCATCAGGGGCCATCGCCTTGTCCACATCCGTGACGTGGGGCAGCACTTCGTACTCGACCTCGATCAGCTTGAGCGCATCGCGCGCAGCCAAAGCCGACGTGGCCGCAACCGCCGCAACAGCGTGACCATCATAGAGGGCCTTTTCACCCGCCATGACGTTTTCCAGCACGCTCCAGAATTCGCCTTCCAAACCGGGCTTGAAGGGCACATCCGCGAAATCGGCCCGGGTCACAACGGCTTTGACGTCCTTCAGCGCCTCGGCCTTCGATGCGTCGATCTTCACGATCCGGGCATGCGCATGAGGGGAACGCAGGATCGCGCCGTGCAACATCCCGGGCGCATAAGCATCGGCGCCAAACCGGGCCCGGCCCGTCACCTTATCCAGACCATCCGGCCGGTCAGGACGGGTACCCACGAAATTGAATTCGGATTTCCGATCGTCGAGTGCCATTACGAAGCCTCCCGCATCTCAGCTGCCGTATCCATCACGGCACGAATGATCTTGTCATATCCCGTGCAGCGGCACAGGTTGCCCGCCAGCCAGTACCGGGTCTCCTCCTCGGTCGGGTTCGGGTTCTTTTCCAGCAGGGACTTCGCCGCAACCAGAATACCCGGCGTGCAGATGCCACATTGCAGGGCGGCGTATTCGATGAATTTCTTCTGCAGCGGGTGCAGAACATCGCCATCCGCGATACCTTCGACGGTTTCGATCTGCTTACCTTCCGCCTCGACACCCAGCATCAGGCACGAGCATACCAGACGGCCATCAACCGTGACCGAGCACGCGCCGCAATCGCCGGTGCCGCAGCCTTCTTTGGCGCCGGTCAGGTTCAGCTTATCACGCAGGCAGTCCAGCAGGGTTTCGCGGGGATCACACAGGTATTCAACCGCGTCACCGTTCACGGTGGTGGATACGTGTAACTTGCTCATGCTTGCTCTCCCTTCGCGCGGGCATAGGCGATTTTTGCGGCGCGCTTTGCCAGAACACCCGAAACTTCGGTGCGGAATTCGATTGTGCCGCGTTTGTCGTTGATCGGATTACAGGCGGCGGATGCAGCCGCAGCCAGTGCATCAAGCGCGGCGTCGTCCAGAGTGGTGCCGATGATGGCCTTGGCGCAGTCTTCGACCAGCAGAACGGTCGGGGCCACCGCACCCAACGAAACACGCGCCTCGGTGATCTTATCACCATCCAGGCGCAGGTTCACGCCGACGCCGACGACGGCGATGTCCATCTCGGTACGTGGAATGAAGCGCAGATATGCGTCTCCACCGTTGTCTCCCCGCGCCGGAATGTGCACCGCGGAAATCAGCTCGCCCTTGGTCAGCGAGGTCTTTCCGGGGCCAACAGGAATATCTTCGACCGCGACCTCCCGCGTGCCGCCAGGACCGGTCACGGTCACCGTGACACCGGCCGCTACCATGGCCGGCACGGAATCAGCCGCAGGCGAGCCATTGCACAGGTTGCCCGTCAAAGTCGCGCGTCCCTGTACCTGGGTGGAGCCGATCAGATCCATTGCCTCGACCACGCCGGGCCAGTCGCGGCCAAGTTCGGGGTGCTCGCTCATTTCGGCACCGGTGGCGGCGACGCCAAGGGTCCAGCTGCCATCGGCGTTTCGGGTGATGTCCCGCACCCCATTGATTTTTTTCACGTCGATCAGTGTATCGGGGGTCACCAGTTCCGAACGCAATTGCACCAGTACGTCGGTGCCGCCTGCAAGAAACCGGGTCGTGCCCGTTGCATTCGCTGCCAGCGCCGAAGCTTCTTCGAAACTGTTGGGGCTGTGATAGTCCATTTGTTTACCTCGCACCTGTGGATCAGGATTAACTGGGGTTTGAACGGGACGTTAGTGCAGCAACCAGGTGGCGTCCATGGCCGGAACGACCAAAATTTAGGTTTCCCAAAGTCGTTTTTGAACAATTGTCAGAGGTCAATCTCGATCACGCCATCCGCATTCGCGGCGCGGCTTTGGCATAAAATGATAGCTCCTTCGCGCTGCCGGTTCGACAACACAAAATCACGATGCTCAATTTCGCCCGAGATAACCCCGCATTTGCAGACCCCGCAAATGCCGTCGGCGCATTTCACATCCACATGAATTCCCGCCTCATTCAGCACCTGAGCGGCGTCCTTGTCCGATGGGACGGTCAGCTCCCTGCCTGACTTTGCCAGCTTCAGAGTGAACGGATGGTTTTCGTATTCGGGTTGCTCGGGAACCGAGAAATACTCCAGATGCCGGGCGTCTTCGGGAAAACCCTGTCGTTCTGCCGCTTGTATCACGCCGTCCATATATCGATCCGGACCGCAGGTATAAACGTGCCAACCTTCCTGATAATCCGACAGGATGACATCCAGATCGGCCCGGGTGTTTTCGTCCGAAAAATGGTAGTGCACATGATCGGCCCAGGGCGCTGCGGCAAGGTCCTGCAGGTAACCAGCGCCCGCCCGCGTACTGGCGGAATAGTGCAACTCGAAGTCTCTGCCCAGCGCGTGCAGCCTGTGCGCAAATGCAATCATCGGGGTGATGCCGATGCCGCCGCCCATCAGGAACGTCTTGCTGGCAGTCTCATCCAGTTCAAAGTGATTGATGGGTTTTGAAATGAATACTTTGCGCCCCTCGCCGAAGATACGGTGCAACAGCGCCGAACCGCCGCGCCCTTCATCTTCGCGCAGGACGCCGATCTGATACGTGGTCCGGTCAGCAGGATCGCCCGACATGGAATACTGACGCAGAAATTCCGGGGCGACCAATACATCCAGGTGTGCGCCGGCAGTCCAGTCCGGCAAAAGCGTACCATCCATGGCCGAAAATTCGTATTTCGTGACATCCGGAGTCATCTTGTCGACCCTGGTCAGTTCAACCCGCATCACCGGTGCGTCTCCGGCAATCTTATAGCGGTGAACCACACTCATATCCCCGGCAGCTTTGCGCGCCTTGTACTCGTCTGCCGAAACCAGAGCGTCATAGGCGGCGATCCCGGCCTCGCGGTCCATCGCGAACGGATAGGGCCATGGGTGCGGGGCCAGGTAAGCCGGGTAGACGGCCAGCGTCTGATCCTCGTATTTCAGGTCCAGATCCTTTTGCAGGTCACGCCGGTTCAGGGGATGGGTCGAAGGGCGATAGGCCCCGTCCGCCTGCAGCTCGATATCCCACCACCATTTCTTGGTGTCGTTCAAACCGCCATTTCCGACCGCGTCGTCCAATCGCGCCAAAACGGGTGCGGCGGATGGGATGTTCATCGCTGCCCAGCGGAAAGGGCGTTCGCTGAACAGGCCTTCAAGGTTCCAAGGGCAGGTTTTCATGCACCGCCCGCACATGGACCCGCCCGGTGTCGTGATCCGATAGGTGGCGCATTTCTGGCTGTCAGATTTCCAGATTTCATAGCCGTTGAACATCAGTTTCGGTCCGGCAGTGATCGCCCCCGAGGGACACTCGCGCGCGCATTTGTTACAGGACTCGCAAAAGCTTTGCAGGCCAAAGTCGATGGGCTTGTCGTGGCTCATCGGCATATCTGTCGTTACCACGCCCGATTTCAGACGCGGGCCCAGATAGGGGTTCAGGATCACCTCGCCAATGCGGCTGACTTCGCCCAACCCCGACAGCAACAGCAGAGGTGGCTGAAGCACTTCGCCATCCATCACCGTATGCGCCTTGGCCTTGTAGCCCAGATTGCGGATTTGCTGGGCAATCACTCCGCCCAATAAGGAAAATCTAAGATACGCACGCATGGACTGGGCGACGCTGATCCAATCGTCACCGCTGGCGCCCTCCATCGTCTCATACCCTTGGTCAATGATCATGCTGACGGCCTGATCATGGGGCGGCTCGATGACTTCGCCGGTTGCGTCGTGGGAATACCAGGCCCAGTCCGGGCATCGGCTGAGACCGACCGCGTCGACCCCAAGATAGTAGGACGCCGCCTTGATCTTCGCCGCGTTCCGCTGCGCATCTGTTGGATTGCGTCCTTCGGCGCTGTCGCCATCCTGCAGCAGAACGAAGGCACCCAGCGCGCGCCTTTGTGCGAAGCTGGGCGCGGATTTGCGGACATAGTGCCCGCCTTTGGCCGCGTCCTGCAGGGGCTTGCCCATATCTCCGAATTGCGCGCGGGCAAACATGTCCGCCCGTTTCGGCACGCGGGCCACGTTTTCTTCGTCAATGTATGTGGTTGGATCGTCGACACGCGTCAGCTTTTCGAACGGATGCGCGCCATCTACATAGCGGCGCTTGGCATACGGGTCACGGTTCAGCGCACCTTTGGCGAAACCTGCACCCAGCCACCACGCGGGACCCTGAGTTTTGAACCACGGTTGCCGCGCCATGGGCTTCAGGGGCCTGTCATGGGCGATCTCCATCTCGGTGGTGATTGCAGCCAACCCGAACCGTTTGCCAAGCCAGGGGGCGACAAGCGCGCCGTCCTCGGCCGTGACCAGCCCCGCGGCAACGGCCAACCTGTTCAGATCCACCTCGGACGACATGTCCGTGTGCGCCCGCGCATCAAACCCGAGCAATCGGATATAGTTGGCAATCACCACCGCGTTTTCGGTCGACAAAAGGCAGGCACGATGGTCCTGTGCATCTCTGATCCACTCTGTCCCCGGCTCATCCGCGTCCGGGTCGCGATGATGATCGTAAAGGAAAACAATCGCATGTCGGTGAGCGTCTATCGAGCCGGTCTCCGCCTCCATGCTTTCCTTCAGATCCGCCATGATCACATCGATGCCCGAGGCCAGCGTCTTGGTCTGGCGCGTTCTCAGGGCGTGGGCCAGCCGGTCGATGTCGCGATTTCTCCGGGGTTCGGGCAACAGCGCCTCAGTCGGCAGCGGTCCGCATCCGATCATTGAGGCATCATTGAAATAGCCAAACGCCTTCAGATGATTGGCCCGCTGCAACGGGCTGTCCGGAATTCCCGCAATCGCGGGGTTCACGAACCCGTCACGGATAGCATCCATCATGGCCTGAAATTCGCCCATCGCGTTCACGATGCTTTCAGGCTGGTCGGGGCGGTGAAAGCTGAGCTCTTTCATCGGCGGCACAAGCGACAGATCCGGAAGGTTGTCCTGCCGGGCCAACCGCTCCATTGGGTAAGCCCCCATATGGACGGGTCGGTTCTTGTCCGAGAAAAAGCGTATTCCCATTCGCGCCTCCTGATCTGAAAGCTGCCTATCCTGCCGTGGACAGTAAATCCATTCATGAATAATCATAGATTGTATGAGCAAAACTGATTTTATTGATTTGGATGGCAAGGTGCTGCGCATCTTCCTGACAATACTCGAGGAAAGCTCGGTCTCGAAGGCGGCCGACCGGCTTGGCGTTACGCAATCCGCAATCAGTCATACACTGGCGAAGCTGAGACTGGTGTTGAACGATCCGCTGTTCATTCGTTCAGGTCAGGGCCTGACCACGACCGAGCGCGCCTTGTCCCTGAAAGAGCCGGTTCAGACGCTGCTCGACGATATGCGGGCCCTGACCCACGAGCGCCCATTCGATCCCTTGTCCGAAGAAATGGCGTTCCGTATCGCCACCAACGACATGCCGCGTGAGCTGATCTTTCCCGAACTGCTGCGCGCCAGCCGCGCGGACGGCATTCGCGTTGAACTTGGTTTTATTCCGTCAGGTGTTCCCGACCCCGAACTGCTGCGCGGAGACAGGTGCCAACTGATGCTGACGCCGCTGCCGCCGGACGGGCCGGACATCATTCAGAAGCTGTTGATCACCAGCCCGCTGATGATTTTCTATGACGGCGCGATGCGAACGCCTCCGGACAGTTGGCCCAGCTATTGTCAGGCGGAACATGTCGAAGTGCGGTTTGCCGATGGGCGCAGTTCGCGCGCGGTGATGCGCGGCGTTGATCAGTCGCAGATCAGACCACCCACCGTGGCCCTGCCGCATTTCAACGCTATTCCATCTTTCGTGAAAGGCAGCGATCTGATTTCGACCGACACGGCGCTGATGAAACAGGGGCCGTTGTCTTCGCTTGATTGCGCGCCGCTTCCGTTCAACTGCGACCCGGTTTCGATCTACATGGTCTGGCACCAACGATCGACCAACGACCCCGCGCATCGGTGGCTGCGAAAGCGGATCGAAGCGGTCGCGGCAAGGCTTCAGGTCTGAGACAACAGCCAGTCGCGAACCAACCCGACCAGTTCTGGCTGTCGTGGATTGGCAGGTGCCACGACGTGAAACCCCAGATCCCCGATCAGAACATCCGGCAGTGCTTGCATAAGACGACCGGATTCCAGTTCCCTCTCTACCAGCGGCGCGTTTGCCAGCGCGATCCCCTGCCCCGACATCGCCGCATCGATGGCAAGGCTGGTCTGGCTGAAACTCATCATCCGGGGTTTGCCGGTTACTCCGACACGCTCAAGAAAAAGCGGCCAGAGGCCGTGGGTATCGTTCAGCAGGACCTGGCCCATAAGATCACGCGCAGCCCGCACATTCCCTGCCAGGTCCGGACTGCAAACGGCAACGAACTCGGTCGAAAACAGGGGTGTTACGATCAGCCCGGGCCCGAAAGGTGCGCGACCCTGCCTGACGGCGATATCTACATTGTCGGCCCGGAAGTCTGCCAACCGCTCGCGGGCGTCTACCTGAACCGAGATGTCGGGGTGCAGGTCCGTGAATGTGTTCAGGCGCGGGACCAGCCATTTCGACGCGAAACTGGGTGTAACCGAAATGGTGATCTGTCTTGTGCCGGCCAGGTCATCGACGGCCTCTTCGATAAGCTGGAAGGCCCGTTGCAGCGGTGCGTGAAACCGCCGCCCCGCTTCGGTAAGGCGCAACCCGCGTGGCATGCGGTCGAACAGTTTTTCCGCCAACCGCGCCTCCAACCCGCGCACCTGCTGCGCGACCGCGCCTTGTGTAACGCCCAGTTCGTCAGCGGCGCGTCGAAAGTTCAGGTGTCGTGCCGAAGCTTCAAAAGCCCGCAATGCATTCAACGGAGGTAGAGCGGCCATCGCATAAACCAGTAGATTTTCTACTGTTTTATGGCAGAAGAACTGATTGGTCAAACCCGGCCGCAACCTCCACATTCAATCCAGACATTCAATCGGAGAGAAGAAATGGCAAAAGTGGCTCTGATCACGGCAGGCGGCAGCGGCATGGGGGCGGATGCGGCCCGGCGGCTGGCGGCGGATGGCTTCAAGGTCGGCATCCTGTCCTCATCCGGCAAGGGCGAGGCGCTGGCGGATGAGTTGGGCGGCGTAGGCGTTACCGGATCGAACCAGTCCAATGACGATCTGCAAAGGCTGGTTGATATATCCATGGCGCAATGGGGCCGCATTGACGTGCTGGTCAATTCCGCCGGACACGGACCGCGCGCGCCTGTTCTGGAACTGACGGACGAGGACTGGCACACCGGAATGGACGTCTATTTCATGAATGCCGTCCGCCCGACACGGCTGGTCACACCAATCATGCAGGCGCAGGGCGGTGGATCGATCATCAACATCTCGACCTTCGCCGCATTCGAACCGGATCCGGTGTTTCCGACCTCAGGCGTGTTCCGGGCTGGGCTGGCGGCCTTTACAAAACTGTTTTCGGACAAATACGCAGCAGACAATATCCGCATGAACAACGTCCTGCCCGGCTTTATCGACAGCTTGCCCGAGAAAGAGGAATTCCGGGCGCGCATACCCATGGGAAGGTACGGTCGCAGCTATGATGAGATCGCGTCTGTCGTTGCCCTGCTGGCATCCGAAGGGGGCGGATACATCACGGGTCAGAACATTCGCGTCGACGGTGGCATCACACGATCCGTCTGACCTCAGAACCGTGCCTTCACCAGATGCGTCAACGCCGCGCCTGTTTCAAAAAAGGCGCGGCGCAATCCTGTCCAGCCTTCACGATGCGCATCCACGGGCGGCACTGGCAGCACTGACGGATCATCCACCAGAAGGCTTTCGGCCATGAGACGCCCAAACACGGTTCCCGGCCCGATGCCGCGCCCGGAAAAGCCGTGTGCGGACAAGGCGCGCGGTCCAAGCCGAGTGATTTTCGGGATGTGATCCGATGTCATTGCAATTCGCCCATGCCAGCCATCTGTCAGCGGCTGGTCCGCCAGTTGCGGATAAAGCTCGGCCATCTTGCGGCGTACCCACCCAGAATGGGCCCACCGCCCAGCGTGGCCCAGATCCCCCATCGCGCCGATGATAAAGCGCCCATCGGCATCCAGTCTGAAGGATGTCATGATCAGGCCGGTATCCCAGCACCCTTCGCCACCCGCAAGGATGGTGTCGCGCACACCATCCGGCAAAGGCTGCGTTGCGTATTGGAAATAGTAGACCGGCACATAGGCAGGCGCGGTTTCCTGCAGGTCGCAGTGATAGGCGTTTGTCGCCTGAATGAGCGCCTTGGCCCGAACAACTCCGCCTTCCGTGATCAGTGACCATCCGCCCTCGTTCTGTGTCACGGATCGTACGGGGCTGTTCGTGAACACCCGCGCCCCGGCCGCGATTGCGGCCCGGGCAAGCCCCTGAACATAAGACAGCGGCTGGATGGTTCCCGCCCGGGGATCAAAAAGCGCACCGTGAAACGCGGAACTGCCGGTACGTCTGCTGGTTTCCTCGGCAGTCAACAGCTCGACCGGAGCGCCGGATGCGCGGAGCTGCGCATGGCGTTTCGCAAGGTCCTGATTGCCTGCCGGGGAATGTGCGCAATGCAATGTCCCGTTCCTGACCGGCGCACAGTCAATTCCGTGTTGCCCGATCAGGCGAAAGACTTCGTCCGGAGCCCCGGCCAACAGGTCAATCAGTCGGTCGCCTTCGGCCTTACCGAGATGCGCGCGGATGTCGTCCGGAGGCAGCCATAGGCCCGCATTGGCCAGCCCCACATTGCGCCCCGATCCGCCGTGCCCGATCTCCTGCGCCTCGAGCAGACAGACCGATGCGCCTGCTTTGGCGGCCGTCAGGGCAGCGGAACAGCCGGTGTACCCCCCGCCGAGTATCGCCAAATCCACGGTCAGATCGGCAGTCAGCCGGGTGCTGTCCACATGCTCGCGGCTGGTATTCAGCCACAATGGCTTTTCATGATCGCTCAACTCGACGCCCTCGGATTCGCACCAGTCCTCATCGGTGTATCAGCCGGTTACCAGCATTCTCTGATCGTCGCGACCCATGGCAATCAAAAGGGGCTCTGCCTCCTGTCGGCCCTGAAACGCAGCCTTGTCGGCCATGCCCTGCCAATTTGCCAGAACCAGTGATTGCGCGACCGCGCCACCAAGCGTTGCGCCCGGCCCGGTGACAATGAACAGATCGGGGGCAAACTCGCGCGCGGCGGTCTGCACGGCACGTGAAAAGTCATAGGTTTCCGTGACCTGATGCCCCAGCGTGTAGTCCCAAAGCGCCTCTGTGTCGGTTGCGCCGGGCCACCAGATCTTGCCGCGTCCGTCGATCAGCGGCAGATCCGGCTGAGCGAACAGTTCCTGGCCAAGCAGGGCACGGCCCCTAGCTGCAACCGGTGCCTGAAGCCCGGTATGGAACGCCGCGTGATTTGCCAGTCGCATAGGAAACCGTTCCTGCACCACCGGCTGCGACTGCTCAAACGCTTTCAGCCCGTCCTCGTTACCCGCCAGCACAAGCATCCCACCCAGATCAATGGAGAGTGCCAGAGCGTGTCCGTTTAACGCATCAATTCTCGCCACATCTGCCAGCAACTCAGCCTTCCGTGCAGGATCGTTCACCCAATCGTCACCCACAAACGGATATACCAGCTGACCACCAATCAGCTGTTCCTGCATGAGGGTTCCCATCGTGTTAACCACCCGGAACCCATCTCGCGTACTCAACGCGCGCGCGGCGGCCAGTGCGATATACCACCCCATCGAATTGCCGGTAACGGCCACAATTTCGATATCGTCCGAAAGCGACTGAGTATCCGCAAGCGACGCCGCATAAATCAGGGGTGAGGCCACATCGCCTCTGGAGTACTTGCCGACCATATAGCGCTGAGCGCCATCCAGCGCCGTGACACCTTCCTGACCCGCTTCGGCGCGAATGGCATCAAACCCGGCGAACATGTTCATCCGATCCGAATGGTGTCGGTGCAGATAACCCAGTTCGGGCTTGTTATAGGTACCCCGTCCGGGGCAGATCACAACGGCGGTTCGGGTCATGGCTGCACTCCGGTCAGCTTCAGTGCAGAGGCGACGATACCATCTTTGGACGGCAGCGGCGCGGCATAGGCGGGGCCCGTCGCTATGAAACAATCTTCGGCCACGATGCGGGCGGTTGGTATCCCGTCACTTTCTTCGCAAAAGAACGTCATCAGCGCCTCGGACTGGCTTCCGGTCCTGCGGCATTCGTCCACGATCAACACATGCCGGCACGGTTTGGTAGCCTGCCGCAACGCGTCTTCCGGCAGGGGGGCCAGCCAGCGCATATCGATGACACGCACGCTCAGCCCTGCGGCCTCCAGTTCGGGCAAAGCCTGCCGCGACAGGTAATGTCCGTTGCCATAGGTCACGATCGCAAGATCGGTTCCTGCGCCATGCACGCCCACATCCCCCAACGCAATTCTCTGGTCGGGCGAAGGATAGGTCGTCATCCAACCGCCATCCTGCGGTGCATGCAGATCCCGCATCGGATACAGCGCGATGGGTTCCAGGAACACCACCACCCGTTGCTCTTCCCGGGCCAGACGGGCACACTCGCGCAACATTTTCGCTGCATCCACTCCGTTCGACGGGCAGGCAATGATCACACCCGGTATGTCCCGCAACACTGCCAGCGAGTTGTCGTTGTGGAAATGCCCCCCAAAGCCTTTCTGATATCCAAGGCCCGCAATCCGCAGAACCATCGGGTTCGAGAACTGCCCGTTCGAGAAAAACGGCAGAGTCGCCGCCTCGCCCCGGATCTGATCCTCGGCGTTGTGCAGATAGGCGAGGAACTGAATTTCCGGGATCGGAATGAACCCGTTGTGCCCCATTCCGATCGCCAGCCCCAGGATGGATTGCTCGTCCAGAAGGGTGTCGATGACCCGATCCGGCCCGAACCGTTGCTGCAGCTTCTGTGTCACGCCATAGACACCGCCCTTGCGCCCGACATCTTCGCCCATGCAGACGATCTCGCGATGTTCCAGCATCAGATCGGTCAGCGCCCAGTTGATCAGGCGACTCATCGGTTGCGGTTCATCCATTGCCCGCAGGTCACCGCCAAACGCCGTGGATCGCGCACCGGCGCTGGGGCCGTTTGTGGGTTTGCAGACGCGTTTTGGTGGGACCAGGCTGGCCACAACGTCTTCGGCACTGGCCAGATGCGGGCGGGTCGCGGCCTCGGCGGCGATCCGGTCAGTACGGGCGCAGGTCTGGTTATAGATTTTCAATGCCTCGTCCGGCGTCATGGCCCCGGCCTGATCCAGCAGGCGAACGGTATGCAGCAAGGGATCGTTGGCTTCATCCGCCTCGACCTCGGATTTGCTGAGATAGGTTGTCGGCACATCCGCCCCCGCATGGCCATAAAGACGAACCGTTTTCAGATGCAGGAAAGCGGGCTTGCGGCGCGTCCGGACATATTCGGCGGCTTCCTGTGCCACGGCATAGGTTTCGAATATATCCAGCCCGTTGGCCTGAAAGTACTTGATGCCCGGCCGATGCTCCATCGAGGCCTGAATCCAGCCCTTTGGCGTCTTCACTGAAATACCGATGCCGTTGTCCTCGCAGACAAACAACAAAGGCAGCGGCGTTGACTGCACGCTGGTCCAGCCGGCCGTGTTGATTGCACCCTGTGCAGTCGAGTGATTGGCCGACGCGTCACCGAAGGAACACATGGCGATCCCGTCTGCGGGCAGGTCCCGATGCTCGGGGTCATGACGCCGGGCGGCACCCAGCGAATAGGCCGCGCCCACAGCCTTGGGCAAATGACTGGCAATGGTCGAGGTCTGCGGCGGTATCATCAGCGCCCGGGATCCCAGCACCTTGTGCCGGCCGCCTGACGTCGGATCCTCTTTCGAGCAGGCAAAGCTGAGAAGCATGTCCCAGGCGATCTGCTGACCAGGGACCTGTTCAGCCCGCGCGATCTGAAACGCGGCATCGCGGTAGTGCAGAAAGGCAATGTCGGTCGGCCGAAGCGCGTGAGCCACGGCCGCCATGCCTTCGTGCCCTGAAGAACCAATGGTATAAAACCCTTGGCCGGCCTTCTGCATCGCCCGGCTTGTCCGGTCCAGCGCTCGGCTGAGAACCTGCGATCGGTAGAGCGAGACAGCCTCGGGCCCGCTTAGCCCCGGACGCGGCGGCGCGCCTTCGGGCAAGTCACGGCGGGTGACGCGGGTCAGGAAGTTGTCGTGAACGATCTGGGCGCGGTCCATTGCAAATCCCCGGTCTTTGAATTCAAATCTTTTCGACGGCGGCCGCAATGCGGCTTAGCCCTTGTTGCAGGCTTTCGGTGGCATAAGCAAAAGAAAGCCGCAGATGCCCCGGCATCCCGAAGGCCCGCCCCGGCACCAGCGCCACACCCGCTTCCTCCAGCAGGTAACGGCAAAACTCGTGATCGACCGGCATTTTAGGTGGGGTTTCGGGGAACACATAAAAAGCCCCGTCCGGTACCGCACATTTCATCCCCGCCGCATTCAGACCACGGACCACCAGATCACGGCGCGCCTGCATTTCGGTGCGCCGGTCCACCAACAAATCCTGCGGTCCGGTAATCGCAGCCAAAGCCGCAGCCTGCGCGACCGAACACGCACCCGAAGTGATCTGCCCCTGCACCGCGATCATCGCCTTGATCAAGGGTTCAGGCCCAATACCCCAGCCGATCCTCCAACCGGTCATCGAATAGGCTTTGGACACGCCGTTTACAGTCAGCGTCCGGTGCGCAAGCTCGGGCAAGGCCTCGACAAACGGGGAAAACGGCACATAGGACAAATGCTGATAAATCTCGTCGGCAATGACCCAGACCTGCGGATGACGTTGCAACACCGCGCCCAAAGCCTGCAATTCCGCCTTGGAATAGACTGCTCCCGTCGGGTTTGACGGCGTATTGAGCAGCAGCCAGCGCGTGCGCGGCGTGATCGCCGCCTCCAACTGTGCGGGCAAGAGTTTGAAACCTTGCTGTTTCGGGCACTCCAACACCACAGGCACACCGCCCGCCAGCCTGACCATGTCTGCATAGCTGGTCCAGAACGGCGCCGCGGTGATAATTTCATCGCCCGGGTTCAGGGTTGCCATCAGCGCGCCGGACAAAACCTGCTTGGCACCTGTCGACACGATGACATTCGCGGGCCCGACCCCCGCTTGGCCTGCAATCGCCGCGCGCAGGGCCGGTGTTCCCCCCGTGGCCGGGTATCGCGTCTGACCCTGAACAGCAGCAAGATGCGCGGCCTCGACCACGTGCGGCGGCGTGGGAAAGTCGGGTTCTCCAGTGCTGAGCGCGATCACATCCACGCCCTCGGCCCGAAGACGCGCCGCATGTTCGGAGATCTGAACGATTTCCGAAAGCTCTATCCCGTCGAGCCGCTCGGCCCGGTTAAACTCGGCCACTGTTTCTAGACTGCCCATTTGCCAGATTCCTGTTACCCATCAGCCTGCCCTGTATCGGGCTAGCAGCTTCGCAATGCCAGTGATATTCCATCCGAATGGTATGAGGATTCGTTATATGATTGCGCCGCGCCGTTTTCTGCCTTCGATCCCGTCGTTGCTGGCGCTGGAAGCGGTTGATCGCCTCGGCAGCGCCTCGGCAGCGGCCGAGGAACTGTCGCTGACGCAAAGTGCGATCAGCCGTCAGCTCAAAACCATGGAGGAGCAGCTGGGGGTTGAACTGATCCGGCGCACCCAGATGCGCCTGCATCTGACACCGGCGGCCAAGGAATATGTCCAGATTGCCCGAACCGCACTGCACCAGCTTGCGCAGGCCTCTCTCAAGCTCAAGGCAAACCCGACGGGCGGATCGCTGAGCCTGTCCATTCTGCCCGCGTTTGGCATGCATTGGCTGGCCCCCCGGCTTCAGGATTTTGCACGCCGTCACCCCGAAGTGACCGTGAACCTGAATACCCGCCTCAGACCGTTTGACTTCCAGACCGAGCATTTCGATGCCGCCATCCATTTCGGACAACGGGACTGGCCCGGCGTCAATTACCTGCCCATCATGCGGGAAGACATTCTGCCTGTCTGCGCCCCGGATCTTCTGCCAATGAATCAAGGCGATATTGAATGGCTGACATCGGCCCCATTGCTGCACATCGAAACCCGCCCGGACGCGTGGGAGCAATGGTTCGCGATACAGGGACACCCCGTCAAAGGCTTGACCGGAATGATGTTCGATCAGTTCTCAACCATGATTCAGGCCACAATCCACAGGCTGGGTGTCGCACTGCTTCCCAGCTATCTGGTTGCCGAGGATCTCAGGAAAGGCAGACTGTCGCTGGCGTGGCAGGGTCCGCCGGTCAGCCTGGGTGACTATTACCTGGTGTGGCCGCAGCACCGACCTGCCGCAACACCGCTTGTTTCTTTCCGCACCTGGCTTGAGGGGCAGGTCGCAACACCACCGGATTAAGCGGCTGGACCGCTGTCAAAGGAGGCCGAATTGGACGACAAGATCACCATTCGCGAAACGGGCGCATCAGATCGGGCACAGATTCTGGAATTGTACCCTGAAGCGTTCCCGGACGAAGATCTTACACCGCTGGTCGCGGAACTTCTGACGCTGGAAAAGGATATCCTGTCACTGGGTGGGTTCATCGGTGATCGGCTGGTGGCCCATGTCCTTTTCACCACCTGCCGGACAGAAAACGACCCGGCACCGGGGGCCCTGTTGGGGCCGCTTGCCGTTTCATCGGACCTTCAGCGACAGGGGATCGGCACACGGCTGGTCAACGCAGGCATCAGCAAGCTTGAGACACTCGGGAACCAGCAGGTCTATGTGCTTGGTGATCCGCAGTATTACAGCCGTTTTGGGTTTCTTGCGGAAGACCGGGTATCCACGCCCTATCCCATTCCAACGGAATGGGCCCCGGCGTGGCAGTCCCTGCACATCAACCGGAACCAGACAAAGGCGTCTGGCGTTCTACACCTGCCAGATCCGTGGATGAACCCTACTTTGTGGGGCTGATCCATCTGCTGTCACGAACGCAGCGCGCCCCGGCGCGCTGCGCGGCCCAACAGGAGGAGGTGTTCCGCAAGGAACATTGACGACTGGCGGGAGCGTTCAGGACTCAGACGTCCAGGGAACGGGCGATGAGCTCCTTCATCACCTCATTTGTCCCGCCGTAGATCATCTGAACCCGCGCATCCGCATAAAGGCGGGCAATCGGATACTCCATCATGAACCCGTATCCACCAAACAGTTGCAGGCATTCATGCATGACCTCGTTCTGAACCTCGGAGCCCCAGTACTTCACCATTGACGCCGTGGCCGCATCCAGTTCGCTCGCTTCAAGCTTTCCGATACAGTCATTCACAAAGCTGCGCAGAACTTCGGCCTTGGTCTTGCATTCGGCCAGCTTGAATCGCGTGTTCTGAAAATCCATCACGCGCTGGCCAAAGGCTTTTCGTTCCTGCGTGTATTTCACCGTTTCTGCGATGGCGAAGTCGATCGCGCCCAGTGCCATGATGCCAATGGTCAGACGCTCCCAGGGCAGCTGCTTCATCAACTGATAAAAGCCCTGCCCCTTTTCCGGGCCGATCAGGTTCGTCATCGGAACCTTGACGTCTTCAAAAAACAGCTCGGCCGTGTCGTTGGCCTTCATACCCAGTTTCTTCAAGTTGCGGCCCCGACGAAACCCCTCCGCGCCGTCGGTTTCAACCGCAATCAGGGACACCCCTTTGGACCCCTGCGATTTGTCGGTCTTCGCCACCACAAGGACAAGATCGGCTGTCTGGCCATTGGTGATGAATATCTTGGATCCGTTGATCCGGTACGAATTGCCATCCTTATCAGCCGTGGTTCGCACCGCCTGCAGGTCTGACCCGGTTCCCGGCTCGGTCATGGCAATGGCGCCGACCATCTCGCCGCTGGCCAGTTTTGGCAGCCATTTCTGTTTCTGATCTTCGCTGCCATAGGTGGTGATGTAATGGGTTACGATGGACTGAATCCCAAATCCCCATCCGGCATCGCCTCGTGAAGCCTGTTCGTACAGCGTGACCGAGTCGAACCCCATGCCGCCACCGACGCCGCCGTAAGCCTCGCCAATCGAGCCCGCCATCAGGCCGGTCTCGCCCGCTTTTGTCCAGAACGCGCGATCAACGATCCCTTGATCGACCCAGCGATCAATGCTCGGGACAAGCTCGTCATCCATGAACCGGCCGGCCATTTCGGCAAACATCCGGTGTTCGTCGGTGACCCATGCGGCGGTCGAAGTGAAAAGCGACATATCGTATTCTCCGGTCTTTGATAGTCCGATGCTATCCCCGGCCCCGAATTCTTCCAATCCGCGTGACGCCGCGTCCTTAATCCTTGCTACGCGACGTTCCATTACGCGGTCTGGCGTCTGACCTGCTCATCAAATCCGATCATGTCAGCGCGTGGTCCAGCAGAACCTGCGCCGCCTCCTTTGCATCCTGCGCAGGGTCGCATTTTTTCAGAAGAACCGCCGTCACAATCGCGCCTTCTTGCAAAAGCAGCAGCTGGCACCCCAGACTTTCGGGATCACGAACCCCGGCCTTGCGGCACAGATCGGTCATGTAGTCCAGAAGCAACCGCTTGTGCTCGGCCGCCTGAACGTGGATCGGGTGGTCTTTTTCCTGATACTCCGCCCCGGCCTTGATGAACATGCAGCCGCGGTATTTGTCTTCCTCGAACCATTCCTTCAGCACATCGAAACTGGCGATCAGCTGACCGGCGGGCGTTTCGGAAAGGTCTTCAATCCTTCGGACGAACCAGTTTCGGAAGTTTTCATCTCGCAGGCGCAATGCCGCAAGGATCAACTCCTCCTTGGTGCGGAAATGCTTGTACATCGATGTTTTGGATACGCCTGTTTCAACCACCAGCTTGTCCATTCCGGTGGCATGAAAACCGTCCCTGTAGAAAACCTCCAAGGCCTTGCGGACAAGCTCATCACGTTTGTTGGGGCGCATTCCTAGCTCCTGATTGTACTAATCAGTACATATACAATTTCTAAAGAGGCTTCAATGACAACAAGTAAAATATTGTTTTGTAACACTATTACCAAAGCCAGGAGAGTGAAGTCGAATATTTTGAAAAAATGGGCTTGAAAACATGAACCGATCTGTACATCTTATCATCAAGATTTACCGATCTGTACACCAAAGGATTTCACCGATGCGACGCCGTGCCAGCCTATTTTCACCGCAGTACGTTCCCTTTCTTCTGACTCTGGCGCTGATCACGGCCGCCTTAACCTGAAAGCCTGAAATATGAACCGCCCCCCTTTGCCGCCCTTTACGCATGAAACGGCCACCCGGAAAGTGCGCATGGCGGAAAACGCCTGGAACAGCCGCGACCCGGATGTCGTAACGCCCGCCTACACGGAAGACAGCCGCTGGAGAAACCGCGCCGAGTTCCTGAGCGGCCACACCGAGATTCACGCCTTTCTGAGACGAAAATGGGCCAAGGAGCTTGAGTACCGCTTGATCAAGGAATTATGGGCCCATCGCGACAATCGCATCGCTGTACGGTATGCTTATGAATGGCACGACGACAGCGGTCAGTGGTTCCGGTCATATGGCAACGAAAACTGGGAATTTGCTGAAGACGGCCGAATGGCCTCGCGCCACACGTCGCTGAATGACCTGCCGATCACGGTAGAACAACGCATGTTCCACTGGCCCGCAGGACAGCGCCCCGGCGACCATCCCGGCCTGTCTGATCTGGGTCTCTGAAAGGACAGCCCATGCCACGCGCGTTTTCCGAACTGACCTTCACCCCCGCCGTTCGCGCCCATCAGGAGAGGATGGGTTCGGCGCGAAGTTATGCCAAGTTCCTGGACAGCGGTCCGCAAAAAGGACACCTGATCGGAGAGGCTGAAAAGGCATTCATTCAGGCCCGCGATAGTTTTTACCAATCCACTGTATCCGAGACCGGTTGGCCCTATGTTCAATTCCGCGGCGGTCCGGTCGGGTTCCTGAAGGTGCTGGGGCCGCAAACCCTTGGGTACGCTGATTTTTCAGGCAACAAACAGTACATTTCACGCGGGAATTTGGACGGCAACGATCGGATTGCCCTGATCCTGATGGATTATGCCAATCAGCGCCGTCTGAAGATTCTGGGACGGGTCGAATTCACCGAAGGCGAAGCCGCAGCCGCCAGTCTTTACCCTGACAACGCCGAAGCCCCCGCCGAGCGCGCAGTGGTCATCAAGGTCGAGGCCTTCGACTGGAACTGCCCCCGCCCCATCACCCCTCGTTTCACCGAGGCCGAGCTTCGGCCTCACCTGAATTCTCTGGGCCAGCAACTGGCGCAGCTTCAGGCCGAAAACGAAAAGCTCAGGCAGCAATTGGCAGGGCGATCCTGAACACGACGTCAACAACGCTCCTTACCCTTGAATTAGAACAAGGAACTACCCGAATGATGCGATCAACAATGAATTTGGCCAGCGCGCTGTTAGCTGGCATAGTTTTTTTACTGGCAGTGATTTCATTTGGGTTCTTTGCCTCGCCCGAAGCGGTTCGAACGTCTCCGCCCGCGGCGTATAATTCGCTTCTGCTGATACAGTTTGAAACCAGATAATGCCGAACCGTCTAGGGGTTTGCGGATCGAACAAGCGCTTCGATCCCTGCCGCGCAAAAATCGATCAGTTCGTCGGTCCCGGCAAGTTGTCCGCCTTCTGACAAGGCATCCACCCGCCATGCACTGTTGAGATGCGCCAGAACTGCGGACACCGAATACACCTGCCCGCTGGCCAGCAAAGCGGCATCGACCTTCGGGTACAGCACAGCGATTTCCGCAATGAAACGCCGCGCCGTTGGGTCGAAGCATTCCGCCGCGATGGCGCGCCAGCGCGGGTCCACAGACACATGCGCCACCAGACGCCCATAGGCCATCCATCCTGCTCCGCCCGTTTCGGCTAACGTAATGTAAGGCCGAATGAAGCAGTCCAGAACACCGCGCAGTGTTGGCTGACCAACTTCTTTCAACGCGTTCAGGGCGTCCAGCCGGATTTGGGCCAGTTCATCCGCGCGACGCGCAACGGTCTTGTGAAACAACTCTTCCTTGCCGCCCCCGTGGTGATGCACCAACCCGACTTGCACACCGGCTTTGGCCGCGATGTCCCTGATCGACGCCCCTTCGAATCCGCGATCGGCAAACAGCGCCTCGGCCGCGTCCAGAATGCGCGCCCGGGTCTGCAGCGATCGTTTCGATGGTGCCCTTTGTCGTTTTATTTCAGTCACTTTGGCGGTCATGAAAATCATCTTGCCTTATTTTGTACGTTCGTTCAACTTAAGCCGTGCGAACAGGGGAGAGTTCATGTCAGAAAAGCGCGAGGCATTCGCCCTGATCGGGGCGGGCCCGATGGGGTTGGCTGCGGCCAAGGTGCTAAAGGAACAAGGTATTCCATTTCAGGGGTTCGAGCTGCATTCGGATGTCGGTGGTCTGTGGGACATTGATGCCCCCAGATCAACCATGTATGAGACTGCCCACCTGATCTCGTCAAAACGGATGACGGAATTCACCGACTTCCCAATGGAGGATAGGGTCGCCGAATATCCGTCGCATCGGGCAATGCGGGATTATTTTCGCGCCTTTGCTGATCACTTCGATCTGCGTAAGTTCTTCACATTCAATGCCGAGGTAACAGAAGCCAGGCCGTTGGGCGCACCCGGCGATGGCTGGCGCGTTTGCTGGCGGGATCAGGACGGGGAACATGAGGCCGAGTTTGCCGGTGTTCTAATCGCCAACGGCACCCTGTCCGAACCTAACATGCCGCAGTTCGCAGGCACTTTTGAAGGCGAACTGATCCACGCCTCGCAATACCGGTATCCCAAACAGTTCGATGGCAAACGCGTGCTGATCGTGGGCGCAGGAAACTCGGGTTGCGACATTGCGGTGGACGCCATTCACCATGCCGTGCGCTGCGATCTGTCGATGCGGCGCGGGTACTATTTCGTTCCGAAGTACGTGTTTGGGAAGCCAGCTGATACGATGGGCGGAATGATCCGCCTGCCCATGTGGCTGAAGCGCAAGATCGACAGCCTGATCCTTGGGTGGTTCGTCGGCGATCCGCAGAAATACGGCTTTCCCAAACCGGACTACAGACTGTACGAGAGCCATCCTATCGTGAACTCACTGGTGCTGTACCACGCGGGTCACGGAGATCTGCGTGTTCGGCCCGACATTCAGCAGATCGACGGCAAAACTGTGCATTTCACAGATGGCGGCAGCGAAGACTATGATATGATCCTCGCCGCGACCGGGTACAAACTGCATTACCCGTTCATTGACCCCGACCTACTGAACTGGCAGGGCGATGCGCCGCATCTTTACCTCAACGCCATGCATCCGGACCGCGACGACCTGTTTGTTCTGGGCATGATCGAAGCGACCGGTCTAGGCTGGCAGGGACGCCACGAGCAAGCCGAGATGGTGGCGCGCTATATAAAAGGTATTCAGAGCGGCTGCACCGCGGCGGCCGAACTGAAAGCCACAAAACAAAAATCCTATGAGCGCGCCACCGGGGGCATGAACTACCTCAACCTCGCCCGCATGGCGTATTACGTGGACAAGGCGACCTACCGCAAAGCGGTCACCGGCTGGATCGACAAGTTCAGGAAAGCCGCCCCATGACCGGCATCGATGAAATTACCCTGAACTTCAGCCCTGCCTCTCTGACTTTGCTGAATGGCATTCTTGCAATCGTGATGTTTTCGATTGCAATCGACCTAACCCCGCAGGATTTCAACCGCCTGCGCCGGGCGCCCAAGCCTGTGATCGTGGGGCTGGCCTCACAATTCGTGGTGCTGCCTGCGCTGACGTTTGTACTGGTCTGGCTGGCGGCCCCGCGTCCTTCGATTGCTCTGGGGTTGATCCTTGTCGCAGCCTGCCCCGGCGGCAATATTTCTAACTTCATAACGCATCGTGCTGGCGGCAATGCCGCCCTGTCCGTATCGATGACTGCATTCGCCACGATCGGGGCAATCGCAATGACCCCGTTCAACATTGCGTTTTGGGGCGGGCTTTATCCACCGACCCGGGAAATCCTGCAAAGAACGGCAATCGACCCCTGGCAGATTGCGATCATCGTGGGGCTGATGCTGATCCTGCCTCTGGTGCTTGGCATGGCGCTGAATCAGCGCCGGCCGGATCTGACCGCGCGGTTGAGGACACCGCTGCAGTACCTGTCCATGGGCATCTTCGTTGCGTTCATCATTCTTGCTCTGGCGGCCAACTGGGACTTTTTCCTGAGCTTTGCCGGAGCCGTCGCCGGGCTTGTGATCATTCACAACGCGCTGGCTTTGGGGGGCGGTTGGGTTGTGGCCACTCTGACCCGGCTGTCCCCCTATGACCGCCGTGCCATAACGATCGAAACCGGTATTCAGAATTCCGGCCTCGGGCTGGTCCTGATATTCGCGTTCTTCAACGGATTGGGCGGCATGGCCGTTGTGGCAGCCTTCTGGGGCATCTGGCATGCGATCTCGGGGATTGCGCTGGCAACGGCAATGGCTCGGACCGAGGCAGCGCGATGACCCGCATCCTGATTACCGGTGCCGCCGGAACAGTCGGGCGCGCCCTTCTGGCCGAAGTCAAAGACCTTGCTGTATTTGCCACAGACCTGAACCGACCGTCCGACCTGCCTGAAGACATCGCGTTTCTGCATCTGGACGTGACCACTGACGAAGCGGCCCGTGTGATCGCAAAGGTGAAGCCGGAAGTCATCGTTCATCTGGCCTCGATTGTGACACCACCGCCCGGAATGGGCCGCCAGAAAGCGTTTGATGTGGATGTCACAGGCACAAAAAACGTGTTGAACGCTGCAATTTCCAATGGCGTTCGGCGGCTGGTCGTCACGTCGTCGGGCGCTGCCTACGGCTATCACCCGGATAACCGCGTCCCGCTACGCGAAAAGGATCCGCTGCGTGGCAATGCCGAATTTCCCTATGCCGACCACAAACGGCAGGTCGAGGAGATGCTGGCCGAGGCCCGTCAACGTGCGCCGCAGCTTGAGCAGGTGGTCCTGCGCGTGGGCACTGTACTGGGGGAAGGCACGGACAATCAGATTACGGCGCTGTTTCACAAACCACGCCTGCTGGCGGTGTCCGGCAGTGACAGTCCCTTTGTCTTCATCTGGACCCGCGATCTGGCGCGTATACTGAAACGTGCGGCGACAGATGGACCGGCCGGTGTCTTCAACGTGGCCGGCGACGGAGTGCTGGGAATAACAGAACTGGCGCACCTCCTGAACAAACCTGTTTTGCGCCTGCCTGCGTGGGCGATCCGATCAGTCCTGAGCCTTGCCCGCCCCCTTGGCCTGTCGCGATACGGACCGGAACAGGTGCGATTTCTGCAGTACCGCCCGGTGCTGGACAACACTGCGCTGAAAACCGATTTCGGATACACCCCGGAAAAGACCAGCGCCGAGGTATTCGCGCTGTGGAAAGGATGGGCGGGGCTATGAAAACGGCGGTGATATCCGGCGGCGCAGGTGGGCTGGGTCGGGCCTTGTCGGCGGGGCTTCAGCAGCGGGGCTGGCGTGTTGTCCTGCTGGATCTGAATGTTTCAGATCTTACGGCGACCCCAACACAGCTTCCGATCGGGTGCGACCTGACGAAACCCGAGCAGTTGCAGGAAGCGGTCCTTGAGACCATCAAATCCAGCGATGGCATCAATCTGGTCATCTACAACGCAGGTGTCACCCAGATTCGCGGGTTTGACGTTTCCGACGACGCCAGCCATCGCAAACTGTTCGAGATCAACTATTTCGCAGCCGTCGCAATGGCGCGCGCGTTTCTTCCGGAGCTTCGCAAAACGCAGGGCACGCATCTGGCGATCTCGTCGGTCGCAGGCTTCGCGCCGCTTTATCACCGGACGGCCTATGCTGCCTCGAAACATGCGCTTGAAGGGTTTTTTAAATCGCTTCGATCCGAAGAGGGGCCGCACGGCGTCAGAGTGCATATTGCCGCGCCGTCCTTTGTTTCCACCAATCCCGGCAATGCCGAAACGCAGGCAGATGGAATGGCGCGTCCCGGCTCGGCATCCGATGAAATGGACGCCATGAGCCCCGAAAATGCCGCCGAGGTCATCCTGCGGGGGTTGGACAGGTCCAAGCCCATGATCCCGGTCGGGCGTGTTGCGCGCCTTGCGTGGTGGCTCAACAGTTTGTCGCCGCGCCTGTATCAGCGACTGATGGAACGGAACATACGCGGATCCTGAATTCGGACAAAAAACCAGTCGAACCCCTTGACCTTCCCGTGACTGGAACCCCCATGTGCAGGGAAGAACTAATGTCGGGACGAGTCGGATGGCTGAACTGAAAACACTGCAACTCAGGATCACGGGCATGGGATGCGCTTCCTGTGTCGGACGTGTGGAAGCGGCGCTGCGGGGTGTTTCCGGCGTCACTGACGCTTCTGTCAATTTCGCAACGGAAACGGCACAGGTCGCAATTGAAGGCCCCTTGGCATCGTTGGTTGAGGCGTTGGACAGCGCTGGATACCCGGCTGCAACCCAGCAAGCGACGCTGAGAATCGAGGGGATGAGTTGCGCCTCATGCGTGTCCCGGATTGAACGGGCCTTACTGGCCAGCCCCGGTGTCATTGATGCGCAGGTCAACCTGGCGACCCAGACAGCACTGGTTTCCTACCTCCTAGGGACGACGACCCCCGAGGCACTGGCGCAGGTGTCGGACGGAATCGGGTATACCGCGCATGTCGACCAGGGGAATGCGCCTGGTTCCACGCCCGCCGATAAATCGGACGAGTTGAACGTCCTCCGTCGCTCGACCCTGCTGGCGGCGGTTCTGGCGTTACCGGTTTTTGTGCTTGAGATGGGCGGGCACATGGTCCCTGCCTTCCATCATTGGGTGCAGGCAAATATCGGCGCGCAAACCAGCCACATGATTCAGTTTCTTCTGACCGCGGTTCTGCTGATTGGCCCTGGTCGTATTTTCTATGCCAAAGGCGTTCCTTCCCTGCTGCGTGGCGCGCCCGATATGAATGCGCTGGTTGCTCTCGGCACAGGCGCGGCTTTTCTTTATTCAGTCATCGCCACCTTTGCGCCCGGAATACTGCCGCAAGGAACGGCGAATGTTTATTTCGAAGCAGCCGCCGTCATCATCGTGCTGATCCTTTTGGGACGCCTGCTGGAAGCGCGCGCCAAGGGTCGAACAGGTGCCGCTATCCGCAGGCTGATTGGTTTGCAACCCAAAACGGCGCGGGTTGAAAGGGACGGCATGGTCGCAGACCTGCCCGTCGCAGACATTGTGGTGGACGACATCCTGCAAATCCGCCCGGGCGAGCGCGTTCCGGTGGACGCCGAAGTGCTGGACGGCACGTCGTATCTGGACGAAAGCATGATCACCGGCGAACCGGTGCCGGTCGGGAAGTCCGCCGGAGACACAGTGGTCGGCGGCACGGTCAACGGCACCGGTGCGCTGCGCGTCCGCGCCATACGCGTGGGGGCGGACACCGTGCTGGCCCAGGTCATACAGATGGTTGAAAAGGCGCAGGGCGCTAAACTGCCAATTCAGGGTCTTGTCGACCGCATAACCTATTTTTTCGTTCCTGTGGTCATTGCGGTGGCAATGCTTACAATCGCGCTGTGGCTTGTTTTCGGCCCCGAACCCGCACTGCCCCTGGCGCTGGTTGCGGGCGTTTCGGTGCTGATCATAGCCTGCCCCTGCGCGATGGGGCTGGCAACGCCGACCTCAATCATGGTCGGCACCGGGCGCGCGGCCGAATTGGGTGTTCTGTTCCGCAAAGGTGATGCCCTGCAGCAATTGCAACAGGCGCAGGTCATCGCTTTTGACAAAACCGGAACCTTGACGTTGGGCCGGCCCGAGCTTGACGGCATTATCCCGGCCAACGGATTTGACCCGAAAAAAATGCTGCGCCTTGCCGCCGCGCTTGAGGCCCGGTCCGAACATCCAATTGCCACCGCGATCACAAGGGCCGGTCCATCGGATTTGCCTGAGCTGTCCGGGTTTGAATCGATGACCGGGCTTGGCGTACGCGCCGAGGTCGAAGGACAGGACGTCATGATCGGTTCAGCGAAGCTGATGATGCAAAACGGAATAGACATTGACGATCTGAGGGCCGAGGCGGACAGGCGCGCGGCATCGGGGGCCACGCCCTTGTATGTTGCCATTGACGGCGCGGCAGCGGCCTTGCTTGCCGTATCCGATCCGGTCAAGCCGGGAACAAAAGAAGCGTTGGCGCAGCTTCGCGATATGGGGCTGAACCTTGCAATGATCACTGGCGACAACGCCCGCACCGCGCAGGCGCTGGCCGATGAGTTGGGCATTGACCATGTCGTGGCCGATGTTTTGCCCGATGGAAAACTTGCCGCGGTCACCGAACTGCAGGACAGTCTTGGCGTGTTAGCCTTTGTTGGCGACGGGATCAACGATGCGCCGGCGCTGGCTGCTGCAGATATCGGCCTTGCCATTGGTACGGGAACGGATGTGGCAATCGAGACGGCAGACGTCGTTTTGATGTCCGGCGATCTGCGGGGCGTCGTGAACGCCTTGGAAATCAGCCGCCGGACTATGCGCAACATCCGCCAGAACCTCGGCTGGGCCTTTGGCTACAACACGCTGCTGATCCCCGTCGCCGCAGGCGTCTTGTTCCCGTTTGGCGGGCCACTGCTGTCCCCGGCGCTCGCTGCGGGGGCGATGGCCTTGTCCAGCGTCTTTGTTGTGACCAACGCACTGCGTTTGCGGCGGGTGAGCGTCAGCGCGCCCGTACCCTCTGCAATCCCAACAACCCAATCGGTGACACCATGAATATCGGAGACGTTGCCAGCCAGACCGGTCTGCCCGCCAAAACCATCCGGTATTATGAGGATATCGGACTGATCAGGCCCATGCGTGACGACAACGGCTATCGCCGGTTTCGCGAACAGGACGTGCACAAGCTGATCTTTCTGGGTCGCGCCCGTGCATTGGGCTTTACGATCGGCGATTGCAGGACACTGCTGGCCCTTTACGAAGATGAAACCCGCGCCAGTGCTGATGTCAAAAAGGTCGCGCGCGATCACCTGGCGCAGATCGAAATCAAGATTGCGGATCTCAACGCCATGCGTGACACGCTAAGCCACCTGATTGACGCCTGCGCCGGAGACAATCGGCCCGACTGTCCAATCCTCAGCGATCTGGGTCGCAAAAGCTGACACGGGGTTGCCCTTTGCCCGCAGCTTTGCTTTGTCTCTGCTGAACATTCCGGCCCGCCACCAGACGGATGCAGGGCCGGACAGCTGGGAGGATCATCTGATGGCAAAACTCGCGTTCCTAGGTCTGGGTGTCATGGGTTATCCCATGGCTGGCCACCTGCAGGCAGCAGGGCATGACGTCACCGTTTACAACCGCACGGCGAAACGGGCCGAGGCCTGGGTTGATCAGCACGGCGGCGCAATGGCGGGAACCCCGGCGGAGGCTGCGCAAGGCGCGGAACTGGTCTTTGCCTGTGTGGGCAATGATGACGACCTGCGCGCAATCTGCACCGGCGAGAACGGCGCTTTTGACGGCATGTCGCAAGGTGCCGTCTTTGTCGATCACACCACGGTATCCGCCAAAGTGACGCAAGAGCTTGCATCGGTTGCGGATGATAGGGGATTTGCCTTTGTGGACGCGCCCATTTCGGGTGGCCAGTCGGGCGCCGAGAACGGCGTTCTGTCCATCATGTGCGGCGGTTCGCAAACTGCCTATGAAAAGGCCGAACCGGTCATGCAGGTCTATTCGAAGATATGCCGCCGTATCGGCGACAGCGGCGCTGGCCAGTTGACGAAGATGAGCAACCAGATCGCCATCGCCGGTGTTGTGCAGGGTCTCAGCGAAGCCCTGCACTTTGCCGAAAAAGCCGGGTTGGACGGCCGCGCCGTGATCGAGGTGATCAGTCAGGGTGCTGCCGGAAGCTGGCAGATGGAAAACCGGCACGAAACGATGCTGGACGATCATTTCGACTACGGGTTCGCGGTGGACTGGATGCGGAAAGATTTGGGTATTTGTCTGGACGAGGCCAACAGGAACGGCGCGTCGCTGCCACTGACGGCATTGGTTGATCAGTTCTACAAGGACGTTCAGAAACTGGGCGGCGGGCGATGGGACACCTCTTCCTTGATCAAACGCTTGCGCGCGCTGGACTGAAGGCAAGGCGGCTGCCCCGTTTGCCGTAAGCGGCAGTTCACCCCCGAGATATATGGGCACAAAAGAAGAGATCGGCTTTGGGAAAGGACACAAAGCGCATGAATGATCTGACGCAATTCTGGGCGGACGCGCTGCGTGCGACCTGGGGGATCGAAGCGAGGCTGACCCGGCTGGACGGCGAATACGATCTGAATTTCCTGGCCGAAGCAACCAACGGACGGGACTACGTTCTCAAGGTGATGCGGGCCGGGTGTGAGGCCGAGTTTGTGGACCTGCAGGTTCAGGCATTGCGCCATATCTCATCCGAGGCCCCCGGCCTGCCGTTCCCGGCGGTCATCCCGGACCTGACCGGTGAATTGCTGCCCGAAATCCCTGACGATCAGGGTCAGCCAAGACTTGCCTGGTTGCTGGAGCGTCTGCCGGGCCAGTGCTACGCCAAGGCCGCGCCCAAAACCGACGAACTGATCATGAAGCTGGGCCGTGTTCTTGGAGCGACGGACCGTGCTCTGGAAAGGTTCGACCATTCAGGGCTGAGCAGGGAGCATTTCAAATGGGATCTGACACAGGCCCGGTGGATTTCCGGCAGGCTTGAGGTTGTTTCGGATCCCAACCGGCGCGCGTTGCTGACCGAAATCTGTGATGGGTTCCATGAGGTATCCGGCAGGTTGGCCGCAATGCCCAGGCAGGCCATCCACAATGACGCAAACGATTACAACATTCTTGTTGAGGGTGAGCTTGGGCAACGCCTGAAGATCTCGGGCCTGATTGATCTGGGCGACATGTGTGCGGCGCCGCGTATCTGTGACCTCGCAATTGCCGGGGCCTATATTGTTCTGGATCATCCCGGGCCTGAACGCGCCCTGACGGCGCTGGTGCGTGGCTATCACGCCGCCAACCCGCTGCGCACCGACGAAGTCGACCTGATCTGGCCGTTGCTGCGGATGCGTCTGGCGGTGTCTGTCGTGAATTCGACTCTGATGGCGGCTGAAAACCCGGATGATCCCTATGTCACCATCTCTCAGGCTCCGGCCTGGCGGTTTCTTGAGAACACATCCGTCAATGGCGGTCTGATGCCCGCCCGCCTGCGCGCGGCCTGCGGGCTGCCGGTCACGGACGGGGCCGAGCGTATCCACGCCTATCTGTCCGACCACCGCGGCCAGTTTGCGCAAATGTTCGGGCAGAATCTGGCGGATGTGCCGATGGGATCGCTTTCGGTTGAAAATTCGACATGGCCGCAGAACCCGTTCCATATGCCTCTGGAAGAGGCCGCCCGCGTGGGCGCCGAGTTCGGCGATGGCCTGTGGCTGGGGTATTACAACGAGCCGCGCCTGATCTATGCTGAGCCGGGTTTCCGTAAGGGACCTTGGAAGGCCTCGGACCGGCGGACTGTTCATCTGGCCGTTGATGTCTTCGCGCCCACCGGAGCCGTGCTGTATGCCCCGATGAGCGGACGTGTTGAAGTGGTCGAGAACCGCGATGCCCATCTGGATTACGGCGGCGTTGTGATCCTGCATCATGAAACCCCCGAAGGCGATCCGTTCTATACCTTATATGGTCACCTGGACCCCGAGGTCTGCGCCCGGCTGAAGCCGGGCGATCCCGTCGCACAGGGCGCGGCCTTTGCCCGCCTCGGGGATGCCAGTCAGAATGGAGGCTGGGCCCCTCATGTGCATTTCCAGCTGGCCCTGACCACCGCCGGGATGGAGGCGGACTGGCCCGGTGTCGGCGACCCGGACGAGATGTACCTGTGGCACGCAGTCTGCCCGAACCCTGCGGCAATACTGAACCTGCCGGACGACAAGGTGTTTTATCGCCCGACCGACAAACAGGCGATCCTGCGCGGGCGCCAGGACCATTTCGGTGGCAACCTGTCGCTGACCTATGACGATCCGGTCATGCTGGTCCGTGGCTGGAGGCATCATCTGTTCGACGAGTGGGGCCGCCCCTATCTGGACGCCTATAACAACGTCCCCCACGTGGGCCATGCACATCCCCGCATTCAGGCGGTCGCAGCGGACCAACTGAAGCGGATGAACTCGAACACGCGCTATCTTCACCCGGCTCAAACGGCATTTGCCGACAAGATTCTGTCGAAACTGCCGGATCACCTCGAGGTCTGCTTCTTCGTGAACTCGGGGACCGAGGCGAACGAACTGGCCTTGCGGCTGGCGCGGGCGCACACAGGGGCAAAGGGGATTGTAACGCCGGATCACGGCTACCACGGCAATACCAATGCGGCTGTGGCGATCTCGGCCTACAAGTTCAACAAGCCTGGCGGTGTGGGGCAGGCGGATTGGGTCGAACTGGTCGAAGTGGCCGACGACTATCGAGGTTCATTCCGACGTGACGATTCCGACCGTGCCGCGAAGTTCGCAGACTTGGTGGACCCCGCGATTGCCGCATTGAAGGCCAAAAGACATGGGGTAGCGGGCTTCATCGCGGAAACCTTCCCATCGGTCGGCGGCCAGATCATTCCACCCAAGGGCTATCTTCCGGCCGTTTACGAAAAAATTCGGGCCGCAGGTGGCGTTTGTATTGCGGACGAAGTGCAGACCGGCTTTGGCCGGCTGGGCGAGTATTATTTCGGCTTTGAACATCAGGGGGCACTGCCCGACATCGTTGTCATGGGCAAACCCATCGGCAATGGCCATCCGTTGGGCGTTCTGGTCACGACCAAGGAAATCGCGAACAGCTTCGACAATGGCATCGAGTTCTTTTCGACTTTCGGCGGCTCGACCCTGTCCTGCCGGATTGGCAAAGAGGTGCTGGACATCGTCGACGACGAGGGATTGCAGGACAATGCCCGGAATATGGGTGTACGCCTGATGGACGGCCTGCGCGGGATTGAGGCTGATTTTGGCTGCGTCGGAGATGTACGCGGGATGGGTCTGTTTCTGGGCGTCGAACTGATCAACCCTGACGGATCGGAAGGAACCGAGATCTGCAAGTTCGTCAAAAACCGGATGCGGGATCATCGCATTCTGATCGGAAGCGAGGGTCCAAAGGACAATATCCTGAAGATTCGCCCGCCGCTGACGATCGAGGCTGAAGACGTGGACATGATCCTTTGGGCCTTGAGAAGCGTTCTGAGCGAAGTGGGTGATTATGCACCCACCCCAGTCTGCGATCACGACCACCATGTTGGTTGCAGTTGCTGCTGAATTCAGAAGAACCCCGCTGCGCAGCGCGGGGTTCTCTCATCATTCGGTCTCTTTCAATGTAAAGTAGCTGCCGGGGTATGATGCCCCGTGTTGGGCAACGGAGCCGAGATGGTCATTCGGCGCAGCGCCAGCCCAAATTCTTCGGACAGACAGACAAGCGCCGGTGCAAAATCCGGCCTGATGATAAGCGAGGCCATCATCATCGCATCCTCTCGCGCCCCTTCGGATGCGGCAGCAATCATCTGCGCAAAGCAGTTTTCGTCCGCACCCAGGCATGCGCAGTTCAAGCCGTGGCGTATCAGAGGTCGGCGCCCATGGTTGGCGCACAGCGAGCACAACCTGTCCAAGGTCAGCATTGCGGCGCGACCGTGATCATTACCCAGAGCGATTTCAAAATCGCTTGCGGCATCAGCGCGGCCGTTGGCACCGTTTCCCCACAACCGCAGATACATGACGGCTCCTGCTTCGACCGGACTCAGATCCGCCAAATGTCCAACCGTTGCCCCGCCGCGCGAGGACTGCGCGCTCATTTCGTGAGGATCAGTTTGCCGGCGCGGGTGATACGCAGCGTGTACAGCTGGTCCCCCAACTCGATATGAGCCAGATTTCCACCCTTGGTCAGGTCTTCCGCCTTATGAGCTGGCAACATGGAAACGGCATAGGCCTGGCTTGGATTCGGGTTCTGCATGTTCATCGGGCAACTCCGGATAGGTTTTGGCAAATCGTCTTGATCTGATTGCGTTTTTCAACGATCTGGCTGACCCGAAGCCGGGTTGGCTGACTGTCTGCGCCTTAATCTGATTATTTTACTCAGGTTTGTCAAGCATGTGCCTTCACATTTCCGAATAACTGTTTGATTGCGTCGGGCCGGGACACCGGGTAGGTCTTGGAACGCATTGATACCGGTGGACATTTCTGTGACTGCAACCCTTGTATTCGATCTGGATGGAACCCTGCTCGACAGCCTCGCCGACATTGCGGCGGCGGCAAACCGAATGCTGGATGATGTCGGTCATCCACCGTTGGAACAGAATACCATCCGGCAATTCGTTGGAAACGGCCTTCCCAAACTGGTCGAGCGGGTCATCCACCATTGCGGCCTTCCCCTTGAACAGCATTCCGACCTGACACAGAGAACCCTGGCCCACTACAACGCCGCCAGCAGCGTCCACACCGTTGCGTATCCCGGCATGATCCAGGCGCTGCATGCGCTTAGCGAAATGGGCTGTGCGATGGGTGTATGCACCAACAAACCCGAACGGCCCGCCCGGCACATCCTGGAAGCGCAGGGAATGTCAGGTTTCTTTGATGCTGTTTTCGGTGGCGATACATTGAACATACGCAAGCCCAATCCGGCCCATCTTAATGCCTGCTTCGAAGCCCTGCCCGACACAGGACCGCGGCTGTTTGTCGGAGACAGCGAAGTTGACGCTGAAACGGCGCGCCGCGCGCAGGTGCCTTTTTTGCTTTTCACCAATGGTTACCGGAAATCGGCCATTTCGGACATTCACCATGATGTCGTGTACAACGATGCATTGGAACTGCCCGCGCTTGTCGCGCGGTTGGCGACTGGTCAGGCCGGAGATCTGTAAACTTTCCTAAAAGGGGTAAGGGGCCGGCCGAGGGGGTAAGTAGCCAGCCCCTTCTTGGGGGAAAAGTGGTTTGGTCTGTTTAGACCCGGTATCTGAAATACATAATTAACGATTCGCGGCTGACAGCGATATTGGGGGATGCCCGTAGGACCCAGTTTTCACGCCCATGAACACCGATTTTCCTGACAGAATGCGGCTCGAGGATTGGTGGCCAATGCCGCAGATACTTGAGTGTATCTGGCCTGGATTGCCCCACTGGATTGGCCGGATGCATCCCGGGGGCAAAGATCGGATTGACACTTCAGCCCAAATCATCAATGTGCCACGGGGTTACTAGACAACCTGAGGGTCATGGCGTCAGCATCACCTGTTACGGCAGGACAAGCGCCGAGTATCGTTGGCAATCAATTGCGGTGCTGTTAGATTGAGAGCAGAAATGAAGAAAATTTCGCTCAACCTGACAGTTTGGCTGACTCCTGTATCGGCCAGCTAATATTGCAAGATTACAAATAGTTGGCCTATGAAGGGGCGAATTCATGAAAGTGCCGCACAGTTCAGACGCAGAAAACACTTCTGGCTGCTGCAACGTTGTCGTGCCCGTTCACCGGGTACTGACGGACACGGAAATGGCGGCCCTTCTGCACAATGTCAGGATACTGAAGTCACACGATGTCACCATTCTGGGGCCAGACGCTCTGTGCGATTACCTTGACAACACGGTCACAAAAAACGTCCTGCGGGAAACGGAAGGAACAGCGCGGTCCCTTTGCCTGTCCGATTCCCATTTTGTCAGCATCGACTCGTACAACCAACTGATGATCAGTCAGGAGTTTTATGACCAATTTGCTGATTTTTCCTACATCCTGATTTGCCAGGTCGATTGTCTGATCATTCAGGATCATCTCGATTCCTGGACCGCGCATGGATATTCCTTTGTCGGAGCGCCGGTTTTTGACGGGTACAGCCAACCAAACCTGCCGTATGACTTCACCGGTGAACTGAACGGTGGATTGTCCCTTCGCAAGATCAGCGATTGCCGTAGGGTGACGCATGAGGCGCTTTTCCTGACTTGCGCAGGTGCCGTCAGAATAGCCAACAAGGTTGGTGCCGTGGCCCTGGCAAACCTAGTGCTTCGTCTGTTCGGAAAAACAATCATTCCCGTAAAACCCGGCGTGAACGAGGATGTGATCTGGACAAACCTGGTGCCGCGTTATTTCAGCGGGTTTACAATTCCCACGCCGATGCAGGCGTCGCGGTTCGCGTTTGAAGCCGCGCCGGAATACCTGCTGGAATGCAACGACGGGAAGCTGCCATTTGGCTGCCACGCCTTCCAAAGATACGGCAGTAAGTTCTGGCGCAAGTATTTCCCGGACGAGTATTTCAGCACGGACCGGTAGCCCTGCCCGCGCAATACTCACCAGTCTAAAAAAAAACCGCAGATCAGAACGCGATGGGACTAGTCCACCAGATTGCGCAGGTATCTTCCGTATGCCGTTTTCCGGAACAATTCCGCGCGTTTCAGAAGCTGCTCCTGCGAAATCCAGCCGTGTTCGAACGCGATTTCTTCTGGGCACCCGACCTGCTGACCTTGCCGGTTCGATAGTGTGTGCACGAAGTTTCCGGCTTCAAGCAATGACGCATGTGTGCCGGTGTCCAGCCAGGCATAACCGCGCCCCATCTGCCTGACGCGTAATGTTCCGTCGTCCAGGTACGTCTCAAGCAGGGACGTGATTTCAAGTTCTCCGCGTTCCGACGGCTTGACCCGCCGAGCACGCTCTGGCGCGGTTCCGTCCAGAAAATACAGTCCCGTCACGGCATAGTTCGACGGTGGCACTTTGGGCTTTTCAACGATGCTCTGCACTGCGCCGGTCGCATCAAAGCCAACCACGCCATAACGTTCCGGGTCGGCCACGCGATAACCAAAAACGGTTCCGCCTGTGCTTTGCGCATCGGCCTTTTGCAGTTGGGTCGGTAGACCATGGCCAAAGAAGATGTTGTCCCCCAGCACCATCGCCGACGGCGCGCCGTTCAGAAACTCTTCGGCCAGCAGATAGGCTTGCGCCAGACCGTCCGGCGACGGCTGGGTGATGTAGGTCAGTTCCAGACCCCACTGGCTGCCATCCCCCAGCGTGCGCTGAAACTGGTCCTGATCCTGGGGCGTGGTGATGATGCAGATCTCGCGGATTCCCGTCAGCATCAGTACCGACAGCGGATAATAGATCATCGGCTTGTCGTAGATCGGCAGAAGCTGTTTGGACACACCCATCGTGATCGGGTACAGACGGGTGCCCGAGCCGCCGGCCAGAATGATACCTTTACGGTTCGTCATGATGAAATCTCTTTGCTGTTCAATACGTCGCGCAGGCCGGCCCGCCAATCGGGGCGTTCCAGACCGCAGGCAGACAGGCTGCTGCAGTCCATTCGCGAATTCAGGGGCCGTTTGGCCGGAGTAGGATAGTCAGAGGTCGGAATACCCGTAACAGTCACGGACCGACCGGCTTGCGAGAAAATCTCGCGCGCAAATCCGGCCCAGCTGACGTCCGGTGAACCGCCAAAATGCAGGGTTGCGCTGTCCATCTCACCAGCCATCAGGCGGTCGGCCAGATGCAGGCAGGCCCGCGCGATGTCCGCAGCCGGGGTCGGGCCGCCAATCTGATCGTCTACAACGTTCAGCGCATCCCGGGTTTCAGACAGGCGCAGCATGGTTTTGACAAAGTTGTTGCCATGGGCCGAGAACACCCACGAGGTGCGCATTATGGCGTGACGGCAGGTGCTGGCCCCGATCGCCGTTTCACCAGCCAGCTTTGTGCGGCCATAGGTGTTGATCGGGTGCGTGGCATCTTCCGGCCGGTGCGGGGCCTCACCCGAGCCGTCAAATACGTAATCGGTCGAAATATGCACCAACGGAATGCCCAGCGCGGAACAGGTCCTGGCAATGGCCCCAACCGTTGTGCCGTTGACGGCCATTGCTGTCTCGGCCTCATCTTCAGCCCGATCCACGGCGGTATAGGCTGCGGCATTGATCACCGCTTGCGGCCGGTGCGTTTCGATGGCGGCCTGGCACTGTTCCGGGTTGGTCAAATCCGCTGCATCGCGGCCAAGAAACACGATCTCGCGCTGGCCCGCATTCAGGGCGATTTCCTGGGCGACCTGCCCGGTTTTTCCAAAGACAAGGATCATTTTCCCGTCCCCAGTCGCTGACCAACACCGTCGCGGTTTTGCAGCGCGCGCCACCAGTCTTCGTTGTCCAGATACCACTGGACGGTTTTTTCCAGCCCTTCCTCGACGGTTACGGACGGGCTCCAACCCAACTCATTGCGAATGCGGGTCGGGTCTATGGCATACCGTGCGTCATGGCCGGGACGATCGGTTACAAAGGTGATCTGATCTGCGTAAGACCCGCTGTCTTTTGGACGTTTGCGGTCAAGGATTTCGCAAAGGGTTTTGACCAGTTCCAGATTGGTGCGCTCGTTTTCCCCACCGATGTTGTAGGTGCGACCAACCTGCCCCTTTTGCACGACCAGCAGAAGCGCATCCGCGTGATCTTCCACGTACAGCCAGTCACGGATGTTCGAACCATCCCCGTAGATCGGCAGCGGCTTGCCCGCCAGAGCATTGAGGATGATCACGGGGATCAGCTTTTCAGGAAAATGGAACGGTCCGTAATTGTTAGAACAATTGGTCAGCACGACCGGCAGGCCGTATGTTTCGGCCCAGGCGCGAACAAGGTGATCGCTTGCCGCTTTCGAAGCGGAATAGGGCGAACGGGGATCGTAGGACGTCTCTTCGGTGAACTGAACCTGCGGGTCGGCGGGCAGCGAGCCATAAACCTCATCCGTCGAGATGTGGTGAAACCGGAACGCCTCGGGCTGACCCATACGTGTCCAGTATGCTCTTGCAGCTTCGAGCATCTGATAGGTGCCCGTGATGTTGGTTTCGATGAAATCGCCCGGCCCGTCGATCGACCGGTCAACATGGCTTTCCGCCGCCAGATGCATGACCGCGTCCGGCTCATGATCTGCAAACACCTTGTCCAGGGCTGCGCGATCACGAATATCGGCCTGCACAAAACTGTAATTGGGGTGGTTGGTCACACTGGCCACGTTTTCAAGACACGCCGCGTATGTCAGCGCATCCAGGTTGACCACGCTGTGCCCGTCACGAATGGCCTGACGAACAACTGCGGATCCAATGAACCCGGCCCCGCCGGTCACGAGAATTTTCATTTCTGACCTTCATATACAAACGGATTGTCCAAAGCCGCCAGTGTCACGGCCGCTTCATCCTTGGCGCTCAGCACAGGATCAATTTCCAGCTCCCAGTCGATACCGATATCGGCATCGTCGAACCGGACCGAGCGGTCGCAGTCCGGGGCGTAGTAGTCCGAACATTTGTAGACGATCTCGGTGTCCGGCTCACGGGTGACGAAACCATGCAAAAACCCGGCCGGAATCAGCAGTTGCTTGCCGTTCTCGGCACTCAGTTCAACGCCCACCCATTTCCCATAGGTCGGGCTGCCCTTGCGAATATCGACCGCCACATCAAACAACCGTCCGCGCCCACAGCGCACCAGCTTGTCCTGCGCGTGAGGCGGAGTTTGCATATGCAGCCCGCGCAGCGTTCCCACCGTTGCAGACACCGAATGATTGTCCTGAACAAACTCGAAGTTCAGCCCTGCATCCTCCATGCGTTTCCGGTTCCAGCTTTCGGAAAAGAAGCCACGGTTGTCGCCAAAGCGTGCTGGCGTGAGGATTTTCACACCTTCTAATGAAGTATCTTCTATCTGCATCAAAAAACTTCCTGCCGTTTCAATCGCAAATGTTCGGTTTGTCGGTTGCCCACCCTCTAACCCGCCTGATGTGGAATTACCACCACGCGAACGTGATTTCGGCAAGAACCACCAGACTGCCTCAGTTGCAATCTGTTTCATCTGTGCAAAACTGTCTCCTGCCCGATGCAGGGTGGTTACAGAATTTTGGGGAGTTCCGATTTTGCCCGTATCTGCTCGACTGAGCCTGTGTTTTTTCATGGCTTGGCTGTCTTCGGCTTGGGCAAGCGACGCCCCATGGCCCCCCATTCTGATCGATCCTTCCAGCCAGTTGCACGGCCCTGCGGATCTGGTCTTGCCGATGCCTTGTGGCGGTGGCATGGCCTTTCAGAAAGTCAACGTGCCGGTCGATATCGCCCGCCCGTTGTCGGACCGACCCTTTCGTATGGGGCAGTCTGACGCCGATACCGCTTTTTCGGACTACCTCAAGCCCACCTATCTGCGCGGGGCATTCGACGACCCCGAAAACAGTGTCAGCTACTATTATATTGCCCGGTACGAATTGAATGAGGCTCAGTACCGCGCCATCAACATGAATTGCGACAGCGGCTTCAAACCGGTCGAAGCCCGGGCCAAAGGCGGATTAAGTTGGTTCGAAGCCGTTGATCTCTCGCGCGCCTATTCCGAATGGCTGATGCAGAACGCCCGCGACAGCCTGCCCCGGCAAGGTGACCGCACCGGCTTTCTGCGGCTGCCGACCGAACCTGAATGGGAATATGCCGCCCGCGGTGGCGCAAAAGCCGACGCCGCGGTATTTGCCGCCCGCAGGTTCTTCTCCGAAGGGACGTTGTCCGATTACGCCGCCTATCTGGCGCCTGGCAGCGGCAGCACCAAGCTCAGCATCATCGGAGCGCGACGGAAACCCAACCCGCTGGGCCTTCTGGATATCTATGGCAATGTTGAGGAGTTGATGCTTGAACCGTTCCGCCTGAATGCCATCGGGCGCAGTCACGGCCAGTCTGGCGGACTGGTCACGCGTGGCGGTTCGGTCGATCAGGAAGACGCGCAAATCTACACCGCGCGCCGCAATGAATACCCGATGTACAGCAGCCTGAATGGTCAGGCTCTAGCCGGCGAATACTTTGGTGTCAGGCTGGTCATCAGTGCCGCCGTGGTATCCGAAGACCGCTATGACGCGATCCGGGATGGCTGGACGCAAGAGGCTGATCGGTCCTCGGAAGAGCAATCTGACCCACTGGCAACCCTGAACGCGCTGCTGGAAGAGGAAGTGGACCCCCGCCGCAAATCTGCCTTGGGCGATCTTCAGCTGGAATTTCGCATCGCGCGGGAACAGGCTGCGGAATCCCTGTTTCAAGCCGCAAAATCCACGCTCCTGAGCGGGGCAGCTTTCGTAGAGACCTTGATCGAAGGCAGCCGCGAAATTCAGCAACTGGAACGGGACAGCCTGCGCCTGCTGGACACGATCAAGGTCTCGGTCGGCAATCAACGCACCCAACTGATGCAGACATTGAACCTGAACCTCGACCGGCTGGATGCCTTGCGGGCAAGCCGGGATACGTACTTGCTGTCTTACCGGGCAACGCTTGAGACCTTGGGTTCCGACGTCGAAACAGAAATCCGTGAACGCGCCTATGAAGGGCTGACGCAGGATCTGGCCCAGGCGGAACAGGCGCAGCTTTTGGCAATGCTCAACCGGTTCTGGACGGATATGGGGCTTTATCTTGAAGAACCGGACATGGAGAAAGATCAACTGCTGCTGATCGCTATTCAGTAGGGTGAACCTGGGCGGTTTGTGGACCCATTCATTTGGCTGAGCGGCCCCCCGCAAATCTGAATGACAAAAAGCTGTTTCGGGCAAAAATCCGGGCACGCTCCGTCCCTTGGCGCCCTAATGCATGTTTGCGCTATAGGTCAGACTTGCGGCCAAAAAAACCGAAGACTAAAACCAACTCTTTAAAAAGAAATCGTAAAAATCGACCATCTCTCCGACCCTGAGCGATAACAATTTTTGTAACGGGCTATTTTGAACGGCGCTGGCTAGCGTTGGTCCCAGATAGTTTTTTGCTTAGGGGGTCGACAATGGCACGCAGTATTTTCAAACACACGCTGGGCGGCGCATTGGCCGCATCCATGTTGATGACAGCATCGGTTGAACGCGCAAACGCGGGCGCGAAGGAAGTGATCGGTACAGCGATGCTGTTATGTCTCGCCAATCCAAACATCTGCCCAAGAAACAAACCAAGACCTCCCGGCAGAAAGCCGGTCCCAACGCCCGTTCTAAGCGAGGAAGAACGTCAACAAAACCGCGACGTGCAGAACGCCTTGAACACATTCGGCTTTCCGGTCGGAAACGCTGACGGTGTATTGGGCCGCCGGAGCCGCGCAGCCATTCGCGACTATCAGTACTTCATGGGTGATCCCGCCAACGGACGCCTTTCCCAGTGGGAACGGGATACATTGATCAACGCATGGCGCAAGTATCAGGCAGGCGCGGGCAACGCATATCCACGACTGATGGCCGCCGAAGGCCCCCGTGGCCTGCTTAAGGTTGAACGCAACCCCAGCTACGCCGGGCATTACGACGGGCAGCAACCGCAGCCCTACCCATCGCCACAACCCTTAGACGGTGGCATTGTCGATCCGAACAATCCATCCCCGCCACCCATCGTCGGCGAACTGCCCAAACGCATAGGAACACCCGTCAAATCTGTGGCCGGGCGCTGCGAACTGGTGGGTGCCACCTCGAAAATCCAGGGCGGGCTAATCCACGCGGACAATGTGACCGATCACCATCAGGCGCTGAGTGAAAAACTGTGCGAGGCACGCGGGCTTGTCATCACTTTGGGACAGTCCTCGCAGTCCCATTTCGCGGTTTCCGAAACCGAAATGACGGAAATCTGCAATCACATCAAAGCCACATTCTCGGGCACGATCAGTGCTCTTCCCGGAACGCCGGTGCAGTCCACCCTGGACAGCGCGCGGAATGCGAATGCTACGCTTGGGCTGAATATGCCCCAGATTGCCCGGGACTATGGCGAGATCTGCACCGGAATGGGGTATCGCATGGACGACGCCGAGATGGCGCTGGCCGGTGCCCTTTCACTGACCGCATCCGGCCACGCTGCATATGGCGAACTGGTTGGCCACCACCTGCGAGAAGGTTTCGGCACCGCCGAAGCTCCGAAGGCGTCGGTCGAGTGGTACGCGAACGCGATGACGGCACTGGAAAATGGTGCGCCTGCCGTTTTCATGGCCAGCGCCACACAGGATCGCGTCAGCGTAATCCGCAAGGCAATGCAAATCGCGGAAACGCAGGCTGCACTTCACGGTGTTCCCGTAAATGCCCAATGGTCGGCAGGTAATTGACGATTTATCGAGATACTGTTTCGACATTAAGGGTCATTACGCCTGAATTGTCGAAGTTTTAGGGCGCCATACCCACCCTCGGCGTCCTAAAATTATTTGTTTTCAATGCTCAATTGCATGGGTGCAAACAGGTGACATTTTTTGTAACATGCACTGAATCACATGTTTAAGTAAGAATAGCGATATAGATTTTGGGTAAGGAGGTGACTTAAAGATGCCACGTCATATTTTAAATAAATCCGTCGGCGGCGCATTGCTGGTCTCCCTGATGATTACCACGGGCGTCAGCCGCGCAAGTGCAGATCTGGCAGATGTGATTATCGGCGGCGGTGCCGCTGTGATCCTTGGGTGCGCTACAGGCGCAATCAACTGCAACAAAAACAAAAAACGCAGCCAAACGACGACAACGCGCCGCTCGACGGTGAATTCTGCCCAGCGGCAGCAAAACCGTGAGGTTCAGAGCGCGCTCAACGGCTTCGGCTGGAACGCGGGAACGGTCGACGGCGTGATGGGAAACCGCAGCCGCGGTGCGATCCGTGATTATCAAGGTTACATGGGATACCCCCAGACCGGCCAGCTTTCGGATTGGGAACGTCAGAACCTGGTCAACGGATGGCGGCAGTATCAGTCAGGTGCCGGTGGCGCCTATCCCCGTACGATGGCTGCTGAAGGCCCGCGCGGATTGCTGAACATCGGTCGTGACCCCAACTATGCCGCACGTTATGGCGACAATGCCGGGCCAAACTACGGTGCAAATACTCCCAATTATGGCACCAACAACAACGGCATTGTTGACCCGTGGGCCAACAACGGCACTCAGGCCGCGGCGGCGCAGCCCCTGAACCAGGTACCACGCCAGCAGGTCCCGCAGGCTGTCATTCCCGACCAGCCCCAGCAGGGTGGCGGTCAGGTTATCGGCAATGGCGGCACGGTGCCAAAGCTCAAGCCCCTGAAGCCGGTTGGTCAGCCCACTGTATCCGCTGCCGCACGGTGCGAACTGGTTGACCAGACAACGCGCATTCAGGGCGGTGTGGTTCAGGCGTCGAACATGACAGATCCGAACCAGGCACTAAGCGAAAAGTTCTGCGAAGCACGTGGATTTGCCATCACGCAAGGTGGATCGCTCGCGTCGCAATACGCGGTGTCCGAAAACGAGATGACGGAGCTGTGCAGCCAGATTGCAGGCGGGTACTCCGACGTCATGTCCGGCCTGCCCACAACGGATCAGGCACAGGTCATGCCGGCGGTGCAATCGACCGCCACCCAGTTGGGTCTGAGCGACGCCGCAACAATGGGCGTCTATGGCCAGATCTGCCTGGGCATCGGTTATCGTCTGGATGATGCCGAAATGGCTCTGGCTGGCGCATTGACAATGATGGCTGCGGGTCAGGCTCCTTACGGAGAGCTGATTGGGCACCACCTGCGTGAAGGGTTCGGTGTGCCGGCGACCCCTGCGGCAGCGGTTCCGTGGTATGTGAACGCGATGGATTCACTGGAAAGCGGTGCAACGCCTGTTTTCGTCCCCAGCACGACAACCGAACGGGTTCAGGTCATCCGTTCTGCACTGCAGGTACAGAATCAGCGTGCAGGAAACAACGGGCAAAGCTTGCCCAGGGTGGTTCCGGTTGCAAATACGCTGCCGCTACTGACGCCCAAGGACTAAGCTACAACTGCCAGAAAAAGCAAACGGGCCGCCTGATCAGGTGGCCCGTTTGCTTTTGTGGCGCAGGTCACCCGTCAGCCTGCGCCAATCATCAGGAACGGGGCCCAGATCGACGGGTGGGAATTCGGCAGTTGGGTCTGATCGCGGCTCGGGTCGTCAAAAAGAGATTTCATCGCCTGCCTCAGCGACTCGGCCTTGCTGGTCTGATTTTGCGAGGCGGTCACGGTGCGGGTAATCAGCGCCTCGGCGGCGCGATCATCTACGCGCCAATGCGAAACAAGCATATTGCGCGCGCCAGCCGAGAAAAAGCCCTGAACCAACCCCCCCAGACCTTCGCCGCCGATCGAATCTTCCCCTGCCGTGTCGCAGGCCGACAGAATGACCCAGTCGGCACCAATATCGAGCTGCGCGGCCTCGGAGGCGGTCAACAGGCCATCGCCAGTGAAACTTCCTTGCGCCGGGGCAGTCGCGTCTGGCGTCAGCGCCAATGCGGGTTCGGCCAACCCTTCGAACGCGCCCGACAACAACCCATGCGTCGCAAAATGCAGAATTTGCGCCTGCGCCAGTTTGCCTTGGCTGTTGAGCGCAACGATTTCCGCTTCGCTTGCTGAGGAACCCAACCGAATGTCGCTGCGGGTCTCTCCGAACAACCCTGCCAGCGTTTCAACTTCGCGCCGGGTGCCCGGCAAACGCGGAAGCGCGCGTACTGCGGTTGCTCGTTGCGAGATCGATCCGCGCATAACGATGTCTGTCTGAGGCAAGGCCGCCAGTTCCGCCCCCTGAAACGCAGGGTCGCCAAATCCGACATATGCCAGCCTGGAGGCTGGTTGCTCGGGGACCCGGGGACGTTTTCGCAGGTTTTCAAGGGCCGCGACGGACGGCACAACCCGCAGCGCGCGCTCATGCCCCAACCAGCGTATTTCGCGCAGGTCCCTTGCGGTGCGACGGTCCTGCAAATGTCGGCCCGGGTCATCCACGATCAGGGCCGCGAAAGGTATGCTCAGCGTTTCACCGTAGGGGACCAACGTCCAGGTCGACTTGGAACCAATCAGATCAGCTATTTCCGGCGATCCGAAAAACGTCTTGTGCAGTCGTTCTGCGGCATCGAAAGCAAACGGGGCGGCATACCGCGTCGCTGCGGCGCCCGACGCGCCCTGCACGTTGGCAAGCGGCGCCCGCAATTGGGCCATATGCTCTGGCGACTTCGGGTCAAGCGTACGCTGGAGATCAAGTATGTCCTGCACCAGAACGTTCCACTTCTGAGGCAATTCAACCATCGCCGCGCCGTCCCGGGTCACGGCAAGAACCAGCCCTTTGATCCCTTTCTTATGCGCGCTCTGGGTTGTGGCTGTCAGGATCATGATCACAGCCTCATCCGGCGCGATTACCTCGCGCTGGATATGGCCCATCGTCAGCGGCGCAGGGATTTGCCATTCGAAGTACTCGGAAAACTGTGCCGACATCCGGGACCGCAGACGGTCCAGATCCGAATTCTGAACATCGTTCCCGACCCGCTGGGCCAAAGTCGCTTTCTGCCATTGCGCCGCAAGTTGAACCAGATCGGGGTTTTGCGCCTTGTCCCGGATCGCCGCACGGGCCACAGCGACAGAGGCGGGGCCGTAACCCGCCAGTTGCATGGCCTCAAAGGCCATCTGAACATAGAGGTTCTTCTCCTGCTCACTGCCGGTTTCGGCAGCCTTGAGCGCTGATGAGGCGAACAACTCACCATACACCTGGCCAATCAGGTATACTTTTGCCCCGCCCGCTATCCCTTCCAGCCATTGAAACCCGCGCAGATAGTTCAACAGGTCGACTGTTCCATTCTGGAAGACGGCTGCCGCAGCAGAGAATTGCCCGCCTTTGAGCAGTGCCGACCCATGCGCGTCCACCAATCGGTAGTTGATGTCCAGATCGGGTATGGAACCCGTCCGCTGTTCTCCTTCCCGCTTTTCGATCTGGTTTCTTATGACTGCCAGCGCGGTTTCAATTTGTCCGGCTTCTTGCAGGAAAAAGGCATAGTTGAGTTGTGATGCATAAGCCTCAAGCCGCGTGCCTTGCGCCTCCTCTGCGGCGGCCAGTCGGTGCAGCATTTCCAGATCAGAGGCCGTGGGTTTCTTTCCCGCCTCTGTTCCATCCCAGAACGCAAGCTCCTCCTTGGGCCGGCCCAAGGCGACATTGGCCTGAATTTCCTTGTCCTTGGCCTGCAACCTGCGGGCCTGGACTTGCAGGGTTTCACGGTGATCCGGTCCCAGTTCACGCGTCAGGATATCGATGGATCGGGCATATAGCGGCTTGGCCCCTTTGAAGTTCTGGCGGAAATTCACCAGGTGATCGGCCACTGCGAAATAGACTTGGGCCTGCTGCCGTTCAGGGACCGCACCCGGATCCGAGACGATCAGTTCAAGCGCCGCCATCATTTTGGCCTCATAACTCTCGAACTCGAGATTCGCCAAATCATGTCCGGCCAGCGCCAGCAGCGCAGCAAGACGCTGAGCAGGATCCTCGCTGGACAAGGCATCATCCGCAATTTGCCGGTTCAACTCGCGGGCTGCGAACTTCCGCCCCTCCGCGCGTTCGATATCCTCCAGCGTTCGGCGCGCCCATTGAATAATCTCGTGCCCCTGAGGCAGTTTGCCCTGCGCCGAGGCAAGAACGTCCTCAGTAACGGATCGCGCCTCATCCAGTCTGCCAACACGCTCCAGCGCAATTCCGTATCGCAGCCGCGCGTAAAGGTGGGACTCGCTGTCAACCGCGTTTAATCTTTTGCCCAGTTCAGACGCTTCACGTGTAGGTTCAAGCGCTGCTTCATAGGCTTCCATCGCGTTCAAGGTATTGGCCAAACCGTTCAATGCCACTTGCAGCTTGCGGCCTTCCGTGTCGTGTTCCCGCGCGATCCCGACCATGTTTTCAAACATTTGCCGGGCGCCATCCAGCTGGTTTGTATCCAGAAGAATTGCGCCAACCAGAATACCGGTATCCAAACCTGCAGCGCTGTTTAACAAACCCAGTTGTTCAAGATCCCGCAGCAGCTCTGAGCTGACACTCAGCGCTTTTTCGTGGTGTCCGAGCAGTTGCAGAAGACTTCCGTATTCATAGCGGACATACAGCCCGTCTCGCTGAAGCCACAGACCCTCAATCCGGGCTGCGTCGACCGATTTGGTGTAGGCGCGCAATGCGTCTTCCCTGTCGCCGATGCCGAACAGGATTTCTCCTAGTATCCCATATTGCGCGACCCCGTTCCGTCCTTCGGTGCGCAGGCCCCGGTCGATCATGGGTTCCATCTGCCTGACAAGTTCCCGGACCGTGGCATGATCCTGTGCAACGAAGGCCTGACCGGCTCTGTTTTGCAGCGCTTCCAATTCGGCAGAGTTCTGGTTCTGGGCGGCGACCGGCAGGGCCAGAGCCAGCAATAGCGCGAAAACAGCGCCGGGCAGGCGGATGCCAGTCAACCCGGCGCCTCGCAATCCTGATGGGGCGACTGTGGAACAAACAACGCGACGCGCCCCTGACTGCCGCCGGCATTCGTGATCCGCAACGTCGCGTTGACGCAACTGTCGATCCAGACATCCACCAGCGCTGCAATCCCTTCAATGCCGGTCTGCGGGCTGATGTCTGCGGCGATGCTGGTTCCGTCCGAGCCCAAGAGTTCAACGTCGATATCAGCCCCACCAGACCCGCGCCACAAGCGGGCCTCGATCCACGTTACTTCCGAGCCGACAAGAAAAACGTCCGTTTCATGAGTTTGTCCGGGCGCAAGCAGCAGGTCCAGACGGGCGGCGCCACCAAGCTGACCCCGGGATCCGGTTTCGAGAACAGTGCCCAGCAAATCCGCTCCTCCGGGCATGTCACGCAGCGCATCGGCCAAAGGCAAGACCGAGAACGGATCCTCCGGGTCCAGAGTGCCGCCTTCCTCAAGCAACACAGCCAGACTGCTGGCAAGGGCCTGCGGTTCGTTTGCCTCAACGGCCCATTCTGCCACAACCAGGGCGCTTTTGCGCAGGTCGGCCGCCTCGGCCGATCCACCCTGACCAAGGAACATCAGGCTCAAAACAGTCAGAACCGCAATGTTGACTTTACTGCGCACCGCGTTCGGCCCCCACCTCTGCAACGGTTTTCAGCGGAATAATAACGGCACCGCTTTGCTTGATAACAGTTTCACCGACGGAACGGGTTTTGGCCAGCCCGAATCCGGCTTCGGTCAAAAGCGAGGATAACGAGTTGGCAGGCGCAGACCGTGTTGCGGGCGGCGCGCGTTCGTCTTGTAAATAACGAAAATCGACCGGGTCCGACCCGGGCATGCCGCGTTCGGCCAAGAGCAAAACACGCATCTGACCAGTAGCCAGCACTGCCCCATCCGGCCCACGCGTGGCTTCGGTATAGCGCAGGGTATCGGCCTCTCCGGACCCTATGCGCCAACCGCCTTTTTCGGCATCCCTGTATCCCGACAGGAAATACACCTGATTGTCCGGCGCGACATAAAGGGGCGTTAGATCAACCGGCCAAGGATTACGATTGTGAACGGAGACAAACACTGTGTCGCAGTGGCCAACCTGCAGGATGCCCTGAGGTGCGAACTTCGGCTCAACCTGAACCGCCAAAGCCTCCTGACATACAAATTCTTCGTCTGCTTCACCGGGGATGCGACGGGCACTGGCAGTGATTCCGTGCGACAAGGGGCTGGTCTGCAATATCGCCGCAACCGAGATCAACGCGCGCGACTTTGCGGCCTGCTGCAACATCTGCTCCAGCAGAGGCAATTGGGTCGCATCAAACGGAACAGACAGCGCATCGCGCGCACCGTCGGGAACGGGGTGCAGCACCAGCCGGTCCTTATCGGCGACGATTTGAATGTCCGGATCGTTCTGATCAAGGCGCAACCGTGGCTGCAGGTCCGAGATCATCTGAGCAATCTGCTCCTCAAATTGCGAGCCAGCAGATAGCAGCGACAGCCCTACTGCCAGCGAAAGATCTGTCGGGCGCGAAGAAACCTTTGCGGCCAGGCGGGGCGCGCGGTGCTGAAGCCAGCGCATTCGGAACTGTTCGGGGTCCAGACCCTCGGCTTTGATCTTCTCATCCAGTGTGGCGCGGGTGGTTTCCGGAAGCGGTGCGGTGGCTTGGGTCAGCGTCACTTCGGTTGGCGACACATCGAAAAGCAAGGCGCCATCGCTGTCCTCGACTGAAAACACCGTATCTGTCGTAACGCCATCGATGACACCAGCCTCGACAACAACGAGGTCCGAGATGAAAACGGCAAACCGGTTCGGCTCTCCGGCACCCTCAGAAAGCATGGGCTTTGTACCCAAAGCCCCCTCAAACCGCGGATCTGCACGCCCCCAGCCAATATCCCAGAGCGTCGCGGAAACCTGTCTGGCCAGTTCTGAATATGTGGGGGCTTCGGCACTTCGCAACGCACTGGCCAGCGCCCATGTCATCAGACCATGAACCGTTGGCGAACCCGGCGGTTTCAACTCGTAGGCCAATGATCCAGCCTCGGCGGCATAGAAGCCGGTAAAGTGACCGGGTGCGAGAGTACTGGCTTTCGACAGGTCCACGAGTGGTTCGGCAACCGGGCTGACTGTCTTGACGGGCCTCAGATCGACAAAGCGCGCAACGGCTGTCTCACCCCGCCGAAAGCTGCCGGAATGACAGGTATCCGCAATCAGCCACACATTCGCCCCGGCGGCGATCATCCGGTCTATTCTGGCCCCGATCTCATCGTCCCGGACAACATTGACCGGCGCGTCATCGGCATCAAATGCAAAATCCGAGGGCAAGAAAACCTCATCCAGCCCGTCCACCTCGGATGTGTCCGAACCGGACGCAATCTGCGCACCGTGGCCCGCCATGTAGATCGCTATCTTGTCGCCCGCCTGCGCCTCTGCCGCCAACCGATCCAGCGCGGCCAGAATATTGGCGCGCGTTGGAGTTTCGATAGAAACACCCTCAGTTTCAGTCAGTTCCGGAGAATCCGACAGCACTGAAATCTTTTCTATTGGAACACCTTTGCCAGCAAAAACCTGCGTCATCAGCGCCACGTCCGGGCCCGGTCCGGTCAGGGCTCCACCCAGGCGGGCCAGATCAGCAGTGTAATTCATCACGCCAATCAACAGCGCTTTGCGGTCGGGATTAGCGACGGCCGCACCGGCCGACAGAATACATCCCGCTAACAGAAAAACGCGGATCATGGGTCTACAGGCCGGGTTTCAATGACGACCCAGTCAGGGCCACCCGGCACATGATTGATGTGTATCTCACCTTGCAGGCCTGCAGGCACACAGTTCCAGTTCTGCGCCTCACGTCGGCAGGACGCCCCCGACAGACCAAACACCTGCCGCGCTGAGACGCCTGTTGCGGAAGCAAAGGACGCAACACCCTGCCCCTGTGGGGGGGCGAACCGACTGCCGCCTGGGACAATCCAAACCGTGTTTCGCAAAGACTCAGGCGAGGTATTGCTAATCAAACGATCAAACCGCTCACCCAGTTCTTTGTCCCCTCGCATCAAAAACCGCGCCTCGGCCTGATAGCGGTTTTGCAGTTGCGTTGCGGTTTCGCCTTTGGGGGCGTGTGCGGAAACAATCTCGAGCGCGGTTAGCAACAGGGGCGCGTTTTCAGTTGATACGGCCCAGTCGGCAAGAACCAGACCGGCAGAGACCCGGGCCGCCGCACTGTCTGGTTGTGCCTGCATTCCCGTTGGCAGGACGATCACAAGAAAGGCTGAAAACACTTTTGCCTTCATCATGGCCTACCCTCCCCCGCCCGATGCCGCGCCGGATACCGATGCAACGACCCGCCCGCCTTCTGCATCTTCCACAAGGCTGGCCGAAAAACCATGTTTCTGCACAATCGCCTTCACCAACCCCAGACCCAACCCATACCCGGTAATACCGGAATGCTCGGCACCTTGCGCGAAACGCTCGAACGCGTGCTCGGTAAAGCCTTGCGACAAGGCCCCGGCATTGGAAATTTTCAGGTCGAACCGTTTCGCATCCCCGGTCAGCTCGACCCGGATTTCGCTGTTTGCGGCAGCGTATTTTACGGCGTTGGACAAGAGGTTCGACAGCATGAGTTCCAGAAGATGCGAGTTGCCGGTGACACGTAGCGACTTGTCTATGTGCTGAACCAGACTTCGCCCGTTTGCCTGCAGGTCTTCTTCGAAATCGTAAACAAGGTCTTCCAGCAGATCCCCCAACGGGACGTCAGGTTCCAGCCGGATATCCGCATCGGCCTGAAGCCGGAACAATTGCATGATGGATTGCAGGCGGGCGTCAGCGGCATCTATTCCCATGTCGATACGCTGTGCGTGCATCTGCCTATCCTGCGCGTTTTGTGCATTCAGCAGCTTCCGCATGCCGCTGCGAATATTCTGAAGCGGTGTCCGCAACTCATGCGCCAGATGGGCGGACAGGGCACGCAAATCTGCGAACAGCCCGTCAATCTTGGGCAGCGCTTCGTTCAACTGGCGACCCAGCTCGCGCAATTCCGGCGCGGGCGTTTCATCTTCAAACCGAATGCCGGTCTCGCCCGAAGAATACCGCTCAAGCAACCGGTTCACCCGTTGCAGACTGCGTCGGTACCGTTGCCAATGGGCGATCTGCAACAGGATCATCAAACCGCACACGACAAGTGAGACACCGGCAATGGCAAGCGCCAGCCAACGTGCGCGTTGGGTTTCGAAACTGGGCGATTCAATTCCAAAGACAAGCGCCACATCCCCAACGGGCAGCGCCCAGTCCTGTGAGGCCGCTGCAACATCAACCGATCTGGTTTCAAAGTCGGCCCCATCCAGCGACGCATGTCCCTGCCCGTGCTCAAGGGCGCTGGCTGCGCCCGGTGTTGTTTCCAGCAGAACGCGCCTGCGATCTCCGCTGATCTGCCAGATCGCCAGTTCCAGCCGGTCGGTGCCCGGCAGAACTATGTTGCGTGACCGATCGAACGCGGTGGCCAGCCCACTGACGCCACTGTCTTCGAGAATACGCAGCATCTGCGCTTCGACGCTTTTTAGGGTCTGCCGGTCCGCCCTGTCTGCCGCCGAGAATACGGACAGACAGAATATTGCCGCCAATGTCAGGAAAACACCAAGCGCCGCGTAAAACAGCCCTTGTCCCGTTACCATGCGGGACAGTTTCGGGTTTTCTCCGATCAGGTGGATCACTGATCCGGGCTTTCATCAGCGGGAATGCGCAGCAATGCCTCGGACCGGAAAACATAGGCATCCCCATCGGTTTCCAGGAATTCCGGGTACGTTTCGCCGCGCGAATCCAGGGCGGACTTGAAATCGCGCACCAGCCGGTGCCGGGCCGCCGTCACCGGGTTCGAGCCGACATCCATGAACGTCTTTTGCCAAACGTCCAGATAGATCATCCGCTTGGGGATCGGCAGGCCGTCGCGCTCGGCCAGGTAGATCAGCATTTCGCATTCTTTCGGCCGCAGTTCGACACGCGCGCCGCGCCACCGGACGATCCTGTCCTTACGGCTGATCTCAAGCGGACCAAACACCATCGTTTCTTCCGAAACCAAGGGACGCAATAGCACCTGAACGCGCGCGCGCAACTCGCCCTCGTGAACCGGCTTGCAGATGTAGTCATCTGCCCGCGCGGTCTCGAGCCCGCGGATACGTTCCTCGATGGAATCCAGTGCGGTGAACAACAGGGCCGGAATTCGGATGCCGAGGTCACGCAGACGCGAGATGAAGGTCAGCCCGTCCCCATCCGGCAGGCCCCGGTCCACGACCAGCGCGTCAACCGGTCCGGCTTCGAACCTGTTCTGCGCATCCTTCAGGGTGCGTACACGCATGGCGTCCATACCGGCCTCGCGCAGGACATCCACCGCCCAGTCTCCGATTTCCTCTTCATCTTCCACAATCAGTACGCGCGGAGGCTGCGCCTGATGCCGAAGCGCCTGCACCCGGGTCAGAAACTCTTCATCCGCCCCGGTGGCCGACATGACGTCATCCGCGCCAAGCGCGATCAGCTCGTCCCGGCGATTGCGAAAACTGACCCCGTGGGACAGAGAAAAAAGTACTAGAACCCGCGCCGCGTTCTGTGCAACCTGTTTCAGACGCTCATTCGCCTGGTCATCCGTCAAGGTTTCAACGTCCAGAACAGTGACTGTCGCACCCTCGTCGCCGATGATCAGCTTTTGCGCATCCAGAATGGCAACGCGTGAAGCTTTCTTTTCCGGAACACCGTCCAAATATGAAACATCTACAGTATTCATGATGTACTATCCGTTTTCTCCGATTGGGGACGATATGATTTGAACTGTCAATTCCCTAGGCCGCCTGCAGGTTTCCAACCAACGGCAGAGGCTCAACAATAGTTGCTTCGGCCAACAGTTGCGCTGCTTCAAATAGCCTTTCCTTCCCTGAAAAATCCGCGATTTTGCGCATGTTGCGCAGTTCACCGGGCTCAAGTTCAAAACCAAGCGCATCGAAGGTGTCGCGGGTCAGGCTCATGTCGTAATGGGTGTGTTGCAATCCCGAACCTAACATGTCTGCCATATCACGCATCAGCTCCCGAGACAGCGCCTCACCATCCTTGATCAGGCCGAAGAGGCCACGGAAGGCCCTGAAGACTGACACTTTGTCTGTCAGGGAATTGCCCGAATAAACAGGGCGCGAACTGCCCGTACCCAATGAGGTCAATGCAATGCGCTGCACACCATGAGCCCGGGTCAGACGGGTCAGCAGGTAAGACGGATCATTGAACAGGCTAAAGCCGCCATCCACCAGACGGGTCTCGCCCACGCCGCGCAATGTCATGGACACCGGCGAGAACAGACCGGGGGCTGCAGTGCTGGCGCGCAAGAGGTCGGACAGAGGCAGTTTTTCGCATCGGATTTCGGCGGACAATACGCGGTCCACACCGTAGTCAATCGTTGTAAACGCGATCGAATTCCCGCGCTGCAGGTCTTTGGCCAGCAATGTCAGGTCGCATTCCAGATCGTTGCGGTCCAGCAGCCGCCCCTGCGTGCGCTGTTCGAAGAAGCTGTGCAGCAGATCGCCGTCGAAGATGTCCTGCAAGAGCGGTACAGCCCGCTTGCGCCTTTTGAAACCGCGCGGCACATCCTGCAAATAAAAATCCGCGATATCCTGAGCGGAAAGGCCCAGCGCGACGCCGGCGGCAATCACTGCTCCAGTCGAGGATCCGGACACGGAATCGAAGCTGTCGGACAGGCGATAATGGGGGCCATATTTCTCTTTCCCCAGGGCCTCGATACGCAGCAACATGGCGGCCGGGATAACGCCCAGCAAACCGCCTCCGGAAACGGACAACAGTGAACTTTCGGTAACTGGTCCTGCGGTGTTTTCAAAGTCAAACATCTCGAACTCTCCGGACGATTTTGCCATTGCCTAAAATGGTAGGCTCTGCGGTTAGAAGTTTGAAATGACAGCTTTTGTAAGCGCGGCTGTGTGACAAGTTCTGTAACTGGCCAAATTCTGAGATTTGCGTTGACCATGAGTTATGAGTCACGTTTACTTATCTTCAATTTGTAGGGGGCTATTTTTCTTTTGTTTCGGGCTGTGTTGGCATTTTTGACGACTGGTGTGTTGATCGCGATTGTTGCCTGGTCTGCCGCCGCGCTTGTTCCTGCATGCGGCGCAAATGATCGGGTCGCAGGAACCTGGTTGGATTGGTGCCCGGTCAACAAGGCCGAGCAGGCTGAACAGAGGCTGGCGGCACTCGAACGACAAAACCAGGAACTGGTCGATCGCATTTTGCGGCACGAACGCGAGCTTGCATTGTTGCAGTGCGAACCCAAGGCCCCGCAACAGGCCGCGCTGCCTGATTTGGCCCCCGTACCCGACAAGATCGACCCTCAGGACTGGGACAATCAGCGTATCGGATTGCTGGAAGGGTGCTGGGAACTGGATTCCCGGTTTGTGACCACCAACAGACGGACCGGCGTGAAGACTGATTACAACCAGTGGACCATGTGTTTCGACGCCAGTGGCAATGGTCGCGAAGAAATGCGTGCCGATAACGGCAACAGCTGCGCCGGTCCGGTGACCGGCGCGTTCGCAGCTGATGGATCGCTGATTATCGACGAACCCGGCAACCTGCAATGCAGCGACGGCGGATACATCTACCGCCTGAGCAGCAGCTGTAAACTGAATGAATCCGGCACGGCCAGCTGTGTCGTGACACAACCAGAAGTCGGCAGTTCGACAACCGTCGAATTCCGCCGACCCGCAAGGGGCAACTGATGGCTGAACACTTTCTGACTAAGACGCAAATCGAACTGGGCCAGTGCCTTGAGGCTGGAGACGAGCTTGCGATTGAGGCCTATCCGGCTCTGCTGGACGCGCTCACCGCGCATGGGGGTGAGGAAACGGCGCATCTTTTTGCCGAACCGCTGCTTAGCCGGGGAAACGATCAGGTGGCTCCGTCGGTGTCGTGGTATACCGACGTCAAGGGAAATGCGACTCCGTTCAATCGTCTGGATGACGCCGCGCAGAACGCGCTGGGGCAGGAGCTGACCCGCAGGCTGGCGCCACTTCAGGCCGCCTTGGGCAACGAGCAGACCGGAAGCCTGATTGGCAGCGCCCTTCATATCCCTGACATGAACGATGTCTGGTCCGTGGACGGAACACCGGTCATCATCAACTGGGGCATGTTGCCCGCCGGAGCCAGCCGCGAGACCGAGACCCGCGCGAAACACTATGCGCAAACTCTTGGGCGTTTTCTTCCCCTGCCTTCTGCACCGCCTTTGTCATCAGTCGAAGCGCAGGAAATGGCCGCGCAGAAACAGGCTGCTGCCCCGGCAACTCCTGCGCCAGACGCGGCGGTAGCGACAGCAGCGGCAGCCACGGCGGCTCCGGTCGCAGCAGCAGCCGCAACGGCCGATCCAACACCGCCGCCTCCGCCTTCTCAGGCATCGGCAACACCGCAGCGGGTGCCGCTTTGGGCCTGGCTGCCGTTACTGTTGCTGCTTCTGCTGGCCGGCGGCGTCCTGATCTGGCTGCTGATCCCCGGAAATCGCATTTTCCCGGACCTTGCCAAAGACCGCGCGGTTACTGACGAGGCTGCACTTGCGGCGGTTCTTAGCACCAACAAGTCGCTGGAACAGCGTCTGGCAGACCTGCAGTTTGCGCTGGATGGCGCGGTTTGCGAAGCGGATGGCACCTTGCTGATGCCCAACGGTCGCACGATCGAAGGGTTGCTGCCGCCCGATCCGAATGACCGCGCCGACATACCCGGCGCAGTGCGCCCCGCTGACAGAACCTCTATTCTGCCACCCAATCCGGAGCGCGTGAAAATTCAGGATTCCGATAACCCCAAGGACACCAAATCGCTGCTTGCCTATATCGAGGAGCGGACAGCCATGGTCCTCGCCCCGTCGCCCGAAGGGTTGGGCAGCGGGACAGGTTTCTTTGTGGGTCCGGACCTTCTGGTCACCAATCACCACGTTATCGCGTCGCCGGGCGCGACGATTTATGTAACCAACAATGCGCTCGGTTCACTGAGAGAAGCGCAGGTTCTCAAGACATTTGGCCCGTTCCAGTCCACGGGTGGCGATTTTGCGCTGCTGCGTGTTCAAGGCGCACAACAGCCTTCGTTCAACGTGCTGGATTCCGCGGAATCGCTGCGCCTGCAATCCGTTATCGCCGCGGGCTACCCGGGTGATCTGCTGCAAAGTGACGCGAATTTCCAACAACTCCGGTCCGGTGACAGAACCGCCGTTCCGGAATTGGCGGTCACAGACGGCACTGTATCGGCCGAACAGACACTGCCGCCGCAAACCAAAGTGGTTGTGCATTCAGCGCCGATTTCCAAGGGTAATTCGGGCGGTCCGCTGGTTGATATGTGCGGCCGGTTGGTTGGCGTGAATACCTTTGTCAAAGTCGGCCCGATGCGCAGCCTGAATTTCGCGCTGTCTACCGGCGACCTGATGCGTTTTCTTGCCGACACAGGCGCGCTTCCCGCCGTGGTGACACAGACCTGCGCCCCGCAGGTTCAGCGCCCGCTGCCGCCGGAAACCGCACAGGCGTCGGGGGCGGCACCTGAAAGCCCCGCCCCGGAAACCAACGCGCTTCCGAAACTGCCGGCGCTGACGCCCAAATCCGAGTGAGCCGCAACGATGTTTGAAGCTTTCCTCGCAAATACGTCGACGCAAGGGCTTTCCCCGCTGGGAACGGCACCGCAGCGGTCATTCGAACTGATTTCGGGCACAGTTCGGGACAAATTGGGCGAACGTCACGCCGCCCTGTTTGCCGAACCGGTGGCGACCCAGTACGGAGATCGGTTCGACTGGTATGCCGTGACGGGCGGCAAACCCCACAGGCTGGACACATTCGAAGAGGAGGAGCGCGCCGCCATCGACGCGGACCTTCAGGGCCTGTTGTCGGACATCCGCGAATTGGGCCAATCCCTGCTGGACAGCAACGACCCAGACCAGCAGCGGCTTGGCGAAGCCCTGACCAACGCAACACGTTATCCCGATGACGATTGCGTCTACGTGCTGACGGATGGCGAAACACGTCAGCCCGTGCTGTTGAACTGGGCCTGGGTCTCGGACAGTCAGGCCGCGGTTGCAGGCGACCTGAGTGGCAAGGAGGGGGCTGCAAGAGCACAGAAGAAAGCCACGGAAAAGGCGGCAGCGGTTGCTGCGGCCAGTGCTGCAGCGGCACCGGCATCCGCCGGAGAAGCGCAGGCCACGGCGGCTGATCGTGGTCCGTTAAACCTGTGGTGGCTGATGTGGTTTGGCTGGCTGCTGCTGATGCTGATGATCGCAGCTATCCTGTATCTGATGGTCGAAGCCTGCGCCCTGCGCATTCCGGGCTTGCCCGGTTACTGCCCGCCGCCGGGTGTGGAGGCATCCGAAGAAGAACGCAGAACACTTTGGCTGCGCGACCGGATCGCCAGCCTCGAGAAAGACATCGGCATTGCCGACCGCGCCTGTCAGCCTGACAAGGCAACAGCGCCGATCCCCGACCCGAAAGACCGGGCGCAACTGGTTCCGGATATCGACAGCGAAAGACTGGCTGAACGCGGTGCAAGGGAAGGAAAACTGACGATTTCGTTGCTGTGGGACTCGGTTGCGGACTTGCATATGGATGTTCGGTGCCCGGGCAATCAGATCATCAATTACGACAACCGCGCGGCTTGCGGTGGCAACCTGGATATCGGCGGTAATCACGACATTCGTACGGCCGTGCCCAACGCAATCGAAAGCATGTACTTCGACGCCCCGGCCAATGGACCGTACAATATCGCAGTCTCGTTGTTTGACCCCCATGGTCAAAGCACCACGCAATCCTTCCGATTGCGTATCAAGGACGGGGTCGAGACCAAAATATTCAATGGTTCCGTCACAAGCGGCCAACCCGCGTGGACCAAACAATACGAAGTTGGAAAGGGAAACTGATGCTCAGGGATCGGAAACCACAAATTCGCAAACTCGCGAATTTGCGCGAAGAATTCACTCTGATTCCGTTCTCGGGAATTCAAATGCTGGATTTCGGCTTTGACATTTCCAAGCTCGAAATGCGCCCTCTGCGGTATATTGAAAGGGTCACGGGCGAGCAGGATGGTGAGAACATTCTGACCCTGTTCCCGCTGTCCGGCGATGACACGCGCGACGCCGAAATCCTGGACGCGCGGCGAGACGATGACGACGAATATTCGGTTCGGCCAACTGCGGCGCTGGACCCGTTTCTGGACAAATGGGTGCCGGTGCCTTTCCTGCGCCAGAAAAGCCAGCGCGGCCATGCCGGTGAATTGCAGTTCGACCCCGGCCCGTCCAGCTGGGCGCGTATGCGAACCGTCGAACTGGCCGAACCGGACGCCGAAACCGGGCATACCCACAGGATCCAGATCGCGCTGGACACCACGTTGGTGGATCATCAGCAGGACATGAATTACGTCGCGCCTGAGAAATCGGATGCCGAAAAGGCCCGCGATTTCAAACTGGTGACCGAACCCAACGACATGAGATGGTTCCTGCGCCGTCCCGAAACGGACGAAGACGGCAACATGCTGGATCATCAGCGCTGGGTGTCGGAGTGGCTGAAAGAGCTGTTCATTAACTTCAAGCGCGCTGAACGGCCCGGACGCCGTTTCGCGGAAGAGGACCTGCCGCACCGGTTCGAACATTGGGCACGATACCTGGCTTATCTGCAGGTCGTACAGAATACCGCGAACCCGCCGACCGTCCGTTTTGCCAATACCGTCAGCGAGCGGGACGCTGTTACACCGGTGAATGTCGATCTGGTTCTGGACGTCGGCAACAGCCGGACCTGCGGCATTCTGATCGAGCAGTTTCCGGGTGAAACACGTGTCGATCTGGCGCGGTCCTTCCCGCTGGAAATCCGCGATCTCAGCAAGCCGGAATTCTACTACAGCGGTCTGTTCCCCAGCCGGGTCGAGTTTTCCGATGTCCGGTTCGGCGATGATCGCTATGCCAGTCGTTCGGGACGGCGCAACGCGTTCCTGTGGCCCAGCTTCGTGCGCATCGGCCCCGAAGCGGTGCGGCTGGTTCAGGGCGAGGAAGGGACGGAAACCCTGTCCGGTCTCTCGTCACCGAAACGATACCTATGGGACAGCGCCGCCGTTCAGCAGGACTGGCGGTTCCACAATCACATGGACCCAAACAACCTGCCCAAGGCGGTGCGATCTGCCATGCGCCACCTCAATGAGGCGGGCGACGTGATGAAGCAGGTCCGGTATGAGGAAGAACAACGCCTGCGCCGCCGGGGCGAAACACCCAGCACTCCGGCCATCCGGCCGCGCTTTTCGCGCAGTTCGCTGTTCGGGTTCATGATGGGCGAGATCATTGCGCACGCGCTGATCCAGATCAACGATCCCGCCGGGCGATCCCGCCGGGCGCAATCGGATCTGCCACGCCGTCTGAACCGCATCATCCTGAGCCTGCCAACCGCCACACCGATCAAGGAACAGGCCATCATCCGGTCGCGCACGCAAGGTGCGCTTGGCCTGATCTGGCAGCAATTGGGTTTGGACAGCGCTCAGAAGCCCTATTCGACCAAGCCCGAGGTGATGGTGGACTGGGACGAAGCGTCGTGTACCCAGCTTGTTTACCTTTACAGCGAGCTGACACAGAAATTCGACGGGCGCATCGATACGTTCATCAACCTCAAGGGCAAGCCCCGCATGTCCCCGTCGGGGGCCGAGGAGCCGTCGTTGAGACTGGCCAGCATTGATGTGGGTGGTGGCACAACCGACCTGATGATCACCACCTACCGGAATGAAGCCAACCGGGTTCTGCACCCCGAACAGACGTTCCGCGAGGGGTTCCGCATCGCGGGTGATGACCTAGTTCACCGAGTGGTCAGCGCCATCATCATTCCGCGCATTCAGGAATCCATCGAAGCTGCAGGCGGCGTCTACGTGGCCGAGAAGCTGCGCGAGCTGTTCGGCGGCGACATCGGCGGACAGGATCAGCAGGCCGTTCAGCGACGCCGACAATTCTCGCTGCGCGTGCTTGTGCCACTGGCCGAGGCAACGCTGGCCCACTGCGAAACCTCGGAAGAGTTCGACCGGTTCGACCTGCCCGTAGCGCGCATTCTGGGTATGCCCGAGCCGGTTGATCCCGAAGATCGGCCCGACGGTGAAGAAGAGGTAGCGGAAGCACCAACAACCGAGCCGACACCCGATGCGAATGGCGGCCGCGAAGTCGGTTCTGACATCCTGTCATATGTCGAAGACGCGGCGGCGGCCCTTGGTGCACGCGACTGGAAGCTGGCCGATCTGGTCCTGACCAGCTCGCGCGAAGATGTGGACGCGATCAGCCGCGAGGTGTTCCAGCGCGTTCTGGGCAACATGTGCGAGGTGATCGACCATCTGGGCGTTGACGTCGTGCTGCTGACCGGACGGCCCTCGCGCCTGCCGGCCATCCGCTCGATCGTCGAGGAAATGCTGGTTGTGTCACCGCACCGGCTGATCTCGATGCACCAGTACAAGACCGGGCGCTGGTACCCGTTCCGGGATCCGGTTTCGCAAAAGATCGGCGATCCGAAATCGACCGTTGCGGTCGGCGGTATGCTGATTGCGCTGTCGGAAAACCGTATCCCGAATTTCAAGGTCACGACCGGCGCGTTCCAGATGCGCTCGACCGCGCGGTTTGTCGGTGAGATGGACATCAACGGCCAGATCCCGGACGAACGCATCCTGTTCTCGGATGTCGATCTGGACACGGATGGGTCCAGCAATGACACCGCGACCGTGAACCTCTATTCGCCAGTCTACATCGGATCACGGCAGTTGCCGTTGGACCGCTGGACAACCACGCCGCTGTTCCGGCTGGATTTTGCGGATACCGGCAACCAGTCGCGCCCGCTGCCGATCCGGGTCGAACTGCGCAAGACGGACTTTGACGACAGCGATGGGGAAACCAGCGAAGACAAGCTGCGCCGGGAATCCATGCGCGAGGCCTTCGAGATCGATCAGGTCGAAGACGGCGAAGGCGGCGCGATGAAATCAAGTGATGTCATACTGCGCCTGCACACCCTTGGGTTCGAAGATGAATACTGGATCGACACTGGCGTGTTCCAGGTCTGAACCGGTTTGAAGATGTGAGACGATGATATGAGCCAACAAGACGCCCTTACCAACCGCTGCACCGATGTCGCCCGCCTGTCCCGCGCCGCGCTGGAATGGATCAATGATCCCGAGAACGCGCAGACCGTCGAGGGCCGCGTCGCCCATCTGCCCAAGGTTCTGCGCAAAGCTGCAAGGCGGGCCGAACGACTGGGGCGCGCTTCGCAAACCAAGATGAGCGTCAGTGTCTTCGGTCCCTCGCAGGCCGGCAAGTCCTTTCTGGTCTCGGTTCTGGCCCGCCCGAACGAGGGGCGTCTGGTGGCCGATTTCAACGGCCCGGGCGGCAAGCTTGACTATATCAGCCAGGTGAATCCGGCAGGTGACGGCGAGTCCACCGGGCTGGTGACGCGGTTCACCATGACCAAGGCCCCGACGCCGGACGGGTATCCGATCCAGCTCAACCTGCTGACCGAGGCTGACATCGCGCGCACGCTGATCAACAGCTTTTACGAGGATGGCGACCTGTCCGAAGAGCCGCCGACACCGGATTCGCTGGGGGCTCATATTTCGACTCATTCGGGCAAGGCGCAGCCAGCACCCACCGGCGGGATCGACTATGAAGAAGTCTACGAGATTGCCGATTACGTCCAGAAATGGGTCAGCAAATCGTCATACGCCTTCAATCTGGGCGGGTTCTGGGACGAAGCGGCCGAACTGGCACCGCGCCTGACACCCGAAGACCGGGGTCAGTTCCTGTCAATTCTGTGGGGCGGGTACGAGCCGCTGACCAACCTGTACATCAAACTGTCTAAAGCGCTGGCGACGATCAACCATGCCGAGGTGATCTACGCCTCACTGGATTCGCTGCAGCCGCGCGAGACCTCAATCATCGACGTCAACACCCTGTCGGGTCTGTTTGGACCGGAGGGCGAGGACATGCTGAATATCCAGACCGCCGCCGGGCAAAACGGTCAGCTGAACCGGGCGGTGACAACCGCGCTGGCGGCGGAACTGGTCTTTCCGATGGAAGAACAGCCATCACCCCTGTTTGCCGAAACCGATCTGCTGGACTTTCCCGGTGCCCGCAACCGGTTTGAGGCACCGCTGTCAGTCACCCTTCGCACTCCCGAAGAAGCCGTGACCAACATGCTGTTGCGCGGCAAGGTGGCCTATCTGTTCGACCGCTACGTTTCGAACCAGGAAATCACCTCGATGCTGCTGTGTGTGCCTGACAGCAACATGGAAACGCTCAGCTTGCCGGGACTGGTCGAGCAGTGGATCGAGCTGACCCACGGCGCGACCCCGGATGAACGGGCAAAGAACGACTGTATTCTGTTCTTCGTGATGACCAAGTTCGACAAACACCTGATCGACAGCGCCTCGGGCGCCGAGGATTACGAGCGGTTCGAGCGGCGCATGGATGCGTCCTTGCTGAAAGGGTTCGGCAAGGTGCCAACGTCTTGGGTTCACAAATGGGCCGGGACCGAACCGTTCACCAACTGCTACTGGTTGCGAAACCCCTATTATCCGATCGAAGCGCTGATCAAATACGAGGATGAGCGCGAGGTCGAGATCATCCCCGACAAGGTCAACCGTCTTGCCGAACTCAAGGCGGGCTGTCTTCAGGCGGAACCGGTGCAAAAGCACTTCAAGGATCCCGAACGGGCATGGGAAGCGGCCTTGGGCCTGAACGATGGTGGCGTCAGCTATCTGATCGAAGAACTGACGAAAGTCTGCAAACCCGAAAGCAAACTGCGCCAGATCAGCAATCAGATCGAAGCGGTCGCCGCCAATCTGTCTCAGGAACTGGCCCAGTTCTACATTTCCGATGACGTCGAAAAACGGATCGAGGAAAAGAGGCTGGCCGCCGCCGGTATCATCGACAGTCTTGAACTGACCTTGTCCAACCACCGGTTCGGTGCCTTCCTGAATGCGTTGTCGGTGGATCAGGATGCGGTGCAGGACCGGATTTCGCGGGTGCCTTCGTCAATCCGCATCACGAACGCGGTTGCAAACGAAGCGCACAAACCTGCCGCAGTAACGCCGGCGGCCGCGACCAGCGCAGCAAGCCCGGCGCGCCCCGGCGCACCGTTACGTCCCGGCGCACCGGCCAGACCATCGGCCCCGACCTCGCAGGCCAATGCAGCACCGCCTGAAACGCCCGAGGCCGAGGATGACAAGCCAAAGACAAAGTCAATCCGCACCATGACACCCGAAACCTTTCAGGCAGATACCGCGATTTCCGTCTGGGTCGAGGGCCTTAACCGGTTCCGTGAGGATGAAGAACGGCTGGCCATCTTCCAACTGACGCCGGAAAAAGCCGGCGATCTGGTGAATGAAATGGTGCACGGTTTCTCGCGCACCAATGTCCAGAGCGGCATTATGGAACTGCTGCGAAGCATTTCTTACAGCCTGACCGTCGACAAGCAGGCGCCGTCTGCCGCCATTGTCTGCTCGGAACGAATTAATAATTTTGTCACTACGCTTGGCGCCCGCGACATGTTTAATGGACAGGGTCTGGACATTGATCTTGGCGAAGGAGCAAGCAGGAAAGCGTTCGAAAAACACAAGGGCGCAGATACTGCCGAAAGCCTGCCGGAAGTGCCGCGCGCAGCCGCGACAGATACCTGGACGGATTGGGTATTCGCATTGGACGCGCTGTTTGTAGAAAACGCCAAGGATGGTGATGCCGGCACGGTGAATATTGAACAGAACATCAAACTGGGCGGCGTCCTCAACGAGCTGACAGTCAACGCGGAGCAACCCTCGTGATCGAGATCAAACCAGATCCCAAACATCCTCGCGGTGGCTTTGCCGAAATCACCATATCCGGTGCGACCGCCGATGATGATCCGGTCAGCGTTGCGGTGTTCAACAGCTATCAGCAGAAATGGCTGGGCGCGGATGGCTGGCAGCCGAACCGAGCGAGTATCCCGGCGCGCACCGCCGAACAGGGCGGCGACTCGCTGCGACTGGTCGTCGGACCCGAGGTTGTAAACCACATCGAAGAAGATACACCCGTTCGGATCGAAGTGGGCGGCGGCAGTTGGGACACCTATTGGCCTGACGATATCAATGCAGGCCCGGACGAGGCCGTCATTGGTGGCATCGGCGGCACCGGCACGGCACCCGAAGTCAGGGCACCAACCGTAATGGTGGCGCAACCGCAGACAGACGATGCCGAAAGTGGTGTCGACGTGGGCGATGATGGGGACGCAAAGTCACCTGAAAGCAATCTGGAAGGCAAGGGCAGCGTCGCCCCGTCAGGTACGTCAGAGGAAGAATCCGAAGGAAAATCCAGCAAGTCCGGATTGATTATTGGCGGGGTCGTGGTTGCAGCGGTCCTTGGCGCGCTGGCCTATCTGTTTCTGATGCCGGGCACTACGCCGGAAGAAGACCCGGTCGAAGTGACCGAGCCAGAACCGGAAGCCGCGCCCGACCCTGAACCGGCCCCGGTACAGAATGCCTGCGCCATGTCTCAGTTTGCCGAACTCTCGTCGCAAGGTTTCGACGCGGTAGCAGGCAAAATGCGCGAATGCGGTGGCAGTTTGTCGGCCGATGACGCACTGGGTCTTGTCGAAAAAGCGGCCCTTGCCGGAGACGCCGAAGCGCTTGCCCTGTTCGGCTCGATTTACGACAGTGGCGTCACGGATGACGTCATCGAAGGTCAGATCGGCCTGACATTCCCTGATAAGCCGTCCCTGGCGGCCGAGTATTACGACAGGGCCGTCAAGGCCGGGTCCCAGGAGGCAGCAGATCGACTGGCAGCGGTCTGTACACGTCTGCGGATCAAGTCCGATTCCCTGTCGAAAAGCGCGTTTGAAGATTATTGCCAGTGACCCAGAGGATCCTGAAAACCATGCACCCTGCCCTGATACTCCGGTTCGTTGCCCTCTTTGCATTGCTATGGGCGTTTGGGGCGGTTGGTGCGGACGCACAGCAACGCAAACCCCTGCTGCTTGAAGGAACCCAAACAATCTATGAACGGGTCCTGACCCGCCCCGGCACCACGCTTCACCCGTCGGCAAACGGCCCTGCGCAATCGACCTATCCGGCCTTTCAGCCGCTTTATGTCTTTGCACGGCAAGACGGTTGGCTTGAAGTTGGCCCAAGCCCGAATATCGCGCCCGAAGGCTGGGTGCAGGAGCCCGGCACCGTACCCTGGAAGCAGAACATTGTCGGTGCCTTTACCAATTCCGCCGGTCGCAGCCGTCAACTGCTGTTCGATACGCAGCAGAACTTGGATTGGCTGATGAACCACGAAGCGCTGCGCGATGTGCAGGAACGTCTGGTCGCCGAAGCCTCGGCCGGTGTTGTTGACGGTCAGAATGGTGTCGTCTCGGTCGAACCACAGGAATTCGTCAATATCCGCGACGAACTGTATCTGATGCCGATCCTCGATTTCACCGAAGCGTTGCATCCGCTGACCTATGACGAGGTGCTGCTGATGCAGGTGGCCTCGGTCCCGAAACAAGAGGATACGGCTGGCGCACAGGAACTGCAGGGCGATCCGGCGGCCTTTGACGTGGGCATCGTCTTTGTTCTGGACACGACACAGTCCATGGAGCCTTACATCGCGGCCACACAGCGCGTTCTGCAGAACACAGTGCGCCAGATTGAGGGCACTGAAATCGGCAAGCTGGTCAACTTCGGAGTGATCGGATTTCGCGACAACACCGAAGCTGTACCAGAACTGGAATACCGCACCAAAACTCTGATGGATGTGGAACGGCGTCAGGATCAGAGCCCGGTTCTGTCTGCGATTGGCGAGGCAACCTATGTGGCCCGCGCCAATTCGCCCGGTTTCAACGAAGACAGCCTTGCTGGCGTCGAGGATGCGATTGATACGATTGATTGGGAATTGTCCAAGGGTGACGGCGACAAGATCGATGCGCGCTATGTCATTCTGGTGACCGACGCTGGGCCGAAGGACCCGCGGGATCCGAACGCGCGGTCCGAGATCGGAACCGTCGAACTGCAGAAAGACGCCGAAGGCCGCAATATCGTCGTCATGACGCTGCACCTCAAAACCCCCAACGGGCAGGGCAATCACGCTTATGCCGCCGCCAAATACCGTGAGCTTTCGCGCTTTGCCGGACGGGAGTACTATTTCCCCATCGAAGGCGGCTCGGAACAGGCATTCGAAGGCGTCGTCACCCGGCTGGTGACCGCACTGACCGACCATGTCCGTATCGTCCGGGGCGAAAAAACAGTGCTCAACCCGGAAGAGGCTGGCGAAGGCCTGGTCGAACTGGGCCGCGCCATGCAACTGGCCTGGCTGGGCGAACAGAAAGGCACGCAAGCCCCTGACGTGATCAAGGGCTGGCTGTCCAATCGCGCTGTCGAAGCACCCGACCGGCTTGCCATCGAACCGCGCCTGCTGGTGACCAAGAACGAGATGGCCAGCATGGCCGAGTTTCTGGACAATCTGGTTCGCTTTGGCGAAACCGCGCAAAGCTCGGAACAGTCGCTTGATTTCTTCTCGCAGGTTCGGGGCCTGATCGCGGATATGGCGCAGAACCCGGACCTGCTGGTCAACGCAAACGCCGACACGCTGGGCGGCGCGATGGAGTTTCTGGACCGTCTGCCCTATCAAAGCCAGGTTCTGGGCATGAGCGAGCAACGCTGGGCCGAAAGCGCCATGTTCCGCCGCAGCGTGATCGATGGCATGCGCCAGAAACTGACCCAATATCGGAAGTGGCTGTTTGACAGCACCGTCTGGACTGCACTTTACGAGGGCGCGCCTGACGGCGAGCATGTCTTTGCCATGCCCTTTGACGTGTTGCCCTGACCCGTGTCGGCTCAGCTGCTTCTTGAAGGTGTCTCGGTCAGCCTGAGCGATCAGGAACGTCGGTTTACGCTGGATGTTCCGGGTCTAAGCCTGACCTCGGGAGAAGCGATAGGCCTGACCGGCCCCAGCGGCACGGGCAAGACCCTGTTGCTTGAGACACTCGGGTTGCTGCGGCGTCCATCAACGGCGAAGAAATTTCTGATCGGAGTTGGTGAGGATGGGCTGGATTTTGGCGGCGTCTGGAACAATCCCAGCATGTCGCCCGCGGAAATTCGCGGGACGATGTTTGGGTTCGTTCCACAAAGCGGCGGCCTTTTGCCGTTTCTGACCGTGGCTGACAATGTTGCGCTGTCGCAAAAGATTGTCGGTATGGATGATCCGGGATGGTGCAGCGAGTTGCTGCAAAGATTGGGCATCTCGGAAATTTCCGCGCTCTATCCCGGCGCGTTGTCCATCGGTCAGCGTCAGCGTGTTGCCATCTGCCGTGCGCTGGCGCATCGCCCTGCCTTTGTGATCGCGGACGAACCCACCGCAGCGCTGGACCCCGGGGCGGCCTCGACCGCGATGGGGTTGCTGATCGATATGGCCATTTCGGGCGGGGCCGGTGTAATCATCTCGTCCCATGATCTGGACCTTCTGGACCAGTTTTCGCTCCGCCGGATCGCCCTTGGATTGGTGGATCCGGCGAACCAGTCCAACGTCATCAGCCAACTACACGGCCAGACCGGAGTGGCGACAGCGGGGGACGCGGCATGAGATTGATGATCGAGCTGGCCCTGCGCGACCTGTTGCGCCAACGCGTACATTTGATCTGCAATGTCGCAATTCTTGCCGGGGTCCTGGTACCGCTCATGGTGATCTTCGGCGTCAAGAACGGGGTTTATGACGCATTGATCGGGCGGCTGTTGAACGACCCGGCGACCTTGCGGATCGAAACCACCGGAAACAGCGCGTTTGTTGAAAGCGACGTAGCCGAGGTGGCGGGCTGGGAACAGACGGCCTTTGCCACGGCCAAAACCCGGTCGATCTTTGATTTCGTCAATGTCCGAAAGGAAGGGGCCGTCGCCAAGAGGGACGCGGTTCTGGTTCCGTCGGGCTCAGGTGACCCGACCTTGCCAAAGGACCTTGAACTGGGCGCAGACCAGGTGGTCCTCAGCGCCAGTCTGGCACGTCAGCTCGAGTTCTCCGTTGGCGACACCGTGCAGATTTTCACGCAGGCAACAGAACGGAAGCGGCAACTGATGCTGCCGCTGGAACTTGTCGTGATCCTTCCGGATTCCGCGCTGTCCGGCCGGTCCGTTCTGGCCAATATCGAGGTGCTGGATCTGGTCGAAGCCTTTTATGACGAATACGCCCTGCCCGAACATGGAATAACCGAAGGGCGCGACATCGCTGCACGCAAGCCCGAATTCGAAGGAATGCGCGTCTTTGCCCGCGACATCACCGAACTGGCGGCCTTGCAATCAAGGCTGGAACAGCGGTTTGGCGTGCAGACCGAAGCCCGCACGGCGGAGGTCAGCGGCGTCCTCAGCCTGGGACGCAATCTGAATCTGGCACTGCTGCTGACAGCCGGGGTTGCCAGTCTGGGTCTGGCCGCCGCGCTGGTCTTCGGGTTCTGGGGTGAGGTCGCGCGCAAGCGTCAGACCCTCGCCTCGTTGGCGTTGTTGGGGATCGGTCCCCGCAGGCTGTGGATGTTTCCCGTCGTTCAGGCATTTGTCAGCGGATTGATCGGCTTGCTGGTCAGTTTCTTACTGTTCTGGATCGCGGGCAATCTGGCCGAGCGTTTGTTTGACAGCGGTCTGACCGAAGAAAACGGTCTTGTCGTTCTGGGGTTCCTTCAAAGCCTGGTCATCATCGTTCTGACACTGATGTTTGTGATGGCCGCCGCCTTTTTTGCGGCTCGCAGTGCTGCGCGTGTGGACCCCGCTGAAGTGCTGCGCGAAGGGGCGACCTGATCAACTGCCGCTTTTGTGTGTAGGCAGGTTGTCGAAAATCTCTTCGTCGCTGTCGATCGGGATACGGTTGTCGCCGGGGTAATAGCTGGCAGAGATATAAGGCCGCTTGCGCCCGCCACCGGGTTTGTCAGCTGTTTCGACAAGCGAATACAGCACGATCTGCTGCCCGCTGAAATCTTGAAACGTGCCGACCGGGGCCTCACCCTGATTGGGCACGGATTCCCAATGCCGCAGCAAATCCAGTGCCTTCACGGACTCGCGCCCACCGATCAGCGTTGTGCCGATGAAGTCGCCGTCCGTTGACGGGTTGGTGGTCCCCTTGAAGCGCGCGCCTGGCACCAGTGCGCCCAGCGCCGCGTTGGCGTTGACCTGCCAGATATTATGGTCCGTCCCGATCAGAACGCCGCCGCCCCGCTCGGCCAGCGCCGACAGCTGATTGATCAGAATGGCCCCGCTTGATCCGTTCCGGCCCGGAAACTTCGTGGTCGGGTTATGATTGATGTTCCGGATCGCGAAAGATCCGTCCAGCATCAGCGTTCGGCGCCCTGCCCCGTAAAACTGCTGCAGGGCCTGCACGTCTTCAGCATTCATCCGCTTGCGTTGATTGGCTGTGTCCAGGATCAGAATATCGTATTGCCCGCCCCGCAAAGCCGCCGCCAGGCCACCACCCTGCAGGTTCCGTTCGTATGTGACATTGAAAACCTTGCCTTCGCGATACTGATCGAGGAACTGGGCCATTTGCTGACGGTGCCGCGATACAGCCTCGGGGCTGTAATCGGGCATCGCGTTGAACCACAATACGCTGCGGGTTTTGTTGTGCCCCTGATGCTGGGCGTGGGCCGGTGTGCCGGCAAAAAGAAACAAGACAAACCAAATTCGAAATAGACGGCTCAAAACAGTCACGACCCAACTCCACCAATACAGGCTTCAGTTTATCCGACTTCCCCGCCCCGCAAAATAACGAAAACTGTCATTCTGCTCAGGCAAGGGGCGGATTGACCAACGGCCTAATATCCGCAACTCTGCCAGAGGAGTTTTTGAGATAGTTATTAGGTATCGCTAAGGAATATGCCGGTCAGATCAACCCTGCCAGTCATGATTGCCAGTGTCGGCATCGTCGGCCTCGCCGGTGTTTCCGCGGCACTGATCCTGCAGGCATGTGCGTTGCAGATCCCGATACTGCGGGACCTGACAGGCTGTAAGCCGCAAACGCAACTGGTCGCGCAGCAGCAACTGAGTGTGTCGAAAGCAGCCGGTCTGGAGTTGGAACGCCGTATCTTTCAGTTGGAGAGAGAACTGGCCGCGCTGCAATGCGTCAAGGCCCCACCCGATGCCACCGGACCGCTGCACGATGAGGGGTGGAACGAGGCGGATCTGGAAATGCTCTATGGATGCTGGTCGCTTGACACCACCTATCGCACCCGTGACGTCGATTCCGGTGAAATCCGCACCTATCGGGACTGGCAGATGTGTTTCGACACCAATGGCAACGGCAAGCAGGTCATGCGGTCGAACGATGGGATCACATGCGAAGGTCCGGTTCAGGCGCAATTCGCGCAAGGTCAGCTGAACCTGATCGAGCCTGGAAATCTTGCCTGCCAGGACAACGGCTACATCCATCAGCGCCAGATCAGTTGCGCCCTGGCAGAAAACGGCAAGGCGAGTTGCGAGACCTTACAGCCCGAAACCGGAGGCGAGGCCACGGTCGGGTTCGAACGTGCGCCGGCTTGAAGTTTGAGGATAGTTTTCGTGCGTCGCCAAGCGCGATGATGGTCACGCTGTCGGCACCCGCGTTTGGCAGAATTTCTCCGAAGACCAAAGACAGTCCGGGCTTGAACTCGGCACATCGTCAAGCTGAAGCATCCGCCCCAAATGGGGCGGCCCGCGACGTGTCGTCGAAATTAAGGCAGTTCAGGAAGTCTCCGGTTCAATCCGATTTCTGGTGCGTCAGTGCGCCACCCATGATCGTGTAGACAACTTCGACATCCGAGATGGCTGATGGTTCGACTTCGAACAGGTTTTCCCCAAGCACTACAATATCGGCCTTCTTTCCGACTTCGATGCTTCCGATCTCGCCGTCCAATGCCATACCTTTTGCCGCGTTGATCGTATGTGCTTCCAATGCAAGTTGCAGCGGGATTTTGGCCTCTTCTCCGCCCAGCGGCGGAACATCCGAGCGCCCGCGCAACTGGCGAGTGACCCCTGCCTCAATGGCGGCAAGCGGGCGATACTCGGAAACGTACCCGGACACAGGCCAGTCCGAACCGAATGAGAATATACCACCCTCGTCCGCGACCCTGTTCACCGGGAACATCGCCTGCACGCGTTCTTCACCCAGTCTGGAGGTTGAAATGGACTGCATGAGCGGATCAAAGGTCATCCACGCGCCGGTCGTGTCATATATGACGCCCAGCTCTCCGAACCGGGCGTAATCCTCGGGATGAACCAGGGTGCCATGCGTTATCTTGTGTGCACGTTCACGGTCAGGGTTCACTTCGATTGCTGCTTCAATGGCGTCCAGAAGAGTTCGTACCGCCAGATCTCCAAAGCAGTGACACGTGACGTTGAAGCCTGCGGCGTCGGCGCGGATCACCGCGTCTTTGACCAATCTGATCGGAATAATCGGTTCGACCTCGAGTTCGGGTTTGTCGGCATATGGATCCACATAGAGCGCATTCCATTTGTCGTCCCCACCATCAATATTGATCTTCAGATAGCGAGCCTTGACCAATTCGGAGTCGAACTTTTCGCTGAGCTCTTGAGTGCCGGGAAGGGGGTCAATCGCCCCGTCGTTCCAGTAGAATGAGCCGATGAAGCGTATTGGCAGATCTCCGTTTTTCTCGAAATCGGCCATCATCTGAAAGCCTTCTTCCTGGCTCATCCCCTGAATGCCATGGTCATGAACTGCGGTGATTCCGGCAGCAGCGAAGCGCTTTAGCCAGTTCGAAACGCCATCCGCCAAGAACTCGGGGTTGATGTCTATCAGCGATGTCAGAACCTGCATCTGGGCTGGCACCTCAACGATCCACCCGGTCGGGTTGCCGTCGGTGTCACGTTCAAAAAACGAAAAACCCGGCGCTGTGTCAGGCGTGTCCTTGTCGACACCGGCCATTTCCAACGCCTTGGAATTCACCCAAGCCGCGTGGCCGTCGATTGCCCACAAAAACACAGGTCGATCAGATTCAATTTCATCGAGCATGGCGGCCGTCGGATTTCCGTCCGTCCATGGGTTGAAACGGACCCCGTAGCCCAGAATTATGTCGTGGTCGTTGGTTTCGGCTTCCTGGCGGATACGGGAAAACAGCTCGTCCTTGTCATCTGTCTGCAGATCCACGCCAAGCATAATCAAACCGCCTGCGGCCGCATGTATATGCCCATCAACGAAACCTGGAAGGGCCATTCTACCCTTGAGGTCGATGACTTCGGTACCGATGCCGATGACGTCCTTCAAACCGGCCGCATCGCCCACATAGACGATTTCATCGCCTTCTATTCCCACGGCGGTTGCAACGCTTCTGCCTGCGTCCATCGTGTGGATCTCTCCGTTGATCAGAGCGTAATCAGCAGTTGGGTTACTTCGATTGGACTGCGCGAATGCCGGGGATGTACTGGCAAAAATGGCGATAGCCGAAACAAGTAGTCTGGTCATTGCAACCTCTCCAAACGAATAACTCGAATATGATCATATTGTACCAATCCCAAAATACGACCTTTTCGGCTGACTGCTGTCAAGCAACGGAGTGGGTACGGCCATAGCCAAGCCGATATCAATTCCCCCTTGCCAAACTCCTCACACCCCTGTAGATCGCGCGAGTTCTCAACAAGAACATCAAGGCGGGGTGATTCCCGCCTTTTGGGTTCGATGAGGGTTGGCGATGCGCGTCTGTCCTCCTCTCAACCTCAACGCCTGATAAAAGGCTGTTAATATGCAAAGCCAAAACATCCGTATTCGGCTGAAGGCATTTGACTATCGCGTTCTGGATGCCAGCACGCAAGAGATCGTCAACACTGCCAAGCGGACCGGCGCGAACGTGCGCGGCCCGATCCCGCTGCCGAACAAGATCGAGAAGTTCACGGTTCTCCGTGGCCCTCACGTTGACAAGAAATCCCGCGACCAGTTCGAGATCCGCACGCACAAGCGTCTGCTCGACATCGTTGATCCGACCCCCCAGACCGTGGACGCGCTGATGAAGCTCGACCTGGCTGCTGGTGTGGACGTCGAGATCAAGCTGCAGTCGTAATCGGAGGGTATGAGAATGCGCTCTGGTATTATCGCAAAAAAAGTTGGCATGACCCGCCTGTTCATGGAAGACGGCAAGCAGATCCCTGTGACCGTTCTTCACCTGGACAACCTGCAGGTCGTTGCACAGCGTACCGCTGACAAAGACGGCTACACCGCCGTTCAGCTGGGCGCAGGTGCTGCCAAGGCAAAACGCACCTCGAAAGCCATGCGCGGTCACTATGCCGCTGCCAAGGTCGAGCCCAAGCGCAAGCTGGCCGAGTTCCGCGTCTCTGAAGATGGCCTGATCGAAGTGGGTGCCGAAATTTCGGCAGAACACTTCCTGGCAGGTCAGAAGGTTGACGTTTCGGGTACCTCGATCGGTAAAGGCTTTGCCGGTGCGATGAAGCGCCACAACTTCGGTGGTCTGCGCGCCTCGCACGGTGTTTCGATCAGCCACCGTTCGCACGGTTCGACCGGTCAGTGTCAGGACCCGGGCAAGGTGTTCAAAGGCAAGAAGATGGCCGGTCACATGGGTGCTGCCCGTGTAACCACCCAGAACCTGGAAGTCGTCAAAACCGACGCCGACCGTGGTCTGGTCTTCATCAAAGGCGCCGTTCCCGGACCGAAATCGGGCTGGGTCACCGTCAAGGACGCCGTCAAGAAGAAAGCACCGGAAGGCCTGCCTTTCCCGGCTGCTGTGAAATCGGCTGCAACCGAAGCACCTGCGGAAGAAGCTCCCGCGGAAGGTGGTGAAGCATGAAACTTGATGTAATCAAACTGGACGGCGGCAAAGCCGGCGACATCGAGCTGAACGCCGATCTGTTCGGTCTCGAGCCGCGCGCGGACATCCTGCACCGTGTGGTCCGTTGGCAGCGCAACAACGCGCAGGCCGGCACCCACAAGGTGAAGACCCGCTCGGAAACCAGCTACTCGACCAAGAAGATCTATCGCCAGAAGGGCACCGGTGGCGCACGCCATGGTGACCGTAACGCGCCGATCTTCCGCAAGGGTGGTATCTACAAGGGCCCGACCCCTCGTTCGCACGGCCACGACCTGCCGAAGAAGTTCCGCAAGCTTGGCCTGCGCCACGCTCTGTCGGCCAAAGCCAAGGCAGGTGAACTGGTTGTGATCGAGAACGCCGAAGCCGAAGGCAAGACCGCCGCTCTGGCCAAACAGGTTGCAAACCTGGGCTGGAAACGCGCTCTGGTCATCGACGGCGCGACCGTGAACGAAGGTTTCCTGAAGGCGTCGCGCAACATCGAAGGTCTGGATATCCTGCCGTCGATGGGTGCAAACGTTTATGACATCCTCAAGCGTGACACCCTGGTGCTCACCAAAGCGGCTGTCGAAGCACTGGAGGCTCGTCTGAAATGAGCGCGAAGGCAGAACACTACGACGTGATCCGCAAGCCGGTCATCACCGAAAAGTCGACCATGGCGTCCGAAAACGGCGCGGTTGTCTTTGAAGTGGCGATCGACAGCAACAAGCCGCAGATCAAAGAGGCCGTCGAGGCGCTGTTTGGTGTGAAGGTCAAGGCGGTGAACACCACCGTGACCAAAGGCAAGGTCAAGCGGTTCCGCGGCCAGCTGGGCCGTCGGAAAGACGTCAAGAAAGCATACGTGACCCTGGAAGAGGGCAACACCATCGATATCTCTACCGGTCTCTGATCGGAACTGTCTTTGGACAAACCAATAAGACCCCCGCGAAAGCGGGGGTTTTTCTTTAGGTGGCGACACCAAAAATTGAGCGCCAAACCCAGCGTCTCGACAAGAAATGGATTGCTATGCCTGTAGGGTCGTCTATCTGGGATGCAACAAACAAAAGATATGGCAGGCGCATGACCCAATCCTCTTTCTCGACCCGGGACAACCCGGATATGACCGTTGCGCGGGATTGGGTGTCGACACTGGCAAAATATCGGGAACCGAGCCAGCCGCGCAGTTGGTTCGAGCTTGGAGCCACCATAATCCCTTTCATCGCGCTTTGGGCGTTGGCGTGGGCGTCTTTGTCGGTCAGCTATTGGCTGGCTTTTGCAATCTCGGTTATAAATGCGGCGTTCCTGCTACGCCTGTTTGCCATACAGCATGATTGTGGGCACGGGGCGTTTTTCACGAACCGGACGGTCAGTGACTGGGTCGGGCGGGGGATCGGTGTGCTGACCCTGACGCCCTATGACGTCTGGCGTCGTACGCATTCCACGCATCACAACTCTTCCGGTAATCTGGACAAGCGCGGGATGGGCGACGTCCATACGCTGACGGTGGACGAATACCGCGCACTGAAGCCGATGAGCCAGTTTTGGTACCGCGTGTATCGTCATCCGATCACCCTGTTTGGCTTTGGTCCCGGCTATCTGTTCCTGTTGCAGAACCGCCTGCCGCTAGGCCTGACAGGAATTCCGAAATTCTGGGTCAGCGCGATGGTGACAAACCTTGCCATTCTGACCGTGCTGGGGGCGATCTACTATTTTGGTGGCCTGATGCCGATGGTGCTGATCTTTCTGCCGTCAACGCTGGTTGCCGCTGCGGCCGGCGTTTGGCTTTTTTACGTTCAGCACCAGTTTGAAGAGACGCAATGGGATCCCGACAAGGACTGGCAATTGCACGAGGCCGCCCTGCACGGAAGTTCGCATTACATCCTGCCATCCATATTGCAGTGGTTCACGGCCAATATTGGCATCCACCACGTCCACCACCTGTACAGCCGCATCCCGTTCTACCGTCTGACCGAAGTGCTGCGCGACCATGATGAACTGGCAAATAGCAACCGGATGACCATCCGTGAGAGCCTCGCCAACGCGCGTTTGCATTTGTGGGATGAAAAGAGCCGTCGCCTGTTGTCCTTTGCCGAGGCGCGGGCGCTGTATGGGTGAGCGGTAGTTACCGCGGACAGTTGGGCAAGCGGAAAGACTTAAGATAGCCTGTGTGACCCTGGAAATAGGTAACACCATCGTCGTGCCCTCCGGTCTCTGATCGAACCGGTTTTTGGAGAGAGGTGAAAGCCCCCGCCAAAGCGGGGGTATTGTTTTCTGGTTTACGGGAAGTTTGCAGAGCTGCAGTCATTTTGTGAATTTGCACAATGGGGCAAAACGCTGAATAAATGAAAAAGTCTTGAGCTCGGATTCTTACTCAGCAGCTTCGATCGGTTGTGATCTTGCGACGTTTTCCCTGGCCTCAGAGAGCAGCCATTCGCGGAAACTGTTGACGAGTGGGTCGTCGCGCTTTTCCTGTTGCGTTGCGATTGCATAGATGGTGAATGGAATCGTTGTGGCCTCGAACAATCGTACGAGGCGACCATCGTTGACCGAACTGCCTATGACGGCTTCATAGGCAAGCGATACACCCAGACCAGCCTCTGCCGCAGTGGAAGCATATTCGCAGTTTGGATAAATCGGGTCACCATGCGGAAGCTCGGCAACAACGCCTGCGGCACGGAACCATTCAGCCCACTGGTCGTCAACTTCGTCACGAAACAGCGTCAAGCGCAACAGGTCCCTTGGATGAGAGATGTTTTCGCGTTCCAACAGCGATGGTGAAGCGACCGGGTAGCGCGCCGAGTTCAGGAATGGCACGACATCGACACCTACCTCGGGGTCATCGCGCCACTTGATTACGACATCGGCATCGTTGGTTGCAAAATCTGTTGAGGGCGCGCCCTCGGCAATGCGCAGCCTGACCGCTTTCGTGTGCTCAAATCGCCCCATCCGTGGCACAAGCCATCGGGCGGCAAATCCCGGAGTGGACAAGACCCGCAATGTTTGACCATGTGCGTCAGCCTTCGCCGCGCTGGTGCCGTCTTCGAGGTTGTCCAGCAATTGCGTCAGCCGGCCTGCGTAGTCTCGACCGGTGCCGGTCAAACTGATCCTGTTACCTTCCCGGCGAAAAAGAGCAGTTGCGAGATAATCCTCCAATGCGCGGATTTGGTGCGAAATTGCTGAAGGGCTTAAGCAAAGTTCGTCCGCAGCATCTTTGAAGCTCAGATGCCGGGCTGCGGCCTCAAATGCTTTCACGGCCGAGAACGGGGGTAATTGCCGTTTCTTCACGCGTGAATTTCCCTCATCAAGCAATGAAAAACGATCTTTTGCGGTCAATAATACCTGTCGACTAGGCTCGGGGCAATTCCTCATCTGTCGGAAGGAGGGAACAATGCTGTTCCTCAGACGTGTCACGCTCGCCGTGGCCGCACAGTTTCTTTTTGCCTTTTCCTACGCGGTTGCGGCAGAGACCCCGACGGTTCCAGACGATTTGACGGAAGAGCTTCACCGCTGGATAGATACCGCCACGGACCTCCCAAGGGCGCCTTCACCAGCAAGCATCTTTTTTGCTGATACCAAGGATTTGGCTGAACCGAGTGAGATGGCTTCGATGATTGGCGGCACGCCCCGCGGGATCTATGATCCTGAAACGAGGAGGATAACGCTGGTCCTTCCTTGGAGCGCAGAAGACCCGCAGGACATTTCTGTCCTGCTGCACGAACTTATTCATCATCGTCAGGAGGGTGAGCATTATTACTGTGAGGCCGCCAAGGAACAGGTCGCCTATGGTTTGCAGCAGGCCTGGCTGGCCGAGCGCGACCTTTCGCTGGACGTCAATTGGATCGCGGTTGTCCTAGCTTCAAGTTGTACGGCACGCGACATTCATCCATAACGAGAGATTGTTGGTCTCGCGAAACAACCGCGTCGTTTTTACTGTGCCCCCTGACTGCTGAGTTGGTTCCGAATTCGAGTGCCAGAAAATCAGCAGGGCCCTATAGACACCTACCCCCAACACTGCTACATGCACCCAATCTTACGGCCTCGGATTCGTTCCGGGGCCTCTGATATTTGTAACCGGGGACCTTCGGGGCCCTACACCCTTGGCACCTACGGGGGCCTATCACATAGCAGGGAAACCCCCTGCACTTGCTAAACGGAAGACAGAAAGCATGGCACTTAAGTCGTACAAGCCGACGACGCCGGGCCAGCGCGGGCTGGTGCTGATCGACCGTTCGGAGCTTTGGAAAGGACGTCCGGTCAAGTCTCTTACAGAGGGTTTGACCAAATCGGGCGGCCGGAACAACACCGGACGGATCACTTCACGCCGCCGCGGCGGTGGCGCAAAGCGTCTCTACCGGATCGTTGACTTCAAACGGAACAAATTTGATGTCGCGGCAACCGTCGAGCGGATCGAATATGACCCGAACCGGACCGCATTCATCGCACTGGTAAAATACGAAGACGGCGAGCAGGCATATATCCTGGCTCCGCAGCGTCTGGCTGTTGGTGACAAAGTCATCGCGTCGGCAAAAGCTGACATCAAGCCGGGCAACGCAATGCCGTTCTCGGGCATGCCCATTGGTACCATCGTCCACAACATCGAGATGAAGCCTGGCAAAGGCGGTCAGATCGCACGTGCGGCCGGTACTTACGCTCAGTTCGTTGGTCGCGATGGCGGCTACGCTCAGATCCGTCTGAGCTCGGGCGAGCTGCGCATGGTCCGTCAGGAATGCATGGCCACCGTTGGTGCCGTGTCCAACCCCGACAACTCGAACCAGAACCTCGGTAAAGCCGGTCGTATGCGCCACAAAGGCGTTCGTCCGTCGGTTCGTGGTGTTGCAATGAACCCGATCGATCACCCGCACGGTGGTGGTGAAGGTCGTACCTCGGGTGGCCGTACGCCGGTTACACCGTGGGGTAAGGACACCAAGGGTAAGCGTACCCGCAACAAGAACAAAGCGTCCCAGAAGCTGATCATCCGCTCGCGGCACGCCAAGAAGAAGGGACGTTAATCTATGTCTCGCTCTGTTTGGAAGGGTCCTTTCGTCGATGCTTACGTGCTGAAAAAAGCCGAAGCAGCGCGCGAGTCGGGCCGCAACGAAGTCATCAAGATCTGGTCGCGTCGTTCCACCATTCTGCCCCAGTTCGTGGGTCTGACCTTTGGTGTGTACAACGGCCAGAAGCATATCCCCGTCAACGTCTCGGAAGACATGATCGGTCAGAAGTTCGGTGAATACTCGCCGACCCGTACCTATTATGGCCACGCCGCAGACAAAAAAGCGAAGCGGAAGTAAGTCATGGGCAAGGAAAAGAACCCCCGCCGCGTGGCTGAAAACGAAGCAATGGCGAAAACGCGCATGCTTCGCACCAGCCCGCAGAAACTGAACCTGGTTGCGCAAATGATCCGCGGCAAGAAAGTTGAGAAGGCTCTGACCGACCTGACTTTCTCGAACAAGCGCGTCGCGCAGGATGTCAAGAAGTGCCTGCAGTCCGCAATCGCGAATGCCGAAAACAACCACAACCTAGACGTTGACGAACTGATCGTCGCCGAAGCATGGGTTGGCAAGAACCTGGTCATGAAGCGCGGTCGTCCGCGTGCCCGTGGCCGTTTCGGCAAGATCATGAAGCCGTTCTCGGAGATCACCATCAAGGTGCGTCAAGTTGAGGAGCAAGCCTAATGGGTCATAAAGTAAATCCGATCGGCATGCGCCTGCAGGTCAACCGCACCTGGGACAGCCGCTGGTACGCCGACACCAAGGACTACGGTGATCTTCTGCTGGAAGACCTCAAGATCCGTGAGTTCATCAACAAAGAGTGCAAGCAGGCCGGTGTTGCCCGTGTGATCATCGAACGTCCGCACAAGAAGTGCCGCGTTACGATCCACACAGCACGTCCTGGTGTCATCATCGGCAAGAAAGGTGCAGACATCGAAGTTCTGCGCAAAAAGCTTGCTCGTATGACCGACAGCGAACTGCACCTGAACATCGTCGAAGTGCGCAAGCCCGAGCTTGACGCGCAGCTGGTTGCCGAGTCCATCGCTCAGCAGCTGGAGCGTCGTGTTTCGTTCCGTCGCGCGATGAAGCGGTCGGTTCAGAACGCCATGCGCATGGGCGCCCTGGGTATCCGGGTGAACGTCGCTGGTCGTCTGGGCGGCGCCGAAATCGCACGGACCGAGTGGTACCGCGAAGGCCGCGTGCCTCTGCACACCCTGCGTGCCGACATCGATTACGCACATGCCGAAGCGATGACCCCCTACGGGATCATCGGGATCAAGGTCTGGATCTTCAAAGGGGAGATCATGGAGCACGATCCGCAGGCACGTGACCGTAAAGCACAGGAACTCCAGGACGGCCCTGCACCTCGTGGTGCTGGTGGCGGTCGTCGCTAAGGAGGGAAAGATATGCTTCAACCAAAGCGTACAAAATTCCGCAAGATGCACAAAGGCCGGATCAAGGGCGAAGCCAAGGGCGGCTCTGATCTGAACTTTGGCACTTACGGCCTGAAAGCCATCGAGCCTGAGCGTGTAACTGCACGCCAGATCGAAGCTGCACGTCGTGCCATGACGCGTCACATGAAGCGTCAGGGTCGTGTCTGGATCCGCATTTTCCCCGACACTCCGGTCACTGCAAAGCCGATCGAAGTTCGTATGGGTAAAGGTAAGGGTTCCGTCGACCGTTGGGTTTGCAAGGTCAAGCCCGGTCGCGTGATGTTCGAGATCGACGGCGTCAATGACGACATCGCCCGCGAGGCCCTGCGCCTGGCCGCGATGAAGCTGCCGATCAAGACCCGCGTCGTGGTTCGCGAAGACTGGTAAGCGATTGGGGGCAACCCCGTTCGTGACTGAAAAGACCCCCGCCGGGACACCGGCGGGGGTTTTCTGTTTCAACGATGCACTGCATTCGCGGTCGCGTGATTGGATTCGACGAAATACGAAGGCACCCCTAGGCTGTCAGTCAGTTAGCCGGAGGTTCCCATGGTTCAGTTGCGGAAGAAAGTGCTTATCAAAGAAGTGATCACCACAGATCAACTGGGCCAGCCATGCCCACCCATCGTTCGCGTGGCAGCTATGGCCGTCTTTCAAAATCCACTGGCAGGCAAGTTTAAAGAAGACTTATCGGACTTGTTCGAGATCGGCGGAGCGCTTGGTGCCGATCTGGCTGCCGAAGCAATTGGGCAGCTGGACGGAGATCCGGTTTCATACGGCAAGGCGGCCATCGTCGGTATGAACGGAGATCTCGAACAAGGCGGGGCTGTGATTCACCCCAAGCTAGGTGCCCCAATGCGCGCGGCGGCTGGCGGGGGCGAGGCTGTGATCCCATCAAATGTAAAACTGGGTGCACCAGGTTGCGCGATCGATCTGCCGCTGGGACACAAGGACAACCCGTGGTCATTCGATCATTTCGACACGATGACACTGAATGTAGCAGATGCGCCGAAACCGGACGAGATGGTATTGTGCCTTGCCTATGCGGATGGTGGCCGCCCTATCCCGCGCTGTGGCAAAGGGCCCCTTAAGACGTAACCCTGGAAACATTAACTGGCCTTGCTGCAAGGGCTGGGTTATGCCCGGCCCATGCCACAGATTGTTTCACTCTTCGTCACCCGCCTCTACCGCGCTGCCCTTTCTGAATTCGATCCGAAGATCGATCCGGAAGAGCTGGAAAATTCCTGCTTGGTCATCGCCGAGGATGATGAGGCCGGACAGGACTGGTGTGAGGAAAACGGCTATCCCGGTTATACCAGCTACGCCTCCCTGACCGATCTGCCATGGCGGTTCCCAATATTTGCCGATCTGGTCAAGGTTTTGGACAGCCATGTGGCCGCGTTTGCCAAGGATCTGGAGTTCGATCTGGGCGAGGGCGAACTGAAGCTGGAAGACCTCTGGATCAACATCCTGCCCGAAGGCGGGATGCATTCCAGCCACCTGCACCCTCACAGCGTGATCTCAGGCACAACTTACGTCGCGATGCCAGAAGGCGCCAGCGCGCTGAAACTAGAAGACCCTCGGTCCGGCCGCATGATGGCCGCCCCCACGCGCCTCAAGGGTGGTCGGCGCGACTTGCAGCCGTTCATCTATGTAAAGCCGAAGGTGGGGGACGTGTTGCTGTGGGAAAGCTGGCTGCGCCATGAGGTTCCGATGAACATGGCCGAGGACGAACGGATCAGCGTCAGCTTCAATTACCGTTGGGATTAACAAATCTGGTCATAGCGGGCGCACCAAAGCCTTCCCGTCCGCGTATCAACTGCGGTTGCATACGTCTTCCGACAGTGCAGGCCAATAAAGTCGACCAGCCATGATGAGCGTTATCTTTTCGTAATCCTGACGTCCACAAACCAGTTTTTGTCAAATCGGCCCTGTGTACTGCTCAGCGATCTTCCCGCCGAAAAATCTGGCGGCAGATTCTGACTTATCGAGAATCCGACAACAATCGAACTCTTGAACAAGTAATTCGTGCGGCCGGACACGCGCAATTGACCGCTATCAGAAAGCGATGCGCTATAGCTCTTGGACCGCGACGCTCCGCCCTTGGCGAATTCCTGAGCACTGATCAACTGAAACCCGTGGGCGGACTTGCGGAAGTGTAATCGCAAGACCAGCTTTGTACCTGATCCTGCGTCCTTGCCGTTAGGGTTCGCCCGCCGGCTGATATCGATGACATAATCCCCATATAGCGGGCTGGACGCCTCGGCACGGGAACTTGGCAACGCCACTGATACGCGGCTGTCAGGCTGCACATTGCTATAAAGTGGCGGTTCGGGTTTCGCGATGTTTTTCAGAACAGCATAGCTTTTCTCGGTCAGGTATCCGGTTCCCTCTGAACCGCTTTGCCCCTGAAAGCGACGCAAGGCCGTGCGAGACCGCGCACCGAATATCCCGTCAACTGGTCCGGCGGAATAGCCCAGAGCATTCAGACCGCGCTGAATACTTCGATAGTCGCTTCGGCTTAAGTTCAACGCAGTTTCGGTTTCCGGCGCCATGTCTTGTAGCGCATTCTCCCGAACCCCCTGGTCGGCTGTATTCTTCGACATCAAGGACAGGTCGCCTGCATTCCTTTGGTCATCCGAGGCCTTCGTTTTTGGCTGAGCCTGATTGCCAATCGCGCCAGCGACCTCGCCAGCGTACTGTCCGGCCCTCGTGTTCGGGTAGAGTTGCGCGATCATTTCCAATGCGCCGTTTTTCACACTGTCATCTTCCAGCTTCAGTGCTTCGCGCAGGACGCGTTGAGCCGCGTCTTCGCGCTCGTCAGCAGGGAGGGGCTCTGTGGTCGCAGAGCTTTGCTCTAATTCGGCTTTAGGAGCCTTGACTGCTGCGGGGACAAGGAAGATGTCGCGCCCGGGCAGTGAGCCATAGGTGAACGGCTCCTGATAGCCCTCGGTCAGGTCAAAAACTGTGTCCCGCACTTTGCGGAAGAGCTTTCCCAATTCCAGACCGGGCACTTCGATATGCTCCAGCAAAGCCTGCGCGTAAGGGCTGTTGCGGCCCACGCCATCCAATGCCAGCGTCCCACTGCGCGCGGAATACCCGACAAGCACGCCGCCCGGGTCGATACGCCCCAATCCCCGGCCAATCGACCGGGTCGCCGTGGTTCGGACCATTTGCGACACGAACGGGTTGTTCCGGCAGGCGTCCACAAGAACCAGTTTCAAGCCTTTGGCCGTTGAAACTGAATTCAGCATTGTCTCCAACCGGATGGCCTCGAACTCTACATCCTTGTCACTTCTGAGTTCCGCGTTTGTGGGTATCAGATAGTTTGTATTGTCGATTTCGATTCCGTGGCCCGCAAAGTAGACCAGCACCATATCTGCGTCTGTTTCCTCGGAAAAATCCCGAAGGGTAAGCCGCTTGTCTCGGTAATCGAGGTTGTATTTTTGGGTGACAACAAACCCGATCCGCCCAAGCGCGGCGGCTACGTCCCTGGCGTCATTGGCCGAGTTGGGAATGTCCGAAACATGGTCATACTGTGCGTTGCCGATTACAAGCGCCACGCGCTTTGCCTCGGCTGATGTCGCAATACTCAGGCAAAGTACCAGGCCCCAGAAAAAGCAAAGAACCATCCGCAAGCCGCGACGGAATTGATGAGTTTGGCATCTAAACATAAGTAACAGCAGATTTTTTAACCTGAGTATACTCTATCACACCCTGGTCTGCCCCGCGACGTCAAGCTGGCGCACGCGGTACTTAGAGGGATTTCACGGCTTTTGGTTTTGACGAATAACAGAAAACATCAACGACAAATCAATATTTTGCCGCTCATAGGTGACCGGTCCGTTTTCACTTGACCAAGCATCTTGCCGTGAATGCCTGAACCGATCACTGTTCCTACATGCCGAACCACCAGATCCGAAAACTGGAAGCAGCCAAACCGGTGCTACCGGAAAGCCGTGGTCATTTCTTGCCTGCCACAATGCGGTCCAGAATGAGAGCACAGAAGAGGATTGCCAGACCCGCCAGTATGCCTTGCCCAGCGGCAGCATATTGCAGAGCCTCCAGCACATCTTCGCCCAGGCCTTTCGCACCAATCAGTGATGCAACAACGACCATGGCAAGTGACATAAGTATGGTCTGGTTGACGCCAGCCATGATGGTCTTGTGCGCCAGCGGCAGATCTACTTTCCACAGCAGATAGCGCGGCGTTGCGCCAAATGCGAGGGCAGCCTCGCGCACGGTGTCCGGCACTTGCTGCAGACCCAGAACGGTAAAGCGGATCACCGGTGGGCTTCCAAAGATCATTGTCGCAACGACTCCGGCAGGTTTGCCGGACCCGATGAAGGCGACAACTGGGATCAGATACACGAAGGACGGCATCGATTGCATGAAGTCCAGGATTGGCCGCACGATGGCAAACGCGCGGGGGCGGCGTGCACAGTAAATGCCAAGCGGAATACCCAGCGTGATCGAGATCAGCGCAGCGGCCCCCAGCAGGGCAATAGTGGTCATCGCCTTCTCCCAGAAATCCAGCAGGCCGAGATAAGCCAATGCCGCGCCGGTGAAAATTGCCACGCGCGGGCCAGCGGAAAGATAAGCCAGCATGATTATGACCAGCCCCACGACCGGCCAAGGGGTGTCGACCAGAACCACTTCGATCCAGTCCAGAAGGGTGCGCATTCCGTAGGTCAGCCCATCGAAGAAACCGCGTCCGGCTGTTTTGGTCCACTCGAATACGGCCTGTACGCCGTCACCCACGTTGAGCCGCCAATCCCGGTTTGTCGGAAAGGTCTTTAGAACAGACAGCGCATCAGGTTGCGCAAACTTGATGGCAGAGAGAACAACGACAACCAGGGTCAGCACGGACGCGACGACCATCCGGGTCACGGACCATCCATGAGCCACGCTGGAATCCGATCGCCAGCGCGCGAACTGACCTTCCAGCGTCCAGTTGGCCAACGACGCCGCGAGGAGTTTGACCGCCAGCAGCAGGAAAAGCCCGACCGCCAGATAGGTGATACCGGTAGAGTCAGCGCTCTGTGCGGCTTCCTGCGCTCCGGCCAGGGCGCCTTCCAGCGACTCTGCCGCGCGTTTTAGGGAATCCAGCGACGCAGCGCCGGATTGTTCCGCCGCCTCGATCTGCTGTCGACGCAGCGCCAGAGTTTGTTCGATCTGATCGGCCCGTTCGCGAAACTCCCGCCCCAGATCACCGAATAGACCCAAGCCGACCTGAATGTAAGCCAGTGTTTCAAGCACCAGAAAGCCCAGGAACCAGGACCAGAGGCCTCGCGCGCCGAACCAGATCGGGCCGAGAACGGCGGCAGCCTTGTTCAAGGTGAACCGATAACCCGGCGCCTGCATCATATAGGCAAAGGTCTTTTGATAATATGCTTGGCTTTGCCCGACAAAATCAGCGATCAAACCTTCCAGATGGTCGGCAGTTTCGGGTTTGACCTGCTGTGCATCAACGTGTTTCATCGTTGTCCCCTTAGGCCTGACTGTTCTGAATGGCGCGGATAAGCGCTGCGCGGTTGATCACGCCCACGGTCTTGCCGTCTTGGGTGACTGCGACCACTCCGTGCCCTTCGACACAAAGGTTCATCAGGTCGGACAGATCCATGTCGGGATGGGCCTCTTTGGCGTCATTGGGAACTTCGCCGTGATGGGCCTCGAATTCGTCGACCGGTTTCATCACCGAGTGCGCAAAGATCATGTTGAGCTTGGAAATCCCGGCGACGAAATCGGCGACGTAATCGTCGGCGGGATTGAGGATGATTTCTTCCGGCGTGCCGATCTGAACGATGCGCCCATCCTTCATGATCGCGATGCGGTGGCCGATACGGATCGCCTCATCAAGGTCATGGGTGATAAACATCGTGGTCTTATTGAGCTTGTGGCTGAGTTCCATGAACTGGTCTTGCAATTGCTTCCTGATCAGCGGATCGAGGGCCGAGAATGGTTCGTCCATCAGCAGGATTTCGGGGTCTGCAGCGATCGCCCGGGCAAGGCCGACACGCTGCTGCATGCCACCGGACAACTCATGTGCGTATTTGTCTTCCCAGCCATTGAGCTCTACCAGTTCGAGAACGCGATCTGCCTCTTCCCAGCGGCGCGCCTTGCCGGTGCCGCGAATTTCCAGAGGCATGGCCACGTTATCGCGCACCGTGCGGTGGGGCATCAGGCCAAAGTTCTGGAACACCATGGCGACGCGGCGGTTCCGCAAATCGCGAAGTCCGTCGTCGTTCAGGCCCATCACGTCATCGCCGTCCAGGTAGATATGGCCGTCGGTAGGTTCCAGTAGACGGTTCACGTGGCGCACAAGGGTCGATTTACCGGACCCGGACAGGCCCATGACGCAAAACAGCTCGCCGCGCTCGATCTCAAAGCTGGCATCAGCGACGCCGACAACGCAGTTGAACTGCTCCAGCACCTCGGCCTTGCTCAACCCTTCACTGTGAATGGCCTTCAGTGCGTCCCGCGCGCGTGCTCCGAACACTTTCCACACGCCGCGCGCATCGATTGCGATATCCGCTGTCATACTGGCCCCACCTTGGTCTAGCTTTCAGAATGTGCCCCCGACAACCTGGCCGGGGGCGCTGGGTATCAGTTGGTTTTCAGGCCCAGCCAGCCGTCGACGGTATCGCCGTTCGCGGCGATCCATTCGGCCACAACTTCATCCGTTTCGCGCCCTTTAACGACAACTTCGTAGGTTAGGCCGCTGAGTTGATCGGCATTCATGTTGATGTTGCTCAGAAAAGAAGCGGCGGCCGGATTGCGCTGCTCCAGAGATTTGGAGTGGGCAACCGTCACGGTTTTCACAGGCTCGCCTGTGCTGACATGCGATTTGTTGTACCAATCCGCGTCCTGATCCGGCTGAACCATCTTGTATGTGGCCGCGTCGTGTGCGGGCTCTTCAAGGATTGTCACATCATACAGCGCGTGCACATAATGCGGCGCGTAGCAGTAGAAAGCGGCGCCTTTTTTCTGGTCGATTTGATCCTTGAGACGGGAATAGAACACCGTCTCATCTTCGGTTGTCGGAGTCAGGAACGTTTCGATACCATAGTCGCGCACACGCACCTTAAAGGTGTTGGTTGAGGCCCAGCCCGACGCGCCAACCCAAACTTCGCCCATGCCATCGCCGTCAGAGTCGAACAATTCCTGGGCCATAGGTGTGGCCAGATCATAGATCGATTTGATGCTGTGATCATCGACCATGTAGTTGGGAACACAAATCCCCGCCCGACCCTCGTAGCTGCCTGAAGACAGCGCGACGGTGCCTTTCTGGTCGACGTATTCATCGGTGAAGGAAGACTGGTTCGGCAACCAGACATCGGGGTGCACATCAATGTCCCCTCGCCCGCCATCCATTGCGGCAAAAATCACGGCGTTGGCGCCCGGCGCATAGCCCACCTCTCCGCCCAAACGCGTTTCGATAACCTGCCCGATGACGCGGCTCATGATTTTGGCACCGGGCCAGCTGGGTTCGCCCACCATGACCTTGTCTTGCGCCAACGCTGAAGTAGCACCCAAGGCGAAAGCCAGTGTTGCCGTGAGTGTTGTCAGTTTCTTCATATCAAATTCTCCCGTTGCGTTGTGTTGGATGCGCCATCAGACGCGCGCCCGCTTGCGTTGCGGGTCTATGAATGGAATGTCCGATACCGTTGCCCCCAGGCGTTTCATCCGCCCGTCGAGTTGCCCAATTTCAAGTTGCGTGCCGTTCTCGGCATGCTCAACCGACAGCCGCGCCATGGCGATCGCGTGTTCAAGCATCGGTGATCGGATGGCCGAAGTGACCACGCCCACCTGCCGTTCGCCAGCAAAGACCGAAGCGCCATGAGCAGGCACATCATCGCACCCGATCAACAATCCCTTGAGCACGCGGCGCGGCTCTCGCGCGTTTCGCTCAAGCGCAGATTTGCCCGTAAAGCTCGCCTTGTTCAGATCGACCGCGAAGTCCAAACCGGCCTCGAACGCGTCGACGCCTGGCGCAAACTCGGCATTTGCCGCGGCCAATCCGGCTTCGATCCGGATGATGTCCAGCGCAGCCGAGCCCATGGGTGTGATCCCAAACTCTTCACCCGCCTCCATCACCGCATCCCAGATCGCTAGCGCGTCGGTCTTGGAACAGAAGACTTCGTAACCCAGTTCCCCGGTATAACCCGAGCGTGAGAGCATGAATGGCGCACCATCGCGATCATTGAGCCGGGCAATTGTGACCCCGAACCACTTCAGGTGGTCCAGCGAAGGCACGTGTGGCTGAGTGAAGGCGATCTTGCGCAGTAAATCGCGGGATTTTGGCCCCTGAATGGCAAGGTTTGGCATCGCGTTCCGCATCGCGTGCACCCGAACCTGCAGGCCCATATCCGTCGCCAATGCCTGTAGCGAACGACCACTTTCCTCGGATCCGCAGCACCAACGGAAGATTTCGGGCGCAAGACGGAAAAGCGTGCCGTCATCGATAACCGAGCCGCCTTCGTCACACATCAACGTGTAAGACCCACGCCAGACCGGCAGCTTCGCCACGTTGCGAGTTGTTGCCTGCTGCAGCAGTTTCTCGGCGTCCGGGCCAACAATATCGAATTTGCGCAACCCGCTCATGTCCTGAACTGTCACGGCCTCACGACAGGCCCAGTATTCACCCAAGGTGCCGTGCGCCGGAAAGCTGACTGGTGCCCATAGATCACGTGCAGGCACGAATTGTTGGGTCAACGGGGCCAGCCGATCATGAAATGCGGATTCCTGACTGATCGACATCGGGGCATCTTCCTTTTCACGATAGGCAACCGCACGGCGGATCGGCGTTTCTGGGCGGTAGATGCGGACGTGCACATCTGTCGGGTTCCAGCCATTGATCGGGTCAATGTCGTCCGGGCAAGCGGTCGAAACGCACACTAGGTCCTCCATTGCGCGCATGGCGACATAGTCACCGGGGCGGGAATAGGACTCCTCGGTCAGAATGTGATGCGTCGCCGGATCAACCCATGTGTTCCAGAAAAAATTGATCGCGGCCAGGCCGAACGACGCGCGACACCGTAAGGCGCCAGCGCATTGGACATGTTATCGGAACAGTTCACGTGGCCGGGAAAGCCGCGCTCTTCATAACCTCGGGCGGTGCAGGCCAGACCGAAAGTGTCGTGGCGCCCACAGGTGTCCTGCACCACATTGAGAAGTGGTCGCATCTCACGATCGTAGAACTTGTCCAGCAACCCCGGGCCAGGATAAGCGCGTCGCACCATTGATCGCGTCGCCGTCGAGTCGATCATCCATTCGACTCCATGTTCCAGCTCATCGGAACGAAGCACCATGAAGTCCGAGCATTGCTGCCCTTCCACGTCGATGATCTGAACGAATTCGCCCGCTTTCAATTCGTAAGCCAGCGCCGTTCCTCTCGGTACAGTAAACTCGTCCCGGACATCTCCCAGAAGTGGCGGCAGCTGAGGCTGGTTTGAGGCTGCACATTGATGGGAGACCGTAACGCATCCGGTATCGGTTCCCTCAACCAAGCCAGAAATGAGCGCTGGCCTGATCAACCAAACTGTCACGCGTTTTTCGACACGCAACACCAGCGGTTCTGATGAGGCCATTAGCCTGAAACACGCGACTTCCTGCCTTGGATCTCCGCCATTTGTACCAATCCAACCCGTATAAGGGTCGCTGTTGAATGCACCCTGATCAACCGCTCCGTTCGCTTGCAGTTTCAGTCGAGCAAGTGCAGGCCTCCCATCGGCAAACGCAACAATGTCCAGCGGATAACCCTGCGATGTCGCCTCAAATGACAGCAGGTCGCCCTCGGCGGCTTCAACACGGTGCGCGTCGCGTGGCGCCAGCACATATTCTCGGACACCCGAGGCCTTCGGAAAGCCCGGGAATCTGCGTCCCGGGCTAACAAACCCGGCATTCGTGAACTCGTGTAGGACAGCTGAACCATGCATGTTGCCGTAGGATTCTCATTTATGAAACTAGTTACAGAGGTTGATGAAACTAGTTACATATGTCAACACTTTCGTTGAAGGTAGAAAAAATAGGCGCGATACCACGTGACACAAAAAGACCCGACGTTGAAAAAACGCACAAATCTCAGAGATGTTGCGAAAGCAGCGGGCGTATCGGTCGCAACCGTATCCCGGGTGCTGAACGAACCGGGTGTTGTGAAAAAGGAAACTCTGGAGAAAGTTCAGAAAGCAATTGCGGATCTTCGATTCGTCCCCAGCGCGGCCGCCAGAGCAATCAACTCTGGTCGGACCCGTTTCGTGGGTGCGCTGGTACCAACGTTGGACAATGCCATTTTCGCTCGGTTTCTTGCTGCGCTCGAACGCAGACTGTCCCAAGATGGGCTTTCACTGATCGTAGCCACAACTGAGTCAGACCTGGAGGTTGAAGCCGAAAAGGCGAAGGGGCTGGTTGATATCGGGGCTGAAGGGCTGATCATTACTGGCGCAACACACGCCGCTGAATTTCACGACCTGATCGAGCGCACAAGAATCCCCACGATCGTCACATCATACTTTGACGTCTCCAACCCTTTTCCAACGATTGGATACGATAACAAGGCCGCGGCACAATTGGCCCTACGGCATCTGATTAAGCTTGGACACCGGCGGATTGCAGTTATTCACGGCCCTGTTCACAACAATGACCGAACACAGGCCCGACTTTCCGGGCTGCACGAGCTGAATTGGGATGGCGAGATAACGACAGTTGAAACCGAAATAAACCTCCGGGGCGGCGCCGAGGCTACTGCACGCATCGTCAACAGGTCGGTCAAACCAGATGCGATCCTGTGTCTGTCGGACGTTGTGGCACTAGGGGTTTTGTTTGGTCTTCAATCCAACGGCATCAGTGTCCCGGACGAGGTGTCTTTAATGGGCCTGGATGACCTGCCAAGCTCTGCCGTGGCTGTACCTTCCATCACAACAGTTCATCTTCCAGTTTCAACAATGGGTGAAAGGGCAGCGATCGCATTGGCGCGTTGGATTTCCACTCAGGAGAGACCTGAGCCTGAAAGGTTAGAGGCAGACCTGGTTGAAAGAAGTTCGACGATTCGAAAGCGCGCTTTCGACGAATACGGCTGACTTTCGAAAAACCGTCCGCGAATACCCATTCGCTGGCCTCCGCAACGCTCTGAATACGAAACCTGACGAAGTTCGAGGTTGGTGGCATTGGACTTATTCCTACACGCGATACAATCCACCGAGAGAGGCTGATTGAGCCTTTCTCGCACCTCCGGTCTTTGTGTCTGACCGTCTTGGCCGAAAGCAGCTCAATCCACAATCAACTTCGAGCCCCAAGTAACCGCCTGAAAGGACGGATTTCGCTTTGTGACGCTGCCTTGGAAGCTAAGGGACTTCGGTCACAGTCAACCTCGGTTGCCGGACATCTCAGCCTTCTGGAGTATACCAGATTGGCGAAGTGTACGCGCGCTCCTGTGTTGAGGTAGGCACATCTGCGGGCAGTTCGTCCCCGAACCGAACGGCATCGTAAACTGTCCACCTGGGCGTCGGAATTTCCAGAACACGAACGTAGTAGAATGCCCGCAATGAAGGATCGAAGTCGGGATCCTTCCAAACCGTCAACAGCTCCGGAGAACCGATTGAGTTGGTGAACGTACCCGTTGCGACATCCACGGTGTTACCCACTGCGGGTAGATTGCCATCGGCATCCGGTTGCCTGTCTCCCGACCACGCCACGTCATACACCTGCTCTTCCGTGTCGCCGTTGGCATTTACCCAACCCTTCACAACTTGAACACGGTCGAGATTGCCGGAATACGGGTCCTTGAGAGCAGCAATAAGGAATGTCGGTGCATCCGCGCCCTCGGGCACTTCAGAGAGGTCGCCGCCCATGGGAACGCCTTTGTCATATCCTATTTCGGCAGGCAGACGTGATCGCGCGTCCTCCTCTGTGAAGTCCCAGCCACCAAAGAAACGAACCGTTATGCGGCTACCGGTTGTTCCATAAACTTCTTTTCGCTCCATGGCGTCGAATATGGCTTCGCGCGTGTTGTCTTCGGCCCAAACCGCCGCGTAGCCAGAGGCTGCCATTTCCCAGCCGAGGATCCTCAACGCGTCAAATTCACCTACGACATGCTGCCATCGACCGGGCTCCGGCTCGACGCCTGAGTGCTTGCCAAAGAAGTTGTCCTCTTCCGCCGTCGCCAACGCGGTATGGCTGTCGGTCGAACCCACAACACCGAATTTGTACGGATTGGTGCCAAGTTGCGCTTCCAGCTTGAGACCGTTCTTCAGAGCCTCGCGGGCATATTCGTACTGAAGCATCCAATCTTCTTTGGGCGTCGGGCCAAGATTGGATTTATCCCAGGTTTCATAGTCCGCGAATTCATCGTTCGGGCTTAGGAACGGATGGGTTTCCCCATCACCCTTGATCTGGGTGATCTCGTACATTGGCTCCCATTTCGCGCGCCGTTCAGCGTAGTCCGCCGTCAAAGGCTCACCCGTTTCCGGATTGGTCTCGACAGGAAACATAAGGCCGTTGGAAACGTTGCCGTTGTGGGCAAGGGCCAGAACACGACCGCCGGTTTCCATTTCATATGTTTCCATCCAGTCCCACAGCTTTTCCGGATTAAAGGTTTCTGCGGTCGTGAAGGGCAGCATTTGCCGTGCGCGAATGGCATCATCACGGTAAATCACGTTGCGATGGAGGTTGTTGCCGGCTTCGGTGGATGTCCATTCGTATCCGATGAACGCAGTAAACGTACCGGGGTCATCGTGATGATCGGCGGTTTGCGTGAACTCGTCCCAAACGGACTGCACGAACCTGCGATCCGACACAGCCTCGGGAAGGGCTTCCCCGGTAATCCCGGCAAATGTCTCAATGACCTCCATAGTCGCACCGAGAGCAACGTCTCCACCTGCATTAAGTCGTTCGCTCCAATCTCGAAGCGTTGGATCACGCATCAGCGTTGAGTTTCCCGCAATGATTTCATTCATTGCCCCCATGGCATCCGAATGATCGGAAACAACAAGCCAGTCGAGCGGACGCGACAGTTGTACGCGGAGGCCGTGTGATGTCGTGACCTCCTCACCCCGTGCAAATCGATAAGCGTCATCCGGGCTCAGGATGACCCCAAATCCACGCGCATCCAGCGAATTGGACGTGTGCAGGTGGGTATCGCCCCACAGGGGACGAGTCGGAAAGTCGCGCCCGGCATAAGGCGAGAAATCTGCGGGAGCGGGTTCGCGCATATCGTCTACCGATATGGTCATCTCCCCGACCTGCCCACCTTGCGCGGACTCCTGAGCTTTGGAAGAGGTCGCACATAATGCGACAGAAACAATTGCTGTCGATGTCAGAAAAAATCTCATTGAAGCCTCCCAGGCCAGCTGAATGCCTGCCCATGGCAGCATTTGGCGCAGTGATCCGTCAAGGAGGACAAGCAAAATTTTATAGTGAGACATGTGCGCCTACTATGGGAGCCGTGGTCCGTTCTGCCCTTTGTGTGGGCATCAAAACAAGTTTCAGCAAATTGAGCAGCCTCATCTGACCGGTCTTGCATTCTGCGGCACCTGCGGAGGGCCGCTCGCGACAGTCGGGCGCGACTACCTCGCCTGCTCTGCTGCCCGCAAGCTCGGTACCTGCACGCACAGGCAATCCATTCGCCGCCATATACTGGAAGACGCCGTGTTGGATTTGCTGCGCCGACGTCTGATGCAGCCCGACGCTGTGGCCACATTTGTCAAATCCTTCAGCGAAGCCGCTAACGCAGAAGCAGGCGCAGTGGAGACAACCCGGACCCGCCTGCAATCCGAGCGGGACAAAGCGGCGCGCAAACTGAGTGGTTTTTATGACGCGATTGCAGAAGGCATTCGCACCCCAGGGCTTCAAACGCGGCTCGAAGAACTCGAAGCGCAGATCGCCGAGCTTGACGCAAAGCTCTCCGAGCCTGTGCCCTCACCGGTGCGCCTACACCCGAACCTGTCGGAACTCTATCGCTCAAAGGTCGCCGATCTGGCACAGGCACTATCAGACCCGGCGATCCGCACGGGGGCCTTGGAGATTATCCGGGGCTTGATCGAACGTGTTACGATCCAACATGAACGGGATGGCGTGCAGATTGAGTTGGAGGGTGCCCTGGCAGCGATGATTGGGTTGGTCCAGAACGACAAAAGCCGCCTTGCGGCGGCTTGTTCTTTAAAAGTGGCTGCGGGAGTAGGATTTGAGCCTCTGACCTTCAGGTTATGGCCCTGACGAGGTGACGACGTTAAGCGATTGATCCAGTGGATCAATTGTAGTCTGAACGGG